>DKGH01000021.1 GCA_002453165.1 Verrucomicrobia bacterium UBA6775
GGCGATGACCTCGGCGGCGACGTGGCCCTCGTGGACGCCCTTGTGGGCCAGCATCGGCTGTCCGACGATGTCGCCGACGGCGTGAATGTGCGGGACGTTGGTCCGGAGTTGTTTGTCGACCTCGATGAACCCGCGGTCGGTCACCTCGACTCCGGCCTGCTCCGCGTCGATCAGTTTGCCGTTGGGCGTACGGCCGATGGCAACGAGGACGGCGTCGTATTGCTGGACCTCGGTGTTGCCGTCGCTGCTCTCGAACGTGACTGAAATGCCGTCCGGTTGCGCCTCAACGGCGGTCACCTTGGTTTCCAGTCGGTACTGGTAAACGTCGCGGGTGGCCTTGGTGAAATTCTTGATGATGTCCTTGTCGGCGGCCGGGATGACCTGATCGAGCATCTCAACGACCTCGACGGTTGAGCCGAGCGCCTGATAGACCATGCCCATTTCCAGCCCGATGATGCCGCCGCCCATGAGCAGCAGTCGCTTGGGGGTTTCCCGTAGTTCCAGCGCGTCGGTGGAATCCCAAATTCGGGGATCGTCATGCGGGATGAATGGCAGCTGGATTGGCTTGGAGCCGGCGGCGATGATGGCGTGTTCGAATGTGACTTCGACCGGCCCGTCTTCGCCTTCGACGGCGATGGTGTTGGGGGCGGTAAATTTTCCGTACCCGTTGAAGATGCGGCATTTGCGGAGCTTGGCCATGCCGCCGAGGCCCTTGGTCAATTGGCCGATGACTTTTTCCTTCCACGCACGAACCTTGGCCAGATCGATTTGCGGTTCGCCAAACTCGACGCCGTGCGCGGAAAGGGCGCGGGCTTCCTTGATGACCTTGGCCAAGTGGAGGAGAGCCTTGGACGGGATGCAGCCCACGTTGAGGCAGACGCCGCCGAGACTGGAAAAACGTTCGATGATTACGGTATCCAGCCCGAGATCAGCCGCGCGAAAGGCAGCGGAATAGCCGGCCGGGCCGGAGCCGAGCACGACGACCTGTGCCTTGATCGGATCGCTCATCAGGCCTGCAACTCCTCCCTGACGGCGTCGAGCGCCTCCCTGAGTGCGTTGAGGAATCGGACACCTTCCGCGCCGTCGATGACGCGATGATCGTAGGACAGCGACAGCGGCAGCATGAGCCGAGGCTCAAACGCCTCGCCGTTCCAGACCGGTTTTTTGTCCGCGCGGGACAGGCCGAGTATGCCCACCTCGGGGGCGTTGATGATCGGGGTGAATTGTGTGCCGCCCAAGCCGCCGAGGCTTGAGATGGTGAACGTACCGCCGGTCATGTCGTTTTTCGTGAGCTTGCCGTCCCGGGCCTTCCCGGAGAGTTCGCGAAGGTCGTGGGTCAGCGCCACGCAGTCCTTCTCATGCACGTCGCGGACGACCGGGACGACGAGCCCATTGGGCGTGTCCACCGCGATGCCGATATTGATGTACTTTTTCAGAACGACGTTCTTCTCATCGCTGGATAGGGACGAATTCATTTGTGGCAATTGCTGCAGCGCGGTCGCCACAGCTTTCATCACAAAAACGAGCAGGGTGAACTTGATGCCGGATTCCTTCTCGGCTTCTGCGGTGTTGAGTTTTTTGCGCAGCGCCTCGAGGTCGGTGACGTCGGCCTCGTCCCACTGTGTGACGTGGGGGATGCGCACCCAATTCCGGTGCAGGTTTGCGCCGGTCAGTTTTTTAATCTTGGTTAGCTTCTGCTCCTCGGTGTCACCAAATTGATCGAAGTCCACCTCCGGCCAAGGTAGCAGGCCAAGCGCATCGCCTCCGCCTCCGCCGGCCTCGAGAATGCGCAGTGCTTCCTTGACGTAATTCTGAACGTCCTCTTTGAGGATGCGGCCCTTCCGGCCGGAGCCACGCACCTTGGCCAAGTTCACTCCGAACTCGCGGGCCACCCGTCGCACCGAGGGGGAAGCGTGGGCGTATTCGCGGTTGTCAACGAAGCCGCTTGGCCCGGCGACACTTTGCTGTACCTGCTGTACCGGTTGTTGGGTGGGTGCTTGGCCAAGCGCGGGAGCGGCAGCGGGTGCGCTTGGCTTGGCTGCAGTCGGCAACTCGGTGACCTCCATGACGAGCAGCGGCGTGCCGGTGCCGACAGAGTCGCCGGTCGCCACCTTGATCTCGGTGACTTTGCCCTTGTGTGGCGACGGCACTTCCATGGCGGCCTTATCGCCCTCGACACTGATGATCGGCTGTTCCTCCTCAATCTCATCGCCCACGGCTACGTGGACATCGGTCACGTTAACTTCGTCGGTGCCGACATCGGGCAGGGCAACTTCCTTAGCGACGATCACCGGTTCAGCCAGCTTTTCATTCTCGGTCACCGGCTCGGGTTCCGCTGGCGGAGCATCGCCCTCGGCGGGGTCGAGCATCAGTATTGGCGTGCCGGTGGAGACGGAATCGCCGACGGCCAATTTGATTTCCGTGACCGTGCCGGCCTTGGGGGAGGGCACCTCCATGGCGGCCTTGTCGCCCTCGACGCTGATGAGCGGCGTGTCCACCTCGATTGCGTCGCCGACATCGACGAGAATCTCGGTGACGTCTGCCGAGTCGGCCCCGATATCCGGTAAATGAATTTCAATTGCCATGACTCGGGTTTAGCAGAAAAGCGGGTTGGGTTTGTTGACGTCGATGCCGTACTTCGAGATGGCCTCGCTGACGGCGCCTGACTCGATGACGCCGCGCTTGGCCAATTCGTTGAGAGTGGCTACGACCACGTAGCGCCGGTTGACTTCGAAATGGGTGCGTAGGTTTTCGCGGCTGTCGGACCTGCCGAAGCCGTCGGTGCCCAGTACGGCGTAAGACTCCGCCGGGATAAAGGCGCGAATCTGTTCGGCGTAATTCTTCATGTAGTCCGTGGCAGCGATCGCCGGATCGCTGCTCATCACGTTTGCGATGTACGGGACGCGCGGCTCGGCCCCGGGTTGCAGCAGGTTTTGCCTTTCGGCATCCTGTCCGTCCCGGGCGAGTTCGTTGAATGAAGTCACGCTGAAGACGTCGGAGCCGATGCCGTATTCGCTGCTAAGAATTTCCCCTGCCTTGATAACCTCGTTAAGGATGGTGCCGGAGCCGAGCAACTGCACCTTGCCCTTGTCGCCGTCATTACTGAGCAGCTTGTATATGCCGCGGCGGATGCCGTCCTCCGCACCCTCCGGCATGGCCGGTTGGTGGTAGGTCTCATTCATCAGGGTGATGTAGTAGTAGATGTTTTCCTGGTCCGGGCCGTACATTCGCCGGAGTCCGTCCTGGATGATGACCACCACCTCGTAGGCGAACGTGGGATCGTACGAGATGCAGTTGGGAACCGTGCTCGCGAGAATGTGACTGTGCCCGTCCTCATGCTGCAGGCCTTCGCCATTGAGAGTGGTGCGCCCGGCGGTTGCGCCAAGTAGGAAGCCCCGCGCCTGTTGGTCACCAGCCAGCCATGTCATGTCACCCACCCGCTGGAACCCGAACATGGAGTAGAAAATATAAAACGGCACCATCGGCAGGTCGTGAGTGCTGTAACTGGTGGCTGCCGCGACCCATGACGAAATGGCCCCGAGTTCATTGATGCCCTCCTGTAGCACCTGGCCGCTTTCGTCCTCCTTGTAATAGGAAACGCCCTCGCGATCCTGTGGTACGTAATTTTGGCCGTGCGGATTGTAGATGCCTATCTGCCGGAACAGCCCCTCCATCCCGAACGTACGCGCCTCGTCGGCGATAATCGGGACGATTTTATTTCCGATCGCCTTGTCCTTGAGCAGGATGTTTAACGCCCGGACGAATGCGAGAGTTGAGGAGATTTCGCGGGATTGCTCGCCCAGCAGGCTTTCGAAATCACTGAGTTCAGGTACGTGAAAGTCGCCGGTGAAGTTGCTTAAGCGTTGGGGCAGATAGCCGTGAAGCGCCTGCCTGCGGGCATGCAGGTATTTGTGCTCGGTCGAGCCTTCCTCCAGTACGAGATAGGGAAGCTTTGGAATGCCATCGTCAGGGACGCGATCGTTAAGCAATAATCGGTCTCGCAAATGAATAATCGAGGATAGATCCATTTTTTTCACCTGATGGGCGACGTTTTTACCCTCGGCTGCAGTGCCCATGGAGTAGCCCTTGACGGTCTTGGCCAGAATCACTGTTGGCCTGTCGGTG
>DKGH01000177.1 GCA_002453165.1 Verrucomicrobia bacterium UBA6775
GTCTTCTGTCGGCGATCATCGCAATGTCATGGACCGGGATCCAAGCCGGGGAATTCACCACGTGGGGGAATGACAAGGGGATCGACATCTTCCTCGACTACTCCGCCGAAGTGATAAGCAACGTCTCCGGCGGGGAACGAACCGGAACGGGTTACAACGGGCTGAGTTCATTCGGCCTGGATGCAGACCTTGGCCAAGCGCTTGGCTGGGAGGGGACAACCCTGCGTGTGAGCGGCTTGGATCTGCACGGCTCCGGCATCAGAAGCCGCGTGGGCGACATTATGGGCGTTAGTAACATTGAGGGGTACGGCAGTGCCCGGCTGTATGATTCGTGGCTGGAAAAATCGTTCGAGGCAAAGTCCCTCAGCCTCCGGGCTGGGCTGCTCTTGGCGGACGATGAGTTCGCCACGCTCGACACCGCCGGTCTATTTTTCAACGAAACCTTTGGCTGGCCGGAGTTCATCTCGATGAACACATTCAACGGCGGCCCATCGTTTTACGTTCCCGCACTTGGCGGCCGCCTGCATTGGGAGCCAAGCGAAGCAATCTACGTGCTTTTGGGGTTGTTCGACGGGGACTCTTTTGATTCACCGGACGGCGACGACACGGTCAACCGTCATGGGCTGCACTGGGAACTAGGCAACGGCCAGGGAACCATTGTCATGGGTGAAATTGGCTATCGCCGAAACACCGGTGGCGAGGATGTCCTGCCCGGCGTGTTCAAGCTCGGGGCATGGCACCACGCAGGCAGCTTCGATGACTTCGGTGGTGGCTCAGCCCACGACGGCACACAGGGCATCTATGCCTCGGCGGAGCAAATGGTCTACCGCGAATACGGCGACCAAGGGCTAGCGCTGTTCGCCCGCGCCGGGTTCGCGCCGGAGGATCGCAGCGAAGTGGAGTACAGCTTCCAATTTGGAGCCAGCTACATCGGCTTGATTCCGGGGCGTGACATAGACACGTTTGGACTTGGCCTGTCGCACGCCACAATCAGCAGCGACCTCCCGGGGCGCACGAGTGAGACGGTTATCGAGGCCGCCTACGAGTACATCATGAGCGACGAATTCACCATCCAACCCAGCGTGCAATGGGTGCGTGACCCGGGTGCGACCGGCGAACTTGACGATGCCCTTGTATTCGGCCTCCGGACCAACCTTAGCTTTTGAGCAATGATCGATACTCCGGCACCTGACACGGCGAATTTGCCACTGGAAGTACACGACCTGACCGCCGGGTATCACAAAAAACCAGTGCTGTGGGGCATCGACCTTAAAGTGCCCCGCGGCAAACTGGTTGGTATCGTAGGCCCGAACGGCTCTGGAAAGTCGACCCTCATCAAGACGATCATGGGCCTGGTGCCACCGAGTAGCGGCTGGGTGAAAATCTTCGGCAAACCGTACCGGGAAAATCGCCGCCGCGTGGGCTACGTGCCCCAGCGCGAATCGGTCGACTGGGACTTCCCGGTGACGGTGATGGACGTGGTGATGATGGGCCGCTACGGCCATGTTGGCTGGTTCAAGCGCCCAAAGAAAGCCGATCGCGAAATCGCCCGTGACTGCCTCGACAAGGTGAAGATGCTGCCGTTCGCCAACCGCCAGATTTCAAACCTGAGCGGCGGCCAGCAGCAGCGGGTTTTTCTTGCCCGCGCTCTGGCACAGGAGAGTGATGTCTACTTCATGGACGAACCGTTCGCCGGGGTGGACGCCGCCACCGAGACGGCAATCATCGCGCTGTTGCACGAACTTCGCGAGAAAGGCAAAACGCTGATGGTGGTGCACCACGACCTGCCGACGGCGCGCAATTACTTCGACCAACTTCTGTTGCTGAACATGCGTGTAGTGGCGTACGGCGACACGGAGGATGTCTTCACATACGACCTGTTGCAAAAAACCTACGGCGGCCGATTGACCATCCTTTCCGAGGTGGCCGACGCCGTCCGACAACGGGCTAACTGACGTGCCTGCACCGCTGCAAAACTTGGCCAAGCGCCGGGGCTGGGCGGTCGCGCTTGGCCTGCTCGCGCTTGGCCTGTTACTGCCGGAATGTACCTGGGCAGCGAAGATCAGCGACGTGGCGGAGGAATCCTCGCTTGGCCAACAGGCTTTGCGGTTCCTGTCTTTCCGCGACCCCGCCGTGCGCTACGGCGTAGCCGGGGCGGTGCTTTTGGGCATCTCGTGCGGCCTGCTTGGCTGCTTCATCGTGGTCCGCAAGATGGCGCTGGTTGGCGACACCCTGTCGCACGCGGTGCTACCGGGTGTAGCGCTTGGCTTCCTGTTTTCCGGTGTCGATGCGGGCGGTCTGCTGGACTGGGAGTTCGACGTCAACTCCATCCGGAAAAATCCGACTCTCATTTTCATCGGCGCGGTGCTCGCCGGGTTCATCGGCACGTTCTTCGTAAGTTACCTCCGGCAGACGACACGGATCAAGGAGGACACTGCACTTGGCCTGACGCTGGCCTCTTTTTTTGCCGTCGGCGTCTGCCTGCTGACAATGATTCAGGGATTGCCGACCGGAAACAAGAGCGGCATCGACAAGTTCATGTTCGGCCAGGCGGCAGCAATCGGAGAGGACGACATTAAGCTGATGGCCGGTGTCACGATTCTCATCATCACGGCGGTGTACCTTTTTTACAAGGAGCTGCTGGTGACCAGTTTCGACGCAGGCTTCGCCCGGGCCATCGCGCTACCAAGCCAATGGATTCATCACCTGCTGATGTTGCTCGTGGCGTTTGCGGTGGTGATCGCGCTACAAGCGGTGGGCGTGGTGCTGGTTTCCGCGATGCTGATCACTCCGGCGGCGGCGGCCTATCTGCTGACCGATCGCATGCACCGCATGCTGCTTTATGCCGTGGGCTTCGGCGTGGCGTCCGGCGTGCTCGGTGCGTTTGTATCCTTTTTACGCCCCAACATCCCGACCGGCCCATGCATGGTCCTCGGTGCCAGCGCGGTGTTCGCCGTCGCGTTTTTCGCCGGGCCAAGGCACGGCGTGCTGACTCGCTGGCTGCGGCACCGCTCGCGCTCAAAACGGGTGCAGCGCGAAAACACGCTCAAGGCCATGTATCAGGTTTTGGAAAACCGGGCCGCCCAGCCGGAGGAAAGCGTCTCACTCAAGGAACTGGCGGAGCGACGGCGCGAGACCATCGACGAGATCGCGCCGCAGACCCACGCCCTCGAGCAAAACGGGCTGGCCACGCTACACGAGGAAGGCAACAAAATCCTGTTCACGCCAAGCGGCTGGCAACTGGCCTGCACGATCGTCCGCAACCATCGGCTCTGGGAGCTTTACCTGACCAATGCCGCCAACATCGCGCCGGACCACGTGCACGATGACGCCGAGGAGATCGAGCACGTCCTTGGCGACGAGGTGGTGCGCGAACTCGAGCGCTTGCTCGACGACACCACGCGCGATCCCCACGGCAAAACCATCCCCGGCTTCGCCGAGATTCACAAGCCGTTCACCCCTAGCGCCACCGGCCCAAGCGGATACGGAGGGCGATCATGAGCGAATTTATTCCCGCATTCGACTGGACCCGAGTCATGGTGGAGCCGTGGACGGTCAACCTGCCGATCACACTTTGGATCGCCCTGATGGGCTTCCTGATTACCGCAGCCTGCGGCCTGATCGGCAACTACCTGATCCTGCGCCGGATGGCCCTCGTCGGCGATGCGATCAGCCACAGCGTCCTGCCCGGGCTGGCCATCGCGTTCCTTTTTTCGCACAGCCTGAAAACCCTGCCGATGTTCATCGGGGCGCTCGTCGCCGGGATTGTCACCACTGTGTTGATCGAGTTGATCCACAAAAAAACGCGGGTCAAGCAGGACGCCGCCATCGGCATCACCTTCTCCAGCCTGTTTGCCATCGGCGTGATCATCATCAGCTTTGGCCAGACCGATGCCGTGCACCTTGACGCCGAGTGCGTGTTGTACGGTGAGATTGCGTTCGTTGGATTTGAGCTCGTGCAAACCGAGCTGAGCCCGGGTGCGCTGTCGGTGGTGGAGAAGATTCCCGTGCTCAATTCCGAGCTGTTCCTCAGCGGAAACATGCTCACCATCGCCCCCCCGTCAGTCATCCGCATGGCCATCGTCACCAGCGTCACGCTGCTATTGATCCTGATTTTCTACAAGGAACTGCTGGTGACGAGTTTCGACTCCGGCCTGTCGTCGTCTCTGGGCATTAACTCCACCGTCATGCATTACGCGCTGATGGGAATGCTCTCGGTGATCATCGTCAGCGCGTTCGAGGCGGTGGGGGCCATTCTCGTGATTGCCATGCTAATCCTGCCCGGAGCCACGGCATCACTCCTCGTTCACCGTCTACCTCCAATGTTTGCCATCACGATTGTGCACGCCATTTTCAGCTCCGTTGGCGGCATCCATCTGGCCACTTGGCTGAATTGTTCGCCCGCCGGGGCGATGGTCGTGGCTGGGTCGATTCTTTTTCTGGCAGCATGGTTTTTCAGCCCAAGCCAAGGGCTGCTTCAACGATGGTTTGGCCGCAAGCTCGAGGGGCTCGACCAAGCCGAGGGCAATTGTTTGACTAAGGGATAAAGTTCAAATCCGCCTATGATTCGCCTGCCTCATCAACAATTCTTTCAATTAACTCGACTTGATTGCTTGAAAGGGAGCGAATATCAACCTTCAACATCTCTTTTATCTGATTTATTAATCTATTTTTATCTAACCCGGGTACTTTAAATCCGATTGATCGCTTTGCCCCATGAACCTCCAATTCGGAAAGCATTTTCATCGTTTTCATGGCAACATCAGAGTCAAAGTACGGTTTTGAAAGATTGAAAAGGCAATAGTAAACAGGTGGGGCACTGTTCTGATCCAAGATTTCAGTATCTGCTCCATTTTTTAACAAAAAAGAAACAATCTCAGCGGATTCATTGTTTTGAAAATGAATGATAGATTTATGTAATGGAGTTCTACCAAACTGATTCTGAAAATTAACCTTTGCACCTGAAT
>DKGH01000038.1:0-170 GCA_002453165.1 Verrucomicrobia bacterium UBA6775
TTTGCGGCCGAGAAACCATTTTTTTAACTCGTGGCAGCGAAGAAAAAAGTCGCCAAAAAAGCAACAAAACCCGCCAAAAAAGCGGTAAAGAAGGCCCCAGCCAAGAAAGCCACAGCCAAGAAGGCTGTCGCTAAAAAGGCGCCGGCTAAAAAAGTGCCCGCCAAGAAGGC
>DKGH01000038.1:508-7896 GCA_002453165.1 Verrucomicrobia bacterium UBA6775
GCCAAGAAGGCCGTTGCGAAAAAAGCGCCTGTGAAGAAGGCCGCTGCCAAAAAGGTGACCGCACCGGAAAAAAAGACTCCCGTTAAAAAGCGGGTGAAGCGTGCCAAGCAGAAGTTCGGAGCTGCCTCCACCGCGTCCATTTTGGGGCTTTCCATAGGGAGAGGCAAAAAAAGCAAGGTGGTCAAACAGCCCAAGACACCGAGTGCTGGCAAGTGGGAGAAGCACAAGAATGTGCTGATTGGTCTTCGTGAACGCCTGACCGACCAGCGCAACGGTTTGGCCAAGGAATCTGCCAAGGAGATGGAAAGCTACGGCGTCCATATGGCCGATTCCGGCACGGACAATTTTGACCGAGATTTTAACCTGAGTCTGTTGTCCTCCGATCAGGATGTTATTTACGAGATCGAGGAGGCACTTAAGAGAATTGAGCGGGGAACGTACGGAGTTTGTGAACTAACCGGTAAACCGATCCCGCAGCCTCGGCTAACCGCAATCCCGTGGACTCGTTTTCGCGTGGACGCCCAGTCGGAGTTAGAGCGTTACGGCGCCGTACAAAACCGCTCGCTTGGGCAGTTGGGCACCATCACCACTCCCGGGGCCGCGACCAAGGACAAGGTCGAGGCGGATCTGCCTGAACCCAAGTCAAAGAAGGAATAATTTATGGCAAGAGAAACAGTCATCCTCGAATGCACGGAAGCCAAGGAGGCCGGTAAGCCGGTTTCCCGCTACATGGGGCAGCGCAACAAAAAGACGCAGCCGGACCGGTTGGAGATGAAAAAGTACAACCCCAACATGCGTCGTCACACTTTGCATCGCGAAATCAAATAACATGCCCAAGAAGAACGACAAGAATAAGCGGAACCGCAATCAGAGCCAGACGCGCACACCTCGCCCGCGCCCGAAGGTGGATTTCACCATCGACCAGTTGGACTACCGCAACACGGAGTTGTTGCAGACATTCGTGACCGGTCATGGCCGTATCCTGCCGCGCAAGTACACCGGGTTGCCGGCGCGTTACCAACGCCGCATGGCCAACGCTATTAAGCGTGCGCGCCAGTTACTGTTGATGAAGTGATTTTTTGCCGTCGCATCCCAAGGGGAGCGGCGGTTTTTTCTGCCTGACTATTTCAAGTATATTGCAACTTGGCCAAGCGGTAACAAACTAAGCCAGATTCCCTTATATGATCACTGGACTCCTCATCGTTTCAGTGGTAGCCGCTGCCTTGACGGTGGTTTGGCTTAAGCCAACGGACAGAAACCGTCTTAAGCTGCTGATTGCCTTCAGCGGTTCGTACCTGCTGTCCATTACGGCGTTGCACCTGTTGCCGGAGGTTTTTGATGCGAAGCCGGAGGATTCTATTGATGCGAATCCCGGCGCTTATTTTGGCGCGTTTATATTAGTCGGATTTTTTCTGCAATTGATGCTTGAGTATTTATCGGGCGGCATCGAGCACGGACATGCGCACCATCAGAATAAGGAGGCGATTCCAATCGCGTTGCTGGTCGGGCTTTGCCTGCACGCATTTTTCGAGGGGATGCCGTTGGGTAGCGGTGATGACGGGCATGCGGGCCACAGTCACTCACATGACCATAGTCATTCACATGGGCATAGTCATTCACACGGCACGGAGGCGTGGAAGAGTGGTTTACTCTGGGGCATCGTTCTGCACAAGTACCCGGTGGCTATCGTGTTTTTCACGATGCTTTTGAATAGTGGCATGGGCAAAACCAAGGCGCTTCTTTTACTGGCGGTGTTTGGATCGATGGCGCCTTTGGGAGCGTTGCTTGGCGGAGCGGCGTTTTTGCAGAATTTCGAAAAACAAATTTTAGCGATCGTAATCGGTATCTTGTTGCACGTCTCTACGACGATCCTTTTCGAGAGCACCGAGGGGCACAAGTTCAACGCCCAGAAGATGCTGGTCATCGCGGCGGGGTTGGCGCTCGCCGGTATTGGGATGATGTTTCACCTTCACCCTCACTAAAGCGCGATGCGGCCAAAGGAACATAGTTGTTGTACAGGACATGCTCATGACAGGGGAACACTCTCAGATTGGAATGAGCGTCTGCAATCCTCTGGCTATAAGTTGACTAAACCGCGGCTGGCGGTGCTTAAGTATCTTCATCAGCAGGTAAACCCAACTACCAATCGCCAGATTTATTCAGAAATCTCCGGGGAATGCGATATGGCATCCATTTATCGTACCATACACCTGCTTCTGGAAATTAACATGGTCCAGCAATTCGATTTTGGTGACGGAGTGGCACGATATGAACTGATGTCACCAGAGGGAGACAATCATCACCATCATATGATATGTACAGAGTGTTCAACGGTGGTCGAGGTGAATCATTGTTTCCCAAAATCACTTACAGAAACTTTGGCCAAGCACACTAGATTTAAGAAGATCACACACAATTTGGAGTTCTTCGGTATTTGCCCCTGCTGCCAGTAGTTTAGTAACTGTTCACTGCAGCGAAGCCTTAATGGTTGCTTTTGATACATCAATTCCAAAGGCCACCTGACCAATAGACTTGGCTAAAACGAACTTTACCTGACCTCCAATAACTTTCTTATCAAGCTTCATTGCAGCGAGTAGTTTTAAAGTGTCCTTTTTGGACAGGGCAACCGTCGTTGGCAGACCGGCGGCGGCGAAGAGCGCCTCGATCCGTTCGACCTCCGCTTGGCCAAGCCCGTGTTGATCACGGGAGATTTTTGACGCCGCCACCTGACCAATCGAGATGGCTTCCCCGTGAAGATACTTTCCATAACTAGAGATTGCCTCAAGTGCGTGGCCGATGGTGTGGCCGTAGTTGAGGATGGCACGCACGCCGCCTTCGCGTTCGTCCTCCTCGACCACCTTGGCCTTGATTTGGCAACTGCGGGCGACCACGTGCGCCAGTTCTTTGGCGTCCAGTTTCAGCAGCGCCGGCAAACGACGCTCGAGTCGGCGGAAGAGGGTGGCATCATCGATGATGCCGTACTTGATGACCTCGGCGAGGCCAGCCCGGAGTTCGCGCTTGGGCAGCGTCTTCAACGTGTCGAGATCGCACAGGACGAGTTGAGGCTGGTAAAACGCCCCCACGAGATTCTTGCCCGCCTTCAGGTTTACGCCGACCTTGCCTCCGACTGAGCTGTCGACTTGCGCCAGCAGGGTGGTGGGCACTTGAACGAACCCAACCCCGCGCAGATAGCTTGCCGCGAGAAAACCGGCCATGTCACCCACCACACCGCCGCCGAGCGCCACGATGAACGAACTGCGCTCCAGCCGATGCCGGGCCAGTTTGTCGTAACAGGCGCGGATGGTCTCGAGGCTCTTTGCGGTTTCGCCGGCAGGCACGCGAATCTCCACCGGTTCAAATCCGGCTTCACGCAGTGAGTTCATCGCGGTCTTGCCGTAGATTGGGCCGACCTTACGGTCCGTGACCACGGCGCAACGGGTCCCGAGCTTGAGGCGGCGACACTCGCCGCCCAGTCGCGACAGGAGGCCGTTGCCAATCTTGATGGAGTAGCTGCGATCCCCGAGGGGCACTTTCACCGTGCGCATGCCGGGGAAGATACGGACGTGCCGCCTTCGGCCAAAGCCGAAAATCAATCTGCGAAAACAAGCCTCCCTCGATGAACCGGTTCCGACTGACCCTCAAGCGCCAAAGCAAGGTCGTCATAAATCGCCTCGACCGTTCCTTTGGTAATCAACTTTGGTGAGTCCGTTTCACCGGCGGTTTCCTCCCAGATCTCGACTTCGCGGCCGATCACGCAGCTCAGGGCGGTGTAG
This sequence comes from Verrucomicrobia bacterium UBA6775, assembly GCA_002453165.1. Lineage (GTDB taxonomy): Bacteria > Verrucomicrobiota > Verrucomicrobiia > Limisphaerales > UBA1096 > UBA1096. The sequence goes on from DKGH01000038.1 coordinate 4,282, forward strand.
TCTCTGAGCAGCGGCCCCGGCCCGGCTGTGAGCAGTTGTTCGTGGCGCTTGGCCAAGCGCTCGAGCAGTACCGGCAGAAATACTGGCAGGGTGATCAGTGCATCCGGCGCGGCTTCGCGAAGGCAGACTGGAGGCTGGACGAAGAGTCCCGGCTGCAGCGTCGGGGTCGCGGCGATGTTAACGCCGATGCCAAGGATGGCGTGCTCGATCAATTCGCTCTTGGCCAGGGTCGAGGTGATGACGCCGGAGACTTTTTTGCCGTCCAGCAGCACGTCGTTGACCCACTTGATTTTGATCGCTTGGCCAAGCGCATCGAATTGGCCAAGCGCATCCGCTACGGCCAGCGTTGGCACGATGCTCAGTCCCACGCCCAATTCGCGCGCCGGGCGGTTGGGGGAAAACAAAACGGTGAGGTGCAGGTTGCCCTCGAGCGCCTGCCACGGGCGACCCCGGTTGCCGTGAAATCCGTCCCCCGTGAAGGCAAGGCAGGCAAAAGGAGAAGGGGGCGCCTGACCTGACTGAAGCAGCTCGCGCAATCCGTCGACCTGCGAGACGGGTGACCTGCCCAAAGCCATGATCTGCCGCCATGGGACCAAGCCGGAGGCTGTGACCGGTGCGGCATCGGCTGCCCCACCGACGGCCTGCCATGCCAGTTTTGTGTCGTCGCCCCAGTCGGATAAAGCGATGGGTTTCCACGCCGTTTGTGGGGTCAAACCGCCAAGACCGGCCAGCGATTCCGGGCTGTCTGTGATGATGAGAGGATCCGTCATCCCTATGCCGGGGAGATTGGCGTTCGGCGACTTTTGACAAAAGGAAAAACAGACTGGAGTGAGCGGACAAATTGGCCTAGACTCTGTCCATGCGGCGTTGGGTTAGTCCTCTGCTTCTCGTGGCGATTGTCTTCTTGCTTTGGCCAAATAGTTCGCCTGCCCCAATCATCTACCGGCCCGGCGAGGGTTGGTCGTATGAGAGCTGGGGCACCATGGGCAAATGGCGGCGTGACCGGGCCAAGGCGCAGCTCGAGGTCGCCAAGGAGGCCGCAACCAAGGAGGATTGGCGAACCGTCCACAAGGCAGCGAAGCGAATCGTCCATGAGTGGCCCCTGTCTGACTACGCCCCGGAGGCGCAGCAGTTGTTGGCACAGTCATACGAGGCCCGGGGCGACGATGAACGCGCCTTCAAGGAATACCAAAAGCTGCTCAGATATTACCCCCAAAACGTGGACTACGAGGAGGTTCAAAAGCGTCAGATGCTGATTGCTGATCGGTTTCTTGGTGGCCAGCGATTCAAACTATGGGGGAAGATCCCCCTGTACCGTTCCTGGAAAAAGTCGGCGGAAATGTATCAGGAGGTTGTGAATGTTGGTCCACAAAGCGAGGTGGCTCCGATGGCGCAAATGAAGGCGGGGGAGGCTTGGGAGAAACGAGCGGATGGGTTCCACGTATCCGAAAGGGAACGACACAAGGATTTCGGCAGAGCGGTTGAAGCCTACAAGAAAGCCTACGAGGAATATCAGTCGGACGATACGGTGGCTGCTGAGGCGTTGTATAAAAAGGGAACTTCGTATGAAAATCAGTCCAAGGATGCCGAGTACGATCAGGAGGTCACGATGGAGGCAATCAATGCCTATGAAGACATGCTCGCGCTTTATCCGGGCACACCCAAAGCCGAAGACGCCAGCCAGCGCATTACCAAGATGAAGACGGAGCAGGCGAGAGGCAGCATCACCATCGCGAGATTTTACGAGAAGAAAAAGAAATGGCACGGTGCCAAGGTTTATTATGACCGGGCGATCGATCTTGCCCCCGATTCTGAACATGGTCAGCGTGCCAAGGAACGGCTCGCCGTGATCGCAAAATATATCGACGAGACAGACGCGACGGAAACCGAGTAACGATGTGGAGCGTCACTGCCAGGCTGTTGTTGCTACTGGTTGTCGGCTTGACCGCCGGTTGCGCCGGTTACCGTGTGGGGGCAGTGAATCCCGCCATTCCGGCGGATCAATCCATTCAGGTTGGCTTGTTTCAAAACGGGACTGCGCAGCCCGGCCTCTCTGAATCCGTCAACGCCTCCATCCGTCGCGAATTGCACCGGGACGGTACATTCGAATTGGCCACCGCCAACGACGGCGACGTGCTGTTGACTGGGAACATTGCCTCCTATCGTCGATCCGCCGTCAGTTTTCAACCCAAGGACATTCTCAGCGTCCGTGATTTCGTCGTTGAGCTTTCCACCCGCGTGAAGGCCACAGAGAAAATCTCCGGCAAGGTGCTGGTTGATCGCGTGGTCACCAGTCGAACCACCGTTCGATTGGGGGATGACTTGGCCAGTTCCGAGCGCCAGGCGCTGCCGTTGTTGGCCAACGACTTGGCCAAGCGCACCGTGGCGATGTTGTCCGAGGGCGGCTGGTAAGTTCCGCTTGGCCAAGCGCGATTTCCTCCCTTCCGCATGTTCGATCTGCTCCAAACCAGCTCGCGCAGCAGGGCGCGACTGGGGCGTCTGAACACGACACGCGGCACGATCGACACCCCGGTTTTCATGCCGGTTGGCACGCAGGCCAGCGTCAAGGCGCTCGACCTGCGCGAACTCAACGAGATCGGCACCGAGATTCTGCTCGGCAACACCTATCATCTTTTTCTTCGGCCGGGCATGGACATCATCCGCAAGGCTGGCGGCTTGCACACGTTCATGAATTGGGACAAGCCAATCCTCACCGACAGCGGCGGCTTTCAGGTTTACAGCCTCGCAAAGATTCGCAGCGTGCGGGATGACGGCGTGGAGTTTCGGTCGCACCTCAGCGGCGAGACGCTTTTCCTAGGCCCAAGGGAGTCGATGGCGATTCAGCGCGAGCTTGGCTCGGACATTGCCATGCTGTTTGACGAGTGCCCGCCGCATGGTTGTTCCGCAGACGAACTGGAATCGGCCGTCAAGCGAACGCTCGACTGGGCCGCCATTTGTGCCGAGCAACCCCGGGCCGAGGGGCAGTTTTATTTTGGCATCGTGCAGGGGGCGAACAGCCCGGAACTGCGCCGCCGCTGTGCCGAGGAGTTGGTGGCGATGGATTTTGACGGCTACGCCGTGGGCGGCGTCAGCGTCGGCGAACCGGAGCCGGAGATGATGCATGCGGTCGAGATCACCGAGCCGTATCTCCCAGAAAACAAGGCGCGCTACGCCATGGGGCTGGGCACGCCAGCGCAACTGGTCGAACTGGTGGCGCGTGGGATCGATATGTTCGACTGCGTGCTGCCGACCCGTGTCGCCCGCAACGGCACCGCCTATACGACCGCCGGCGCGATTAACCTCCGTGCCGGCCATCAAAAGGAGGACTTTGGTCCGATCGAGGAAGGCTGCGACTGTTTCGCCTGCACGCACTACACCCGCGCTTACCTGCGGCACCTGCTCAAGGCGGGGGAGATTCTCGGGCTACGGATGCTCAGCATTCACAACTCCCATTTTTACATGGAGGTCATGCGGCAAATCCGGAGTCACCTCGCGGCAGGTACGTTCGACGATTTCCGCGAAGAATTCATCGCCAAGTATCAACCTACCTCGAAAGTCCTCGAGGGTCGCGCCAACTCAAAGCTCCACAACGGGGGTTGAATTTTTAACCACGAA
>DKGH01000038.1:8278-18487 GCA_002453165.1 Verrucomicrobia bacterium UBA6775
GTCCTTCGTGGTTTTCTAATTTGGTTTTATCACTGGCAGCCTGACTAGGTGGGGCTGGAGTGTTTTCAGGCTTTCGACGGCTTGGGTGGCCTGCTTTTCCGTGACTCCGCTTTTGGGTTGAAGTTCCACAGCCACCGCCCAGCCGAGGTGGCGACGGATCGCTGTCATTGCGCTGAGTTTTTCGAAGACGCTCGCCTGTGGGGTCAGCGCTTGGCCAAGCGCTTGGTTTGTGAATTGCAGTGTGCCGTCTTTTTCGATGGACAACTTGACGGTGATCAGCCCCGGCTTGGGACCGAACGGTTTCAGTCTCGAAGCCAGTTTTAATTCCTGCAGCAATCGCTGCCCCTTGGCATCAAACCGGGTTGCATCGACTTGGTCAAGCGCTTGGCCAAGCGATGCGATGTGCAATCGCAACAGCTTGAGCGGCTTGTTCCTCAAGCCGGTCTTGGCTCCGCCGGAGGCGGCGTGGAGCAACTCGGCAAGTTGTGCTTGGCCAAGCCGCCAGTCGATGTCGATCGTGTTGGAGGGGGTTCGTTTCCCGCCGGTTTTGTAGTCGATGAAGATTTGGTAGGCTCCGAACGGTTTCGATTCCAACGCCCCGCCGTCGAGGGGCACGATTTTTTTGACCATGCTTCCGGGCTTAATGCTGAGTTCCTCGGGCGCGGATTTAATCTGAGTCAGCGAAAGTGGGACGCGCCGGCCGTTGGCGTCCAAAATCCAAAGCCCCAATGCGCTTGGCCAAGCGATCGACCGTTTTTTGTCACCACTGTTCTGTAAAGTGAGCGACAACTGGGTACCTTCGATCGGCTGCCAATCTCTATTTTTTGTGAGGCCAAGGGCTAGGCCGGTCTCACGGGCAAGGTCGGCTCGTTTGGCCACGTAATCGGGAGCGGTGAGCAGGGTCGTTTCGACCGGCTTGGACACGGCGGACTGCCGCCAGAGCTGCCAACCGGGTGTGACATTGGGTCGCTGGTTGTCGAGCAGACCGGTGTACCGGGCGGAGAGTTGGTAGGTGCCGGAACGTCGAATCTCCAGCCAGTCGCTGATGCCGGTCTCGAACTGGACCGACTTGCCGGGATACAGCCGGGCGGCACGGGCGAACCGATGCGCCATGAGTTGTGCCGGATCGCTGAACGGCTCGGACTTGATGGTGACTTGGCCAAGCGTGGCACTGACGCGGCCGTTGAGCCGGCAGCAGCCCTCCCACATGAAGGCCAGTCGTTGCTTGCCCGGATTGATGAATTCCCAGTTGAGCGGGGCGGGATCGCCGACGACATGAAACGGCGCCTCGGGGATGTTGAGCCGGAGCTGCACCGGCGAGGGTGCCTCCGCCTGGCCAAGCGCCTGGCCAAGGCCGAGTATCAGGACACCGACTGCCAGTCGTTGCCGCCAGTTACTTGGCCAGTTTCTTGACGACGATGTCGTCATAGCGAATTGGTGTGCCGGAGTAGGGGCTTCCCCAGATGGACGGTTTGCCGTTGCGCGGCTCCTTGGTTTCCTTGTGGGTGAGGGTGGGCTTGGCCGGTGCCTTTTTGCCGTCCTCCCAGACGCGGCCGCTGATAGTCCATTCGGCGTCGCCGGTTTGCTGGACGTCAAGCGAGAGCCGAAGCCACGAGCCGCCGCCCCAGCGAAAGGCAGTCTTGGTGACGATGTCCTTGCCCTTGAGCAATTCAATCGAGCGCTTGGCCGGGGCAACCTGAAGCCGGAAGCCGTTGACGCCGTTCAGCGCGAGGCCAAAAACCGGGTAGCGCCGGCCTTTCTTGGTTCCGAACATTCGCGCGCTGATCTCGTTGCCGTGCCGTGCGGAGGGGCCGAACATGAATCCAAACGAGTCGAGCGGTGCGCCGGGCAACTCGAGGAATTTCTTTCCACCTTCGGCTTTCACCTCGAAGCCGCCGTCGAGCACGAGGAAGTCGTCCGGCACTTCACCGATTTCGGTTTTCTCAAAATCGTTTTGATACAGCGGCTCCGCTGCCTGAGTGGAAATCGTCGCTAACCCAAGTGCCAGCAACAAACGCGATAGCGTCTTGGAGTGCGGCAGTCCCTGCCGCTTTTGGGAACGTCTCAAAGTGGTGCGGAGCACCGCACTCCAAGACACTACCGCGAGTTCTGATGATCTGTTCATTTTCTTAATCTTTTTGAATGCCCTCCAGCAGGTTGCCGCGCAGCGAGAGGTTCGTGGCGATCCACGTCCAAACCCCGGCGAGCAGCAGCACACCGCCTAGCGTCGCGCCGAGCAGAGAGTACGGCACATCCGCAGTCGGGGAAAGCATGGTCGGCAGCACGGCGAGCGCGGCTGCCATGGTGCCGATGAGCAAACCGCCGACGAGCAGGCCGAGATACTCGGAGAGGACGAACCGCTTGATCGCACTCTTTTCAAAACCAACAGCCCGGAGCAACGCGAGTTCGCTTTTGCGCTCCTGCACGTTACGCAGCACGACTACGCCCAGCCCGAGACTGCCAATGAGCAGCCCCAATCCGCCGAGAACCTGAAAGGTTTGTAGGTACGTGTTTTGCACAGCGTTCAAATCACCCAGACGTCGGGTGGTTGAGACCCATTCAAATCCGTGATCGGCAAGGGCGACGTTCAACTCATCGCTGACTTCGTCCGTCCGTTCGCCGGGATTGTCGATGAGGAAAACGCGGTAGCCACTCTCGCTGGGGAAGCGTTTGATGAAATCCGATTCGGGGATGATGAGGTTGCCCTGCATGATGCTGTCGGCGATCTGGCCGACAAACTGAATCTTGAACGGATTGCCGTGTTCGTCGGTGTAGTCAATCGTGTCACCAAGTTTTTTACTCTTCATCATGTCGCCGCCGCTCAAGGCCCACATCATGACGCTTTGATCCGCGATGGCCGGGACGACATCGGCCGGCAGCTTGAGGGCTTCGCGGGCGCTCTCCAGAATGCTCCACGGATTGTCGCCTGGTTCCAGTCCATCCATCGTGTCGATGAACGAAAATCTGCCGGCCAACGTCTCCGGGCGCATCCCGAGCAGTCGCGGCTCCTGCGCGAGGTTGAGGTTCAGGCAGTTCGCCTGGTCGCCGTCGCGCAACCGGAACGGCACGAAGCTCACGTCCTTCAAGGCCTCCTCGTCGATGCTGTAAAAATCCTCCCGGTTGGTGGGGTTGTTCATGTCATGAACGATGGCGATGCTGGCTTCGCCCATCAACTCGAAGCCGCCCGTGCCGGAGGTGGGTTGGTCGGCGCCGGTCTCGGCGTCCTTTTGGAAAACGCCGATGGAGGCGATCATGAAACTACCGCAGGCGAGCATGCCGATGGTGGCCATGCTGCGGCGCGAACGGCGGGCGGCGTTGCGTTTGCCAAGCGCCCGAAGGCTGAGTGATTCCGCTTGGCCAAGCGCACCGGCGTTGGCCAGGCGCTTGAGCCGGGCCGAGGCCAGCGCCAGGCCGGACAGCAGCAGCATCGCCCCAGCTCCGTAGAATGAGTTGGGTGACATTTGCCCGCCATCTGCAAGGACAGCCCCGATTGAGCCAAGCGCAGCAAGTATCAGCACGACGCCAATAATCGTGGATCGTTTGGCTGTGTTTTTCGGGTTGCCCTGTTCCTGAGTCTCCCCGGCGAGGAGTTCGCGGGCGGTTTGTTTTTTGAGTTTGCGGAGCGACCACCAGATGGTGGCGAGCGCGACGAAGAAGCCCATCGACATGCCGGTGCCCACCGCGGAACTGGAGCTGTGATACGTGAGCGTGGCCGAGGCGACGGCGTCCTTCCAGTTGGTGGACAGGGCATTGAGCAGTGTCTCGGCAAAAAATGTCCCGGCAACGGCCCCGACGATGCAACCGACGATGGCGATCAGGCCGCCCTCCAGCAGCAGCATGCGGCGCACGCGCCTGGCCGGGATGCCGACCGCGAGCAGTGTTCCAGTTTCGCGCGTCCTCTTTTCCATCGTGAACTGGAACAGTAGTGAGATCAGCATGACCGCAGCAGCGATAAGGAAAAAGCTGAACGACATGAACAGTTGGCCGAAATCCATCGCGTTATTAACCGAGGCAGCGGCCTGCGATCGGGCCGGCTGAAACGTCAACCCGGCGTCGGTCGGCGTGATGTTGGCGAGCAGTTGTTTGCCGAGCGCATCCTGTGCCTCGGAGCCGTTTTGTGCGTAGCGAACTGCAGTGAGACTGCCGAAGCGGTTACTCCAAATCTCCTGGCCGGTGGCGAGGCTGATGTAGGCCTTGGGTGTGCCCTTGTAGGTGTCCCAATAATCCTCGTCCTTGTCGCGGATGGCGTCGAGGTCCATTGGGAATCCGGTGTCCCAGTCGGCGCAGTTTTCCGAGTCGGTCATACCGGGGAAGTCCGGCATGAGGGTGATGTCCGAGCGCGGATCGTTCATCGCGATGATGCCGCCGACCTTGAATTGACCGGTGCGCTCCTCGAGTTGACGCATGGTGCCGACGGAGTAGTAGCTCAACTCAACGTCGTCGCCGACTTTGGCCTGCAGATCGTCCGCGGTCCATTGGTTCAGCCAGACGGTGCCCGGTTCAAAATCAGCCAGCGCCGAGGCCATCGAGTATGGCGTGGAGCGTTCGCCGATCTGGATCTTGTTGACGAAATAGGTGAGCACCTCGGAGGCGTTGGTATCGACCGTGAGCGCGGCTTTGGCCAGGGGCGGATCGATGAACACGCGTGGTGAACGCAGCTCGATACCCTTGTCGCCAGGGAGCTGCAGCAACTGAGCCTGTGCATCGGCGAGCTGCCAGTGCCTGGCCAAGGCTGCTTGCGCTTGGCCAAGCGGGTCGTCGCTTGGCTTGGTTGCCTTGCCGGCGAGCATGAGGTTGGCCATGCCCGGTTTTTCGATGGCATCCTGAAGCTGGCTGAGCGGAACAAAGGTATTGTACGGCGGCACTTGCGAAGCCTGCAGGCTGAACCGGCCAAACTGCGCGTCGCTCACGATTGCGAACACCTCCATCTGGGCAAGCGACGCGGTGGAGTCCTCGATCGGTGCCATCGGCGCGTCGCGGGAGAGTTGCGAGGGGTTGTGAACGCGGAGGTTGATCGAGTTGCCGACCTCGACATTCAACTGCTTGGCCAAGCGCTCGTTGATGACGATGCTGTCCTCGGGAATCTCGGTGAATTTCGGCTGCTCGAGGGCGAGTTTCCAAAACGCGTCGTCGACGCCCATGACGACCACGTTGTTGGCGCGGCTCTCGCCGGAAGGGCGCTTAGCTACGCCGGGCAGTTGCAGCAGTGCAGCGGTGTCGGCACCGAGATAGGCCTGAAGTTGCGCGGCCAGTTCGGCCCGGAAAAGTCGGTCGTTCGAGGGCAGGGCCAGCTCGACCTTGCCAAGGCGCGCCTCGGCCATGCCGCGCAAACTGCCCCGGACAGATTCGCCGACCAGCAGCGCGCCGACCAGCACCATCGCGCCGACTGCCACGCCAAGCAGGGTGCCGATGTGGCTCCGCGCATAGTAGCGGAACGAGTTGAGTACCAGTGACCAGCTTGTCATGGTTTAGGCGGCGTTGCTGGCGAAGGTGCCGTCCTGCAGTTGATGCGTGGTGCCCATGCGCGCGGCGAGATCCGTCGAGTGGGTGACGACGATGAGCGTCACTTTTTCGTCGCGATTCAACTCGACGAGAAGGTCTGCGAGTGATTCTGCGTTGGAGTGATCAAGTGCGCCGGTGGGTTCGTCGGCGAGGATGAGGCTGGGTTGATTGATCAGTGCACGCACCACGGCGACCCGCTGGCATTCGCCGCCGGAGAGCTGGGCTGGGCGGTGGGTGAGCCGGTGGCCAAGCCCGACGCGATCGAGCAACTGTTTCGCGCGCTCGACTGCGCCGGCCGGCGCCTTACCGTTTTCTGCGAGCGTCGGCACGAGCACGTTTTCCAAAACAGAGCATTGCGGGAGCAGGTGGTGCGATTGAAAAATGAAGCCGATTTTCTTGTTTCGGACAGAGGCCAAGTCCTGCTCGGTCAAGTGGGCGAGTTCCTGTCCGTCGAGCTGAATGCTGCCGTTGGTCGGGGAGTCGAGTGAGCCGAGGATGTTGAGCAACGTGCTTTTGCCCGAACCAGAGGGGCCGATGATGGCGATGGATTCGCCTCGGTTGACCGTGAGCGTGATGCCCTTGAGCACCGGCACGGGGTCGCGGTCGGCGCTCTCGTATTGCTTGTGGACGGCATCGAGCCTGAGCACCACTGCGTTGTCTTCTGCCATGGCCCGAACGCTACGACACTAGCGAAGGTGCGGAAATAAAATTCCACTATGCACAAAAAAACCACCCAGGCGTCCGGCCGGGTGGTTTGCAAAAGCGGGCGCTTGGCGAAGCGCTATTTTTTCTCTTCGGCCTCGGGAGCCGGTTGTTCCTTGTCTTTCTGCTTGGCCTTTTCGATCTCGGCGGGGAGGTCCTCCTTTTTGATCACCTCAATCTTGGCTCCCTTTTTCATTTCCTCGGCGGAGGGAACCTTGATGATGTCGCTGGTGACGACCTGCTTGGGGTTCGGATCAACCGGAGCCGCCGGGGTGGCCGGATTCGCGGCGGCCTGCTCCTTGCCCTTGATGGAGAGCAGGTCGACGTCGAAGATAAGCGTGGAGTTGGGGCCGATGTTCGGCGGGCCGGACGGGCCGTAGGCCAGGTCGGACGGAATGAAAAAGCGGGTGGAGCCACCGGCCTTCATCAGTTGCAGTCCCTCGGTCCAGCCCTTAATGACGCCGTTCAGCGGGAAGCTGATTCCGTTGCCGCTGTCGAACTCCTTACCGTCGATCAATGTTCCCTTGTAGTTCACTGTGACGGTGTCCGCCGCGGTGGGGGAGGGGCCGTTACCTTCCTTGATGGTCTTGTATTGCAATCCACTGTCGGTGACGACCACGCCTTCCTTGGCCTTGTTTGCCGTGAGGAATGCTTCACCAGCGGCCTTATTTTCTGCGGCGGCGTTATTATCACCGGGAGAGCCTGGCAGGCCGGTGGTATCGGCGGGTTCCTCTTCCTTTTCTTCCTCCATCATCTCAGCGCGCGTCTTGTAGATGGCGTCGAAAGTATAGCTGGAAACCTTGAAGGTCCACCCCTCCAGTTTCTTCAGCTTGGCCAAGTTCTCGGCGAATTTTTTGTCGTTCTCGGTCTTGGTCTTAGCCTGATTATCGTTGTAGGTCTTTTCCCGGTCGGCAATCAGTTTAGCCAAGCTGTCGGCATGCTCCTTGTCGAGCCGCTCCTTGTCTTCCGGCTTTTCGTCTTTGCCCGGTTCGCGGGGCTTGGTTTCGTCCGGTTGAGGAACACGTGCCTTGGACTCGTCGTCCAGAGGAACGCGGGTGCCAGCGGCGTTGACTGTCATGTAGTGATCTTCACCGCTCTTCGACATCTTGATGGCGAAGGTGTAGCCCTCGAAGGTCTCGATGTTGGCGGAGACGGCCTTGTCCATGCCGATGTCCTTGGGATCGGTTTCCTTGCTGGCGACGTCATCAAAATTGGCAAACCCGAAGACGCGTCCTGCGCTGTTTCCTTTAGAAGAGTCAAGTTTTTCGCCCTCCTTAGCATCTACTAATGTCATATCATTCCCATCTTTTTCGCGAGTTAGACTCCAAGAGTTCGCTTTATCAGAGTGATTTACAGACACCGATTTAATTTTTTCTATCTTTAAAAAATCATCCTTGTTTAGCCACTCGCTAGCATCTGCTGCTATATCGTTTAGGGCACTAGAAAAATCAATTTCGATTACATTGATAATCCCGTCTGCCAATACGAATCGTTGATTATCTGACGAACCGAATGGCGAACCAGAATTTGCGCCGGAATTAGAACTACTTTTTTTACCAATCAGTAATGTCTTTAGAATCTTTTTATCGCTGCCCTTAAATTGGAGTTTTAAACCCGATTTATCCTGGCTTGAAGAAGGGTCGATTAGCTCAAAACGGCCATATTGCTTCTCACTAGCATTAATTTGCCTGAGTGATTTAAGAGTGACTGAATCAGAAACCAATTTTTGAATATCCTCAAATTTAGCTTCAAACCCGTCACGTTCTAAGACATTCCATTGCTGGTCTTTTTGCTCCAATGTTACACTGCCATTCTTGTCTGTTATCGTAATGGCAGTAATTTTTTTTGGATCTATTTTTTTAACGACTTCAGCGCCAATCCCGGTTTTGGAACTGGGTTGATCATCATTATTTTTCGAAGTTAGATAAGCAATAACCCCTAGTGTGGCTACAACTACTAATGCAATTAGATTTTTCTTGTTCATTTTGATTTTTATTTAGCTGCTGTAACTTTTCGTTTGCGAACAAAGAAGATTATGCCTGCAATTATAACCAGTGCCGGCATGGATACTATGTTTGCTAATTTAATTTTTAATTGGATTAAATCGATCTCGGCTCTTAATTCCTTTCGGATTTCTCTAATTTGCTTACGTTTCTCGAGTTCCTTTTTTTGGATGTCTTTCAGAGCTTCAGGATCAATACTTAACGTAAATTGATTTTGACCTTCTCCTGTGCTTTCTAGTTTAGTTTTTTCTTGAAGAATTTCCTGCTGCTCCGCTTCAAGTTTTTTCAATTTATCTTCAAATTTGGATTGGGCTTCCTTCTCCAAATCCATGATTGTTGTAAATGGTCGGTCCTGATTTCTGCTTCTTATATTTATGAGAGTATCATCACCAAAATGATCAACTATATTTTGAACGAATGAAACATTCTGGCTTAATAGGAATCTTTGTTGAATTAGAAAATGTTCTTCTGAAAGCATGTCTGTATCTCCAATGAGACATACATGGTTTTCACTTTCAGATTCCTTCAAATGATTGCTATTAGTTGTTTTTTCTTCATCATTTTCTTCCTCATCTCCAGAGGAGCCTGGCTTTCCGTCTGGAAATGCAGTTGTAAATGTTCCGCTGATTTTTACTGCGAGTGCATACTTGTTTGTTCCAGTAGGTTTGCCGTCTTCACTTCCGGTAAGAAATGAATCCATTATCTTTTCTCCATTAAATTGAGATGACATGCCATCAACTAACTTTGCTTGATCTGAACTTGATATTAATTCTTTGGCGGTTAGTCCCGTTACCAAATTACTGACATCAAAACTACCTGCATAAGGCATTCTTATAGATCCTAAGTCTCTTGTAACGATCTCCTCTTGGTTGAAAGCTTTTTTACCCAAAGCCAGATAAGCCGGCATTATTCGACCTCTTGAAAGAGGATCTCGTTGATTAAGCCTGTAATTAAAATCGGCAACTACTTTGGAATTTTCAAAATTTACTCCCCATTTAGTGAATAACCTAGACAGGGTGGATGCTCCCCCCATACCAGGTATGCGCATTTGGGGATTCTGATTGTTACCTTCATCCTTTAAGGCTAGCGGATCTGCAAAGACAATTAATTTTCTTCCGCTTAAAACGAATTGATCAATTGCGTACTCTGTTGCATCTGAAATGTTTTTTGGATGAATAACTAACAAGAGGTCTATGTCATCAGATATTTCTGTTGCAGTTGCTTCCACGCGTTCCACATTGAAGTCTTGTTGAAGTTGTCTGAGAAAAAACCAAGGTGGTTGTTGAGCTCCACGATTCATCATTGCCATTGGATTTGAAGCATCTGGTCCTCCCCAAACGTTAAGGCTACTCATCACGCCAATTGCTTGCCTATCTTCCTTTAATTTTAAAACGTTTTTAATAGCGCGCGAAATATCATATTCAAGAGTTGTAGATTTGGCTGGGTCGAAAAATGGTATTACCTCGGTTGTATCCAAGAAACTGACTGCCATACCGACGTAAAACGCATTATTCAACAACTGAATCCCATCATTGACTGCAAGTTCCTCTTCGTCAGTATCTCGTCTGGGGTTAATTTTTTTTAGTTCAATATTGCTACCTGCATATTCTTGATACTGATCTAAAAGGTCTTCAATACGTCGTCCATGCTCGCTTACAAAGACTGGAACGCCTTTTTCACCCTGAGTTAAATAAAACCTTATCTCAAGCACACTGCCGTCACCTTCTTCCTTAAGATCCTTTAAGAGTTTCTTTGAGCCCTCTGAAAGAGTAAACAAGTCGCCTTCTGTTAGATCGGCCTTGAATTTTAGCTGAGCGGTTATTGTGTTAAATAACACTAAACCAATAAATATTACAATTACCCCGATAAGGGAATTTGCATACACGTTTAATTTTGTTTCTTTTTTCATTTTAAATATAGATTAAGCTCTGAGACCTTTTATAATTACGCTAGTAGTGAAAAGGGGAAACCCTATGACAGACAAAAAGTAAATTACTGATCT
>DKGH01000061.1 GCA_002453165.1 Verrucomicrobia bacterium UBA6775
GGCACGTTCTGGGGGGTGAAGGCGCTCCGTGACGAAGGCCTGCTCATGGGGCAGGAACTGCTGCATCACGATTTATTGCACCTCCGGCAGGTTCCCGATTACGGCACAAATCTAGTCACCCACACCAACATAGTCATCATTGGTGCGGACGAGCGGGACATTCAGCGGTTCGGCTGGCCGCTTGAGGATGACATGGTATCGAAAATTCTCGAGAAGATCGCCTCACACGAGCCAGCCGGGATTGCGTTGGACTTGTACCGGGACATGCCGGTGCCCAAGCGGGGCGACTTGGTGCATCACCTGAACAATACGCTCACGAATCACCCGAACATCATCGGGATTTCACAGATCGATCTTGAGGAACCGGATTTGACCATCAAGGCACCGTTGGTTCTGCGGGATCAACCGACGCGGGTTGGTGAAAACTCCTTCGCCAACGACGACGACCGGATGCTCCGGCGGGGGATGCTTTATTTTTACTCGGACGCGGGCATCCATCCGTCGCTTGGCCTGTTAATGACCGCCAAGTATTTGGGCAAACATTGGGGGGAATTGATTGCCCTCGCGCCCGGGCCTATCCTGAAGCTGCCCATGTCGAGCGCGGATCTGACGTTGACCAACGGCCAGCCGGTTTCGATCGCGGCCGTTTCCACGGCGACGCGAAACGGTGTAACCGAAACAGACGTTACCGGCGTGTTGAAGATCACAGCATCCGACAATCCTCTGCAGTATGATGAAGAGGATAATGTGATCGCCTCGACCAATGTCGTTGAGATTTCGGATTCGGGCGGCATTGCCGATCCGAACGGAGATATTCAATCCCTTAAGGTAACCGCATCGGACGGTGCGTTGACGATCGACACCGTTGTTGCTGGTACGGCGATGCCCCCGGCTGATTGGTTTCCGGAAAGGGCTGACACGGAGTACGAGTTTCGTTGGCTGTTCGATATCGACAATGACGCATCCACTGGATTGAAAGAGGATGGTGTGAATGACTTGGGGGCGGATATCGTGGCGGAGATCAAGTTCGACTCCGGGAAGGGGATCGAGGCCGGGCACGCCTACCGGCCGGCGTTGGCTGCCGGTGAAACGAACAGTGTTGTGATTCCTGAACTGTACTTTGGTTCGGTGCAGGAGGGGATGTCGAATCTCAAGATTGGCAAGGCGCTTTTCACCAGTTTCGACGGGAATCGCGGGCCATACTCGGGGGCGGATGCCGGCGGGTTCACGTTCCGGATGGATTACCGCGGTGCCAAATCTGGACAATTCCCCCTGTACACGGTGCGCGCCCTGATGGGTGAGGAGAAAAAAGAGGGTGATGACTCTACGGACTCGCCTTGTTGTGCCAGCGGCGAATGCCGGTGTTCCGTCGAGAAGGTGGATCTCAAGGGTAAACTGGTTTTCTTCGGAGCCGTGGCGGACAGCTTGAAGGATTATTATCCCATGCCACACGACGATCGTGAACGATTGTTGATCACCCACGCCATGGCGACTGATCAGTTGCTACGATCCTATTTCAACGGGGACGAACAGACGAAATACTGGACTCGTTCGGGAGAGACCCGCTGGATTCTCCTCTGGAGTTTCATGGGTGTGCTGATGGGTTTTATCGTGCGGGAGAACCCGGGCGTGCGCCTGTTGATCACCGCTCCGGTTTTGTTGTTCGGCCTGTTGGCCTACTCTTGGTGGCAGTTTTTCGAGAACCAACTTTGGTTGCCGGTCGTGCCGACGGTGTTGGCCATGATGGGCTCGGCGATTCTGATGGTCTTCTACCTGTTCCTCACCGAGGGCCGGCAAAAGAAGGCGATCAGCGGAATGTTCTCCACCATGGTCAGCCCCGAGGTGCTCAAGTACATCCAGGAGGAATCCGGTTCGCTTAAACTGGCCGGTGAACGCAAGGAGGCAACCATGTTTTTCTCGGACGTCGCCGGGTTCACGACGATCTCCGAAAAACTCAATGCCGAGCAGTTGGCCGCTGTGCTCAACGAGTATCTCACGCCGATGAGCGACATCATCATCAACTACGGCGGCTACATCGACAAATACGAGGGCGACGCCATCATGGCGGACTTTGGCGTGCCGATCTGGGGCGATGCTGATCCGCACTCGCATGCGTGGAAATGCTGCTGGGCCGCAGTTGAGCAACAGGAAAAACTGGTTCCGCTGAGTGTCGAGTTGAAGGAAAAGTACGACGTAGAGATCGGTGTTCGCATGGGCATCAACACCGGCTTCGTTTCGGCCGGCAACATGGGGTCTACCCAGAAAATGCAGTACACCGTAATGGGCGATGCCGTGAATCAGGCGGCGCGTTTCGAGCCTGCCTGTAAGATTTTCGGTGTGTTGATCATGATTGGCGAGAGCACTTACGAGATGGCCAGTGACAAGATCGAGGCGCGCAAACTTGGCCTGCTCGTGGCCAAGGGCAAAAAGCAGGCGGTCGGCGTGTACGAGTTGCTCGCCAAGAAGGGCGAACTCGATGCCGAAAAGGCCAAACTGGTTCAGCAGTTCGAGAGCGCTTGGGAGATTTACTCCAGCGGACAGTTCGCCGAGGCCAAGTCCGCGTTCGAGGCGTGTCTCAAGATCATGGACGACGAGCCAAGCCGCATCTACGCGGCCCAATGCCAGCAGTTCATCGAGAATCCACCGCCGGAGGGATGGGCGGGCGAGTGGATCCAGTTGACCAAGTAAACGCACTCGCGCATTGAATGAACGGGAAACGGACGGCAACATGCGGCCCGTTTTTTATGCGTATCCGGGAATATAGGATTCACTCCATCGCCATGGCCGATCCGCCGTTGCGCAGCAGCTATGGTCTGCACCAACCGTACGCCCTGCGCAACGTGATCGAGCTTGAGAGCGAGGACGGCATCATCGGCATCGCGGAGACCTACGGGGGCGAGCAACCGGCGGCGGCGCTTGAGGCAATTCGCCAACAGGTCTTGGGATCCTGCCCGTACCGGCTAACCGGCGACCTGTCGCTGATGGTCGAGGGGGGCACGAGTGGGCACGAGCGATCGCAAACCTACAATGTTCCCGGTGAAAACCCGCTCGACGCCGATGCGCGCACCTACTCCGCGATCGAAACGGCCTGCCTTGACCTGATCGGCAAGTCGGTTGGAAAATCGGTTTGCGACCTGATCGGCGGTCGTGTCCGGGAGAGGGTGCCGTTCTCGGCCTACCCATTTTACAAACACGCAGGCGGCGGTGGCGAAGGGGAGGATGCCCGCGAGGACGAGTACGGCGAGTCCCTGTCGCCGGAGGCTCTCGTTGGCCAAGTGCAGCAAATGCGGGAGCAGTACGGCTTTGGATCGATCAAGTTCAAGGGCGGGGTACTGGAGCCCGGGGTCGAGGTGGAGACTATTCGCCAGCTACGCCAAGCGCTTGGCCAAGCGGTGCCGCTTCGCATCGACCCTAATTGCGCCTGGTCGGTCGACACCTCGGTGAAGGTCGGGCAGGACTTGGCTGAGGAACTTTCCAAGGGCGGCTATCTCGAGGATCCCTGCGTGGGGCTGGACGGCATGGCAGAGGTGCGGCGCCGGCTTTTGGCGGATGGCATCGACACGCCGCTGGCCAGCAACGTGGCAGTGACTTCGTTCGGCGATATTCCCGAGGCCGTTCGGCAGGACGCAGTACAGGTTGTCCTGTGCGACCACCACTACTGGGGCGGCATGAGGCAGGTGCAGCAGTTGGCCCGGGTTTGCCGGACGTTTGGTATTGGCCTGTCGATGCACTCGAACAGTCACCTCGGCGTCTCGCTCATGGCGATGGCACATGTTGCGTCCGCCACATCGCATCTGACCTACGCCTGCGACACCCATTACCCATGGCAGTCTGCCATCGATGAGATTGCCGAGGGCGGCCGCATCCCGATTGTCGAAGGCTGTGTGGCGATTCCCGACAAACCCGGCCTCGGCGTCACACTCGATTACGACCAACTCGAACGCGGCAAGGAACGGTTCCTGACCTGTCCCTACCGCAAGCGCGATGACGAGGCGGAGATGCGCAAGCACGTCGACTCGGAATGGACCCGAAAGCTGCCCCGCTGGTAACGAATTTAAAAATGAATCCACAGGAACTTTGCTCAAGATTTAACGGCGTAATCGGTTTTCCGGTGACGCCGTTTAACGACGATCATTCGCTCGACCTTGACGGGCACCGGGAAAATGTCCGGTACATGCTCGAGCAGCCGATGTGCGCGCTCGTTGCGGCGGGCGGAACGGGTGAATTGTATTCGCTCGACCCAGACGAAGTGAGGCAGGTGGTCGAGTCGACAATCGAGGTGACAGCCGGCCGTGTGCCGGTGATCGCCGGGGTGGGCTTCGCCGGCGGCTTGGCCAAGCGCTTGGCCAGGCAGGCAGCCGACTCCGGGGCTGACGGTGTGTTGGCCTTTCCTCCCTACTACCCAAACGCCGAGATGGATGGGCTGGTTGATTACTACTCCGAAATCGCCGACGCGAGTGGCCTAGGGGTGTTGGTGTACAGTCGTGATTGGGCGCACTACACGCCCGCACAGGCCGAGCGACTGGCCGAGATTCCGAATGTTGTCGCCTGGAAGGACGGCTCGGCCGACATTCGCCGTTATCAAATGATTCGCGAACGGCTGGGCGACAAGCTGCACTGGGTCGGGGGCGCGGGGGACGACATGGTGCCCGGCTATTACGGCATTGGTGTGCGCGCCTACACATCAAGCATTTCGGCGGTGGCGCCGAAGCTATCGATCAAGTTGCACGAACTCGGCGTGGCTCAGACGACGTATCAACTGAATCAACTCGTCACCGAGCACGTGGTGCCACTGTACGCGCTGCGAACCAAGCGCAAGGGATACGAGGTTTCGGCGATGAAGACCATGCTCAACATGCTTGGCCTGCGCGGCGGTGTGGTGCGGCCGCCGTTGGTGGAGGTCACCGAGGCAGAGCAGGAAGATCTTAAAGAAATACTCGAGGGTTGGCGGCGGGCCGGTTTTCTTGACAGGTAATCTTTTGGCCGATGACCGCTGCGATCCTTGCGACCATCTTGTTTGCGCTGTCGGCGGTATCGGGGAAGCGTCTCTCACATCACCTCACGGCGGTCGAGGCGAACGTCACCCGTTTTTTTATCGCGGCGGTGTTTCTCGGTATCTATTCGCACGCGTTCGGAGCGGGGCTTGGTGGGGGAGCGCTGGGGATGTTTTTCATCAGCGGCATCGTCGGCTTTGGCCTTGGCGATTATGGCCTGTTTCAGGCCTACCGTATAATCGGTTCCCGCTTGGCCATGGTGATGACTCAATGTTTGGCCGCGCCCTTCGCAGCGACAGTGGAGTGGCTCTGGTTAGGGGAAGCGCTCACCGCAGGTCAGGTGTTGGCCGGGATCGGTATTCTAATTGGCGTTGGCCTGGCATTGGCACCGGGTGACACCGGCCAGATCGACAAGGCACGCTGGAAGGTTGGCATTTTCTGGGGGCTGATCTCCGCGATCGGACAGGGCGGCGGTGCGGTGCTCAGCCGAAAGGCCGGCTCATTGGTCGCCGAGGGTGTGATGGTGGATGGGCTTTCCGCTGCATACCAACGTGTCCTTGGCGGGTTGGCTGTCATGCTGCTGGTCTTTGCATTGCAACGAATGGTTTCCGCCAAACGTACCGGTGTAAACCTTCGCGCCGGGGTGGTTCCGGCAAAAGTAAAATGGATCATCCTACTCCTGTTGGCCAATGCGTTATGCGGCCCCACGCTGGGGGTGGGCGCCTATCAATGGGCGTTGAATGTGGACAATCTGCCATCAGGGATCGTCCTGTCCGTGGTTGCTTTGGCGCCGCTGGTCATCATCCCGTTTTCGATGAAGTTTGAGGGTGAACGCCCCACCGTCCGTTCATTGATTGGTTCGGTCGTCGCGGTGGCCGGCGTCATTTTGATGACCAATCTGGTGGAAAAATGAGTGGCACCGAGGCTCCTCGTATTTTGGTCATTCGCGGCGGAGCGATCGGCGATTTCGTCCTGACTTTACCTGTGCTGGCCGCGCTTCGTGATCGGTTCCCAAAAACCCAACTGGAGATCCTCGGCTATCCTCGGATTGCAGCGATGGCGGTGGATGCCGGCTTGGTTCGTGCCGTTCACGCGTTGGAATCGCCGGGGCTCGCAATGTTCTTTACTCCGAACGGTGCGTTCGATTTGGAGTGGCGCGAGTTCTTTGCCCGATACGCCATCGTCGTTTCTTATCTTTACGATCCCGATGACATCTTTGAAGAAAACGTCAAATCGTGCGGGGTCGGCCAGTTCATCGCGGCCAGGCATCGGCCCGATGAAACCAAGCCGATTCACGCCAGCGAGGTGTTTTTGAAACCGCTGGAGCAGTTGACCATTTTCGATGGTGACCCTGTTGCCCGACTTGCGATTAATTCGGGTGAGGCAAGCGGGAACTACCTCGCCCTGCATCCCGGCAGCGGGAGCGCCAGCAAAAACTGGCCGGAGGAGAAGTGGCGAGAGTTGCTCGAGTACCTGCTCGCGAAAACGAAACTTCAACTGCTGCTGATCGGCGGCGAGGCGGAGGGTGAGAAACTGCAACGTCTGGCCTGCGGATTGCCGGAGGCACGCTTGGAGCTAGCCGAGCACCTGCCGTTGAACCGCTTGGCCAAGCGCTTGGCCAAGTGCTGCGGTTTCGTCGGGCACGACTCCGGGGTGACGCATATTGCCTCGGCGCTTGGCCTGCCGACATTGGTGCTCTGGGGGCCAAGTCGGGAGGCAATCTGGCGCCCGCTCGGCGAGAACGTCCGAGTGTTAAACCAGCACCATGCCCTTGCCGAACTCTCGCTCGAATCGGTAGTGCAAGGCATCGACACCCTCGTGTTGCGAAGGTGAAAACATCCGCCGACTCTGCATAATTGAAAACTCCCTCGCAGAGTTAGTGGATTGATTGAGCGAGGTGGCTGCCGCCGAAATTTTGATCAAACGTGTAGGTCTTTTCGCAGCCCGCTTTTTTGTTCGAGCACCCGATCACGTAGTCGGCAAAATCGGCAGATCCTTTCCGGTAGGCATCCAGTGACAGGCGGGCAACCTCCTCGTTTTCAACTTCAAGCTCCGTCGTGGCAAACAGTTGACCAAGCACAGCCGTAACACTTTTTTTGGGGAAACGATATGCGCCCAACAATACCCAAACCAATTCACACAAAACCACCAGCGAAATCTGTCCGGGCGATTGCTTTGTGCATTTTTCTTCAATCAACCGGGCCGCCTGTTCAGACTGAACAGGATCATCCTGCACCAGGTACCGAACCAACACGTTGGTATCCAGCCCGATCACAGGGTCGATCCGCGTTTTTGAATCGCCCGTTTCATTTCGTCCAAACTGACAGGCGACTCAGGTGCTGGCAGAAGTCCTTTCAACAGGTGAATTGGCGAATGTTTCGGTGTCATCCGTACTTCGCCCTCTTTGCCCAGTTCGAAGGAAAGTTTATCTCCGGTAGAGAGATTCAACGCTTCCCTGAGTGCTTTTGGCAATGTGACCTGCCCTTTGCTGGTGATGGTCGCTTCCATTTCCTTACTTATAATTCATTTCCTTACAAGGAGTTAAGGTAAAATTGTTCACCCGCTTAGTCAAGGGATTAGTGCCTTTCATGTTACGGCTTGGATTGAGTGCGATACAATTTTGTTAGATGAATCAGTCTCAATCAAGGCGAAGGAAGCTGGGGCGTCGGCGGTGAAGCCTTCCGGCAGACCCATGAATCGGGCTGGGGCTAGGCTAAACTTGGGCCAAACAGCCTGCCAGTCGGTGGTGAGCATCTCTGCGGCGTGTCGGACGCCGTCGATCGGAGTAAGCGCGGAGCCGGCGAGATTAGGCGTGCCAGGCAGTCGGACGATTTGCTCTGGGCCGACCTCGAGTTCCAGTTGGCCCAGCCGGTATTTGCCGGGAGGCGCGCCGGCTGCAGCCATCGCGTCGGTGGTGTAATAAATCGAATCGGGATCGATGAGTCGGTGAATCAACCGGAATAGCGTCGGCGACACATGCCAGCGATCAGGGATGAGGCTGCAGGTCAGGCCGGGGACGTCGAGCGAGCGCCACAGAATGTTGTCGGCCCGGTCGAGGGTGGCCGGGCAGCCATTGCCGAGATGTGTGAAGCCGACCGGCCCTGCGGCGGTCACGCGCCGGAGGATGTGCGCCGGGGCATTGGTGTGGCCGATGGAGACTCGGATGCCGAGTTCGCGCGCGGCTGCGAATCCGGCCAGCCCACCGTCGATCTCCGGGGCCATTGTGAGGAGGAGTGGGTCGGCGCCAGTCAGGGCGCGCAACTCGGCGATGCGTTCCGGCGTCGGCTCGATCATCTTGTCGGCGGGGTGCGCTCCGCAGAAGCCGGGCTCGGCTGAGAGAAATGGTCCTTCGATGTGCCAGCCGGCGATCGCTTGGCCAAGCGCCGGATCGGCGTCACGGAGTTGCTTGGCATTGGCCAAGCGGCGGGTCATCGCCTCCCAGTCGTCGGTGACGAGGGTGAAAAAGAATCGACCGCAACCCGCTTGGCCAAGCGCACTTGTTGCATGGAGCAATTGTTCAGCTGTCAGGTCGTCCTGCTGAAAATCGACTCCGGCATAGCCGTTGATTTGCAGGTCAACGAGTGGAGGACCGATCCACCTGTTTTGCGCAGGCGGTTCGTCGGTGGGAGTGAAGTCCGTGAAGATGCCGTTATTCCACTTGGCCAGAACCGGTTGGCGGTCGAGGATATTCCAGGCGTGGACTTCGCCGTTGATCATGACGATGGATTACTTTGAAATCGCTTCGATCAAAGTCAGGAAGACGCCGGCTGTTACAGCGGAACCGACTACACCGGCGACGTTTGGCCCCATCGCGGCCATGAGCGGATTGACGCGCCCGTTGGTTTTGCCGGAGACGAATGACTGTACCACGCGTGCTGCCATCGGCACGGCGGAAACTCCGGCCGCTCCGATGCAGGGGTTGATTTTTTTTCCGCTCGGCAGGATAAGATTCAGCAACTTGGCAAACACTACGCCGCCTGCCGTGCTCAGGCAGAAGGCCACCAGACCAAGCGCAAGGATGGCAAGGGTGTCACCTTTAAGAAATGCCGTGCCTTCCATTGTTGCGCCGACGATTAGTCCCAAAAAAATTGTAACGATGTTAATTAGTGGTCCACTTGCGGTGGAACTAAGGCGCTGGGTGACACCGGATTCGCGAAGAAGATTACCGAACATAAGCATCCCAAGCAGCGGGCCACCAGCAGGAATAAAAAGCACCGTGATTAAACAAGTAGCGACCGGAAAAATTAACACTGCAGTTTTGGAGACGGGCTGAGCCTGAGGCATGTCGATCTCGCGCTCTCTTTGTGTTGTCAAAACCTGTATAATGGGGGGCTGAATTACCGGGACCAGAGCCATATAACTGTAGGCAGCCACAGCGACAGCCCCAAGCAGTTCTGGAGCAAGTTTTGCAGTCAGGAAAATAGTCGTCGGCCCATCTGCCCCTCCAATAATACCGATGGCCGCCGCCTGTTCGACTTCAAACCCAAACAGGTAAAATGCTCCAAGTGCCGCGAAGAAAATTCCCAATTGAGCCGCTGCACCCAGCAGGAAGGTGATAGGTCGACTGAGTAATGGGCGGAAGTCAGTCAGAGCCCCTACGCCCATGAAAATAATCGGTGGTAATAATTCCGCTTTGCTTACCGCGTAATTGTAAATGAAGGCAAATAATGGCCATTTGTCTTTTGCATCCACTGGATACAAGTCCTTATCGTTTGCCACCATTTCTGCACCCGGTATGTTTGCCAAGATTGCTCCAAAGCCGATTGGAACAAGGAGTAAGGGTTCGAAGTTTTTTCGTATGGCAAGTGTGATGAGGATTCCGCCAACGATGAACATCACACCATTTTGCCATTCCAAGCCAACGAAGCCGGAACTGTTGATCAGTTTTTCGAGGATCTCCATTTTAGGCTTCGATGCTCAGAATGGGTTTCCCGGCGGAAACCTCGTTGCCGATGGAGGCGTGGACGGCGGACACTCGACCGGCGCAGGGTGCCTTGACATCGTGCTTAGCCTTCATGGCTTCGACTGCAGCGACGACCTGACCTTGTGTCACGGTGTCACCCACCTTGACGTTAACCTCGACCAATTCGACGTTGCCTTCGAATGGTGAAAACACGTCGGTCGCTGCACCTCCGCTTGCGGGAGCCGGTGCAGCTTGGCCGCTTGCCGCGACAGGGGCTGCCGCAGATGCCGGTGGCTCGACGACGACTTCGTAGGTTCGGGTGTTGCCTCCTTCGTTGACGGTGACGGAAGTTCTGGTCGGGGCAGTGATCGCTGCTGCCGCCGGGGCGTCGCTTTCATCTTTCTTGAGGGGTAGGGTGATCTTGGAGCGATCTTCCAGCAGACGGATGCCCTCGTTGAGCTCCATGTTTTTGCCGGGAACAATCGCGGCCGCGACGAGAAACTTGTTTTCGTCCGTGACCTCCAGTCCACGCTCTTTAAGTGCGGCTTCGGCCTCGACGAGTGTGTCCGGAGCCTCCTCGAGAGGATCGCCATCGAACGGCGGCATCTCGAGTTTTTCAGCAGCAATCTTGACCACCTCGGGATCGGGCGTGAGCGGCGGTCGACCAAAGTAGCCGAGAATTGATTTGCCGTAGCCGGCGTCAATTTTTTCCCAACGACCGTGGAGGACGTTGTTGAACGCCTGCAGCCAGTACTGCTGGCTGCCCGGGGTGACGCTGGTCCAGCCTCCGCCAGCGCGTACCACCTCGGGGAACTCGGCCAGTACATCACTGTACTTGTCTAGGATACCGGCGGATTTCATCATGTGCACGTTTGGCCCGATGGCACCGCCCGGCATCGGGAAACCAACCACACGGGCATCTGCTGATGTGGTGACCGGGTTGAATTCGTATTCGCTCAGGCCTTTGTTCAGGATGGACTCGATCTCGTCCATCTTGTCCGGATCGATATCGAGGCTGTAACCGGTTCCCTTGAGGGCGTGCGCCATCGAGCGGACATCCGGTTGCGAGGTGCCGGAGGCCAGTGGCCGCACGGCCAGGTCGATGCTGTCCACGCCGCCCGCGATTCCGGCCATGTAGCAGGCCACGGCGGTGGAGGCGGTGTCATGCGTGTGCTGCACCAGCGGAATCTCCGGTGGCAGGATTGCCTTGATGCCCTTGGCTGTCTCGTAGCAGGTATGCGGATCGGTTGTACCGGAGGCATCCTTGAGGCAAACCGAGTCAAAGTGAATGTCGCGCTTGAGCAGTTCGCGGACGATGTTGATGTAAAACTCCGGTGTGTGCGCTTTGTCGGACTTGAACGGCAAGCCCATTAGCGCGACACAAACCTGATGGTGCATGCCGGAGTCGACAATCGGCTGGCCGGTTTTGACCAGGTTGTCTACGTCGTTCATGAAGTCGAAATTTCGGTCGATCGTTGTCCCGTGCTTGTACATTAGCTTAGCCTGCAGCGCGAGGGTGGAGGTGCGCTGGGTGGTCAGGGTGACGCCGGAGACCGAGCGGGTGAGAATTTGCAGGTCGGCGTCCGGCCCGACAGTTTTGCGAATCTCCGCCATGCACTTGAACGGATCCTCACCCACATAAAAGAACGGGGCCTGAAACCGGGCGCCTCCGCCGAACTCGAAGTGGCGGATGCCGGCCGCAGCCGAGGCCTCGATGGCGGGGAGGATATCATTCAGTCGCGTCTTGCCTCCGAAGACACTCTGGAGACCATCGCGGAACGGGGTGAACATCACCCGGATTTCTTTTTTCTTTTCAGTGAAGATCATTGAAATGAACGGAAAGAGTTAAAGTTTGCTGTTGTTACGATTTGACTTCGCGAATCTCGGAAACACTGCAGCCAGGGAACGCCTTGGACACGGCCTGTCGTACGGCCTCCTCGGCGCCGGGGTCCGGCAGGTCGGCCGCCTTCACGGGGAACAGCTTGCAAATGCCGGCGATCACGCCCGCGAGTAGTGACAGAATGGTGAGAACCGCCGCAAAGGCGATCGCGCAAATAAGAATCAGATTGTTTTCCATCGTTACACCCCGGGTTACCGGAAAGGGCGGGCAATGTACCGTAACCGGCGGATGGATTTAAGCCCAATTTTCGATTATTTCGTGACGCTTGGCCAACCGTTAACCTTCTTTTTTGTCGCGCGCAACGAGGGTGTTTCGTTGGGCAAAAGATTCAACTGAATCCGGGTAATCCAGCGTGTAATGCAGACCGCGGCTTTCCTCGCGCTGCAGTGCGGATCGGACGATCAACTCGGCGACGGTGGCGAGGTTGCGCAGCTCCAGCAGGTCGCTGGTGACCGTAAAATCCCAGTAGTATTCATGAATCTCCTCCTGCAGATGCTTCACTCGGGAGAGGGCGCGCTGAAGTCGCTTGGTCGTCCGGACGATGCCTACGTAGTCCCACATCATCCGACGCAATTCATCCCAGTTGTGGGAGACCACAACCATTTCATCCGCGTCCGTCGCATCGCCCGATTGCCAGTCGGGGAGCGAGGTGTCGACTGCGGGATCGGGGTTGGCCAGAGCATGGCCGCCGGCGCGGTGTGCATAAACGAGCGCCTCAAGCAGGGAATTGCTCGCGAGACGGTTGGCCCCGTGCAGGCCGGTGCAGGAGACCTCGCCGACGGCGTAAAGGCCAGCGATGCCGGTCTCGCCTTCGTGACTGACCTGAACTCCACCGCATTGATAATGTGCGGCCGGCACGACCGGGATTGGCTCCTTGGTGATGTCGAGGCCAAACCGGAGGCAGGTTTGGTAAATGTTCGGGAACCGGTCGATAATGGTGCGAGCCGGCTTGTGGGTGATGTCGAGCAGCACATGGTCGTCGCCAGAGCGCTTCATCTCGCTGTCGATCGCGCGGGCCACGATGTCGCGTGGGGCGAGTGACTTGAGCGGATGCACGCCCTCCATGAACGACTCGCCACGGAGGTTCAACAGTTCGCCACCCTCGCCGCGCACGGCCTCGCTGATGAGGAACGATTTGGCCTTGGGATGGTAAAGGCAGGTGGGGTGAAACTGGACGAATTCCATGTTGGCGATCGTCGCGCCTGCGCGGTAGGCCATTGCCACGCCGTCGCCGGTGGCGATGTCCGGGTTGGAGGTGTAGAGGTAAACCTTGCCGCAGCCGCCGGTGGCGAGGATGACTGTCCGTGCCGAGTAGGTCTCGACTGCATTGGTTTGATTGTCCAGCACGTACACGCCGACGCAGCGATTGGTGTCGCCCTGGCGAAGCTTGCGGGTGGTGATCAGATCGACCGCGAAGTGGTTTTCAAAAACGTGAATGTTTTCATTTGCAGCTATGGACTCGAGCAGGGCGCGCTCGATCTCGCGGCCGGTGACGTCCTTGGCGTGCAGGATGCGCCGCTGGGAGTGGCCTCCCTCGCGGCCGAGATCAAGTTCGCGTTCGCCATTGCCATTTTCGCGCTCGGAAAATTTCATTCCGAGTTCGATCAACTCCTCGATGCGTTCCGGGCCAGCCTCGACAATGCCGCGGACGACCTCCTCGTTGCACAGGCCCGCGCCGGCAACCAGTGTGTCCTGCACGTGACTTTCGAATGAGTCCTCCTCGCTTGTCACTGCGGCGATGCCGCCCTGCGCGTAGTTGGTGTTCGATTCCGCCCGGCTTTTCTTCGTCACAATGGCGACCGTCCCGGCGTGGGCAACCTTGAGCGCAAACGTTAATCCGGCGATCCCGCTGCCGAGAACGATGAAGTCAAATTGTCTTGGAGAGTCCGCCATCCGCCCGGCTAGTGTTCGGTCACAGTCGACCGTTGTCAATCAGTCGTGTATTGCCGAAAAACACCGCCACCGCCATGTGCGTGCCGCGACGAATGCGCTTGGCCGGTTCTAGCGACTTGGGATCGAAAAACTCGATGTAATCCAGCCTGACCAGGCGTCTGGTTGCCACGTGCTTTTCCAATTGGCGCTTGAGGACGGTGGTGGAGAGGGGCGACTTGGCTTCGTGAACCAAGCGCTTGGCCAAGCGGATGCACTCGACGAGCACCGTGGCCTCGGCCCGCTCGGCCGGCTTGAGATAGCGGTTGCGCGAACTCATCGCCAGGCCGTCGGCTTCCCGCACCGTGGGGGCAATCACGATGCGCACGGGGAAATTTAAGTCGTCCACCATCCGCGAAATGATAGCTGACTGCTGCCAGTCTTTCGCTCCAAAAACGGCAATATCCGGGCGCGTCAGGTTGAACAGTTTGGCAACCACAGTGGTGACGCCACGAAAGTGAGTCGGCCGGGCTGCGCCCTCCATCCTCTTGGCCAAACGCTCCTCGGTAACGTACGTGCTGTGCCCGTCGCTGTACATCGCACCGTCCTCCGGCGCGAACACGATGTCCACTCCAAGCTGCCGGCATTGCGTGAGGTCGGCCTTCATCGTGCGGGGGTATTTTTTGAAATCCTCACTTGGGCCGAACTGGATTTTGTTGACAAAAATCGTGACTAAAACAAGTCCGTCATCACCTGCCAACGCGCGGGCTTTCCGGATCAGGCTCAAGTGTCCCTCGTGCAGGTTGCCCATTGTGGGCACCACGACGATCGGGCGCACGCTTGTTGATATCGTGGCACGTTGGATTGACTTGGGAGAGCGAACGACTTTCAAGATGCTTGATTTAGGCCAGTTGACTCGACTCCGGCGACTGTTCCACGGAACGGGCCATCAGCCAAAGGAGGTCGGAGAGCCGATTGAGATAAACGACCGCCTGTGAGCTTCCGTTGATCTCGGGCGAACGGAGGGCGACCGTGCTGCGTTCCGCGCGGCGACAGATCGTGCGGGCCATGTCGAGATGAGCGGAGGCGATCGTGCCTCCCGGTAGAGCCCAGCCCTCAAACGTCAGTCCGCTGGCTTCATGTTCCGCGATCCACGAGTCGAGTTGTTGGATGTCGCCTGCGGCGAGTTTGTCGAACTTGCTGGAGGCGTATCGCGCCGAATCCTCAGGCAAAGTGGCGAGTTCACCCATGAGGGCGATCAATGATTTTTGGATCGCCTCGAGCCGGGAATTTTCACGCGTGCCCTGCAGGTGCGCCCGGGCGAGACCGATGGCGGCGTTGAGTTCATCGACATCGCCACAGGCGGCGATTCGTGGATCGTCCTTGCTTGTGCGTCTGGAAAACAGCAGTCCGGTCTCGCCGTTGTCTCCGGTTCGGGTCGTGATACTCATTGACTGCGCAACTCTCGCCGCTTGGCCAAGCGGCGTAAAGCGAAAGTGCTTTCAGTCTTGCCCCGTGGGTGGTGGGTTCTCAACATACAGCGGTGCAGTCCAGCAACGGGAAACTTGGCCAAGCGGAGACGCAATTGTTTTCGGAATCCGAACTGCACCTGATCGGCGAGGGCAACGAACTGCAGCTTTACAACAAGCTCGGGGCACAATTTCACGAGGTCAACGGGAATCACGGGGTGGTTTTTTCCGTGTGGGCACCCAACGCGCAGCGGGTCAGCGTGACCGGCGATTTTAACGGATGGAATCCTGCGGCGCACCCGATGAGTCCGCAGGGAGATTCTGGGGTGTGGGCGGTTTTCATTCCGAACGTGGGGCAGGGGGCACACTACAAGTTTCACCTCGTCAACGCACTTGGCCAGGCGGTTGAGAAAACCGATCCGATCGGGCGCTTCTTCGAGCAGGCTCCGAAGAATGCGGCGATCGTCTGGGATACCGCGCACCTCAAGTGGACGGACGAGTTATGGCTGGCTGCCCGCGCGGAACGGAATCCCCTCGAGTCGCCCATGAGTATTTACGAGGTGCACCTTGGCTCGTGGCGGAAACACAACGACGCCGAGTCGTTCTCGTACCGTGACCTAGCGACTGAACTGGTCGACTATGTGACGCAGATGGGGTTCACGCATGTCGAGTTTCTACCGGTGGCCGAGCACGCCTATTATCCGTCGTGGGGCTATCAGGTGACCGGTTTTTTTGCGCCGACGAGTCGCTACGGGACTCCGGACGATTTCGCCGCGTTGGTGGATGCGCTGCACGCGGCCGGCATCGGCGTGATACTCGACTGGGTGCCGGCGCATTTTCCGAAGGACGATTATGCGTTGGCCCGCTTTGATGGAACGGCACTTTACGAGCACTATGATCCGCGCCGGGGTGAGCATCCGGACTGGGGAACGCATATTTTCAATTACGGACGGGATGAGGTTCGAAATTTCCTCACCGCCAACGCGCTGTACTGGTGCGATCGTTTTCATGTGGATGGACTGCGGGTCGACGCCGTGGCCTCGATGCTTTACCTCGACTATTCGCGCGAGGAGGGGCAGTGGATACCGAACGAACACGGCGGTCGCGAGAATCTGGAGGCGATCGGTTTTCTGCAGCATGTGAACCACCATGTGCTCACCCGTCATCCGGGTACGGTGATGATTGCCGAGGAGTCGACCTCATGGCCTAAAGTGTCGCGTCCGCCCGGCGACGGTGGGCTGGGCTTTTCCTTCAAATGGAACATGGGCTGGATGCACGACAACCTGAGTTTTCTCGCTCAGGATCCGGTCAACCGCAAGTGGCACTTTGACAAGACGACCTTCGGGATGTTGTACCATTACGGCGAAAACTTCGTCCTGCCTCTGTCGCATGATGAGGTGGTGCACCTGAAGGGTTCGCTGCTCGGCAAGATGCCGGGCGACGACTGGCAGCGCTTCGCCAACCTGCGCTTGTTGCTTGGCTATCAATGGCTGTTCCCGGGAAAGAAACTCCTTTTTATGGGCGGCGAAATCGCAGAGGCCGGTGAGTGGAGCGAGGATCGCGGGTTAAACTGGAAAGCGGCAAGCGACGGTTCGCTAAATCAGGGCGTGCAAAACTGGGTGCGCGATCTCAACCATTTTTATCGGGAACAACCGTCGCTTTGGGAGGCTGATTTTGATCCGGCCGGTTTTCAATGGGTGAACTGCAACGACCGGGAAAACTCGGTTCTCACCTTCATTCGCAACGCCAAGTCGGGCGGTGCCGCGTTGCTCGTGGCGGTAAATTTCACCCCGGTGCCGCGGAGCGATTACCGAGTGGGCGTGGCGGAGGGCGGCCACTGGGAGGAGGTGCTCAACAGCGACGCGGCCATTTACGGCGGAACGAATGTTGGCAACGAGGGCTGCCGCGAGTCTGTTGCCGAACCAAGCGATGACATGGCGCAGTCGTTGAAGGTCGAGTTGCCGCCGCTTGGTGTGGTTGTGTTCCGCTTGGCCAAGCGATGAGCGGCGTGGCGACAGCGTTGTCGGGCTTGGCCAAGCGCGGCCTGGCACTGGTTTATCCGGAAGTCTGCCAATTGTGCCGCGACGAACCGGCACAGCCGGCGGACGGCTACGTCGGCACGGATTGTCTCGAGAAGATGAAACCAATCGAGGCGCCGTTCTGCCGCCGCTGCGGCCAGCCGTTTGAGGGGGAGATCACGGGCGAGTTCGAATGCACGAACTGCCGTGAGATGAAGCTGCGCTTTGAGTTCGCCCGCGGCGTGATGCGCGGTTCAGCAGAAATGATGGATGCAGTCCACCGGTTCAAATATCAACAGGCACTTTGGCTGGAGCCGTTGTTTCGGCGGTTGTTCGCCGAGATGGCTGTGGAACAAATCCGCTCGTGGCGGGGCGATTGCCTTGTGCCGGTGCCGCTTCATCCGGTACGGTTTCGCGAGCGCGGGTTCAACCAGGCGGAGACGCTGTGTCGCAACCTGAGCCGTGACACCGGCCTGATGGTGTTGACCCGCGCCGTGAAACGCATTCGCGTAACCCGAACACAGGCATTGCTCTCGCGGGGGGAGCGTCTGGCCAACATGCGAGGGGCTTTTGCTCCCGCCAAAATGAATTTGAACGACAAGCGAGTTGTGCTTGTCGATGATGTTTTGACAACCGGAGCCACGACCAACGAATGTGCGGCGGCCTGCCTCAAGGCAGGTGCGGCGGCTGTCTGTGTCTGGACGCTGGCCCGCGCGCTTGGCTCGCCAAGCAACTGACAACATGTCTGACCTGGACGATTTTTCAAAAACATTACCGAAACTCGAAACCGTGGATGCGGAAGCCATCCCGGGTGGGCTGGAACCGGGCAGCGGCTCGGCTAAGCTGAAGTTTGGCGAAAACTCCGGCCGCAAAAAAAATATCCCGAAGGGCTTGTGGACCAAGTGCGGCAAGTGCTCCGAGTTGATCTTCGACAAGGATCTCGATGAAAACCTCAAAACCTGTACCTCGTGTGGTTATCATTTCCCGATCTCAGCGCGGGCACGGCTGGAGTCGCTGATCGACGGGGGCTCGTTCAAGGAGATGGACGCCGGCATGGCGAGTGTGGACGTACTCAAGTTCACCGGCGTGGCGTCGTACCCGTCCAAGCTCGAGCGGTATCAGGAAAAAACAGGCGAGTCGGATGCGGTCATCACCGGGGTCTGCCAGATGGGGCCGCACAAGATCGCGCTGGGGATCATGGATTTTTCATTCCTCGGTGGCTCGATGGGGTCGGTAGTGGGTGAGAAGTTAACCCGCCTAATCGAGGCCGGGACGAAAGGTAAAATACCTGTTGTGATCATCTCGACCAGCGGCGGCGCCCGGATGTACGAGGGGATGTTCAGCCTGATGCAGATGGCCAAGACCTGCGGCGCGTTGGCATATCACGCGGAGGCCAAGCTGCCGTACATCAGTGTCCTGACGCACCCGACAACAGCCGGTGTGATGGCGAGCTACGCGAGCGTGGGGGATTTGATAATCGCCGAGCCGGGCGCAATGATCGGGTTTGCCGGCCCGCGCGTGATCAAGGACACGACGCAGGCGGAGTTGCCGCCCGGATTTCAGACTGCGGAATTTTTGCTGGATCGGGGGATGATCGACGCGATTGTGCCGCGCAATGAGATGCGCGACTCGCTGGTTGGCTACCTCGATTTTCTCACGACCGGCAAGGCCAAGCCGAAGGCCAAGCGGGTTGCGAAGAAAAAAGCCTCCTGAGTTTCAGTTGCCGGCGGGATACTCGATGATCGAGATGTCCTTGTACCAGATTTCGCAGGCTGGCCCGCTGTGTACCTGAAGGGCGATCACGCCGCTCTTGGCAATCTCCGGATCCTCCTCCAAGTAATCCACCGTGTTATGCCCATTCAGGAATAACTGGATGCGGTTGCCCCGCGCAACGATGCGATAGTCATTCCAACCATCGACATTGGCGATCTTGGGGATGTCCTCGGCGGGCGGCCCCGCGAGGATTTTTCGGCGGCGGGATTCATCGTAGAGTGCACCCCAGTATTTCTGCCCGATGTCGGCCTGAAACCCGATCACCTCGTGATGGTTCGGGATGCGCTTGGTGCGAAACTGTACTCCGGCGTTGGCCTGCGGCGAACCGACGATCTTGAATTTTAGGTTCAACTCAAAATTCTCGTACTCACTTGTCGTGCAGAGAAACTCGTTGTTCGGGATTTTTTCCGTGAGCCGTCCGGCAACGATTGAGCCGTCCTCAATCCGGAAAAAGT
The DNA here is from genome assembly GCA_002453165.1 of Verrucomicrobia bacterium UBA6775. GTDB lineage: Bacteria > Verrucomicrobiota > Verrucomicrobiia > Limisphaerales > UBA1096 > UBA1096. The sequence continues at coordinate 19,382 of DKGH01000061.1, forward strand.
CCATGTTGCCTTCCCAGCCGGAAAATGTTTTGCCGTCGAAGATCGACTTGGTCGGATGATCCTTCATGGGATTGACCGCACAGCAGCCCGCGACAAGCGCGGCGACGAAGAGATAAAAAACGGATTTCACGGCCCAAACGTGCCCGATCGCTTGGCCAAGCGCGAGCAGATTCAGCCTGCTTGAGCCGTGTGCTGGGCCAGTTTCGCATCGTGCGCCTCGACGAGTTGTTCAATCAACGGATGCCCCGGCAGGGCGACTCCGTCCACTTGGCCCACTGCGCGGATTCCCGTTGCTGTGTTGGTGACGAGCACCGCTTCTGCCTGCTGCAGTTCGGTCGGGGAAACCGACTCCTCCCGCACCGCTTGGCCAAGCGCGGCTGCCAGGTCGATGACCAGTTCCCGGGTCACCCCGGGCAGTACCCCGTCGGTCACCGGTGGTGTCCGAAGTATGCCGTCCCGTGTCCAGAAAACATTCGCGGAAGACGTCTCGGTAATGTTGCCGTCGGAATTCAGGATTAACCCGTCATCTGCACCATTCTGCTTGGCCAAGCGCTTGGCCAGGATGGAGCCAAGTTTGTTGCCGGACTTGATTCTGGCGAGCGGATCATCCTTGGCCACACGGGCGTCGGTGCTTACCAGAGAAAGTGGTGTACTGTTTTGTTTCGGCAGCGGATGAATCGCGATCAAAGAGTTGGGTTGTTCATCGCCCGTGAAGCCGTAGCCGCGCTCACCGGATTCACGGGATACCGTCAGGCGCGCGATGCAGTTGGCGTTGGCACTCTTCTTGATCAGTCTTTCAGTCTGGCTAAGGAACTCATCGGCGGAAAAGGGAAGCCGAAGGTCTATGATGTCCGCCCCGGAACTGAGGCGAGCCATGTGCTGTTCCCAACGAAAAGGCTTTCCCGCATGAACACGCACTGTCTCAAAAAGGCTCTCGCCATAAAGGAAACCGCGATCGTTTGGGGAGATGGCGATCTCATTCAGCGGCAGAATCTGTCCGTTAAAACAAGCGTTTGGCTCAGTTTGGCTCATGCGTGCGCTAAAAACAGCGGGTCGAAAGTCCCAAAAACCGTCACGGTGTCAATAGGCAACGTCCATTGTAACTTCTTTTGTCGAACGTCCGTAGTAATGGGCACATGAAGTTCAACTTGAAAACCAGAATCATCGGAGCGGCGATTCTTGTCGGCATTATTACGTCGATGCCCTTTGATTTGATTGCCGAGGACGAGGAGAAAAAGCCCAGTCGGCGCGAGCGCTTGAAGCAGCGCTTCGACAAAAACAAGGATGGCAAACTGGATGAAGCCGAGCGCGAGGCGATCCGCAAATTATTCAGTCGCTCCCGGCGATCGGGGGAAGACAATTCAGCCAAGCGCGACGACAAGATTCATGTACCCGATGATTACGATCCGAAAAAGAAGTATCCGTTCATCCTGACACTGCACGGTTACACCGGCAATGGGCGTGCCCAGTTGGGATTCTTTCCTCTGGGCAGGTTGGCTGACAAATACGATTTCATCTACTGTGCCCCGGACGGAATTGACCGCAGTTGGAACGCCACCGATGCCTGCTGCGATCGGCAGGGAAAAGTGGACGACTCAAAGTATCTCCGGAGCCTGATCCTCAAGGCGATGAAGGAATACAACATCGACAGAAAGCGCGTGTACATCACCGGCCTATCCAACGGCGGATTCATGAGCTATCGCATGGCACACGATCACTCCGACCTAGTCACCGCGATCGTGCCGTTCGCCGGGGTTGGCTTCGATAAATGGCCCAGTAATCCCAAGAACCCGGTCAGCGTGCTGCACATTCACGGAACTAGGGACAGGACAATCAAGTGGGGCGGCGGTGGTCTTCGGAGCGCAAGATATCCAAGTGCCGAGGATAATTTTGCGAAGTGGCGGGCATTCAACAAATGCGAAAAGAAAACCGACACCAGCGACCTGAAGATCGATCTCGACCGCAAAGTCGAAGGCGCTGAAACCAAGGTGGTGCGTTACGAATCGAAAGATGGCAAAGTCGTGACCGAACTCTGGGGGGTAGTGGACGGCGGCCATGTCACCCCGCCAAGAAGCGCCGCCCGCGAGCGAATCATCAAGTGGATGCTCGCCCGTTCGAAGTAACTCACAAACCAGCAAAGCGCTTGGCCAAGGGTAGGGCAGAATATCGAACGCCGAACAAGGAACGCCGAAATTTGAACAGGGAAAGGTAGGGACAGCCGTCCCTAACGTCCCTACCTCTATCGATTGGCCAAGCGGTGGTTCAAAACCGCGAGTCGCGAATTGCCCTAACAGGCTAACCGTAAAAATGCGGAGTCGGTTTTTGCTTTGCCGCTGCGGTGTAAATTAGTCCCACTGGTTTTGGGCGCGGTGGCGGAGGGCGTGGTCGGCGAGGACCAGTGCGGTCATGGCTTCGACCATTGGCACGGCTCGTGGCAGGACGCAGGGGTCGTGGCGGCCCCGGCCTCGGAGGGTGGTGTTTTTCAGGTTTTCGTCGATGGTGTCCTGCTCGTGCATGACTGTGGCCACTGGCTTGAAGGCGACTCGAAAATGTACTGTTTCGCCGTTGGAGATTCCGCCCTGAACGCCGCCGGAGTCGTTTTTGGTTGTTTGCACCTTGCCGCGGCGGTCTCGGATCGGGTCGTTGTGCTCAGTGCCGTTCAGAAGTGTGCCGGCAAAACCGGAGCCGACCTCAAAACCTTTTGAGGCGGGGAGACTCAGCATGGCCTTGGCCAGGTCTGCCTCGAGCCGGTCGAACACCGGGTCGCCCCAGCCGACTGGTAGTCCGCGCGCCACTCCCTCGATGATCCCGCCGACTGTGTCGCCTGCTTTTCGGGTGCGGTCGATGAGGTGAATCATTTTGTCGGCAACGCCCGGGTCGGGACAGCGGACGATGTTTGACTCGACATCGCGGAGTTTCACTTTGTCCGGGTTGATGTCGGCGACGATTTTCCGAACCTGTTTCACGTACGACAACACCTCGACTCCGAAGCGTTGCTTGAGCAGTTTTTTTGCGACGGCACCGGCGGCCACGCGGCCGATTGTTTCGCGGGCGCTTGAGCGTCCGCCGCCCTGCCAGTTTCGGAAGCCAAATTTTTGCTGGTAGGTGAAATCGGCGTGTGAGGGGCGGAACTTGGTTTTCATCTCCGAGTACGCCTCGGGCCGATGGTCCTTGTTGTGAACCATCATGAGGATCGGTGTGCCGAGGGTTTTGCCCTCGAATGTGCCGGAGAGGATGCTGACCCGATCGGCCTCGTCGCGGGGGGTGACGATCTTGGACTGGCCCGGCCGGCGGCGGTCGAGATCCGGCTGGATGTCGGATTCGTCCAACTCCAGTTGAGGCGGGCAGCCGTCGATCACGACACCGACTCCGCCGCCGTGGGACTCGCCCCAGGTGGTGATTCGAAACAGGTGGCCAAAGGTGTTTGGCATGGGCCGATTGTGCGGGAAAACGCGCCGCGTGGCAAATCGCCCAAAAATGAACTGGCAGGCGGGGGAATCTTCGGCCAGAGTCGCCTCGTGCATGTCATCCGGAAAATTACTGATGCTCGAAATCATTTGGTGGCGTCGGTATTATTTTTGATTGGCGGCGTCGGTGTTGCCGGGGCTGAGCAATCTGTGCTGGGTCATTGGCTCTTCGCGCCAGATCGATTGGAGGGGAAAGTTGTCAGCGCTGTCGTCGGGGCGGATGCCGTCGCGGAGGGACTAGGTCGCTCGGTGACGTTTACCGATACGCCGGCACCGGCACACGTGCAGTTCAACGGGAACGGCTCGCGACTGGAGGTGACATCGGATATTTCCTCGGTCGATATGCCCAAGCGGGACATGACGCTTGAGGCATGGGTGCGCGTCGACAAGGCTATGCAGTGGGGCGGAATCATTGGAGCGCTGCAGGACAATGGCACCTATGAGAAGGGCTGGCTGCTTGGGTTTCGCGGGAGCAGTTTCTGTTTCGCGTTGAACACCGAGGGCAGCGACAAGTTGACCTACCTGACTGCGCCTACGGCGTTTGAGCACGGCCGCTGGTATCATCTTGCCGGTACGTACGATGGCACAACGCAGCGGTTGTTCGTGGATGGCAAACAGGTGGCGCAGGCGACCGAGCAAAGTGGGGCGATCGTTTATCCCCCGAAAACATGGCTGGAGATTGGTGCGTATCACGATGACGACGAGCACTTCATGATGAATGGCCGGTTGCACGAGGTGCGTGTGCATGGCCAGGCGCTGTCGGCGGAGGGGTTGCGTGCACGGCACTTGGCCAAGCACAAATTATTTCCGGAACCGGTAAAACCGGCGGAGCCGCTGGCCATCGCGTTCGGTCCGTTTGTGGACTGGGTAGACCGCTCGACGGCGACCATCACCTGGGAGGTCGATCAGCCCATGCCGGGGAAGCTTCGCTGGTCGATGCCAAGCGGGCAGTCTGCGATTTTGAAAACAGACCGCTTGGCCAAGCGCCACACCGTCAAGGTTACCGACCTTGTACGCGAAGGGGAGTACACGTACCAGATCCTCTCCGACGACCCGGAACTTAAAAGTAAGACGTACAAGTTTGATTCCTCGTTTTATTATCGGCTGCCGAGGGTGACGCTTGGCCAAGCGGAGACCACCGATGCCGGCCGCGTGCGAAACGCCGTAAAGCAAATGCTAGACTTAGCCAAGGGGCGGGCCGGTTACTGCCTCGTCCTTGGGGGAGTCGATGGAAGTCTCGCGCTGGAGTTGGTTCGGCAATCTGATTTTCAGGTTATTGTACTCGACGACCGGCCGGAGGTGATCCGTAACGTCCGCAGCAATCTCGATGCAGCCGGCGTCTACGGTGCCCGCGCCACGGCCAAGCTGGGCAAGCTCAGCGACAAGACTTTCGGGCCAATGCTGTTTAACTTGATCGTGTCGGAGCGGCATTTGCTTGGCGGGCAGTTGCCGGTGGATTCGGCGGCGGATGCTTTTCGCAGCCTTGCCCCGGCGGGGGGCACGCTGGTGCTGGGGCAGTCGGGAGAATTTGCCTCGGCACAAAATTGGTTTGGAAAAGTGGATGCCCGGACGATTCGTGACGGGGAAAACGAGCCGGTCTGGCAGGTCAGCCAGCGGCCGGCACTGGCCGGCGCCGGGGACTGGACGCATCAATACGGCAACGCGCAAAACACCTCCTGCAGCGACGACGAACTGGTCAAGGGCGAGATGGGGGTCAAATGGTGGGGTGAACCGGGGCCACGCCCGATGCCGGATCGTGGGCCGCGTAATCCCGCCCCGCTTTCGGCCGGGGGACGGCTGTATATTCAGGGCGACCGCATGTTGTTTGGTCTCGATGCCTACAACGGGACGGTCCTGTGGAGTCAATCCAGCCCGGAGATGCGCCGCGCAAACATCCCGCGTGACAGCAGCAACATGGTTGCCGACAAACTCGCCCTTTACATTGCCCAGGGTCGTTACTGCATCCACTACGATGGCCAGACCGGCCAGCGTGCGCGCCGCTACGCCGTGCCGGAGGCAGACACTGGTAAACATCATTGGTCATTCCTCGCAGTGGAGGGTTCGACGCTTGTGGGCAGTCGCGTGAACAAGGGGACACTCTATCTTGGCGACGACGGTGAGTGGTTTGAGGATTTCAAGCCGAGTGACATCAGCCGAGTCACCAGTGACCGGTTGTTCGGCGTGGACACCGCCACTGGCAAAACCCGATGGGAATACAGCGGAGGGGCGATCATCAACTCCACGATCACCATCGGTGAGGACGTGATCTATTTTATCGAGAGCACCGCAGAGGAGGCGCGAGCCAAGGCCGGCACAATTCAGACCATCGGGCAGCTTACCCATCAAAAACTCGTTGCGTTGGACTTGAACTCCGGCCAGAGGCAGTGGGAGCGGGACCACGATTTTTCCAAGCTCCAATTCATGACCTACCTCGTTTACGCGGATGACATGCTGATCGCCACCGGCACGGACAAGGACAAGAACTACCACACCTACGCACTGGCGGCATCGCGGCGTGTCACGAAAACCGAGGACGGCGACTCGTCCATCCTTCCGCCGGGCAGCCTTCTTTGGGAGGATCACCACAAGGAAGGGAAGGGCCATCACAGCGGACACCTGCAGCACCCGGTGATCGTGGGGGATACATTTTACTCGGATCAATGGGCGTTTGACTTGAAGACCGGCAAGCAGATTCGTGACGACCTCCCGGAGCGGCGTGGCTGCGGTACCATGTCCGCGAGCCGGCATAGCATGTTCTTTCGCCACTACTTTCACGGGATGTGGAATCTCGACACCAACAAACGCACGCAGTTCGAGGGCATCCGCAGCGGGTGCTGGCTGGGCTTGATCCCGGCGGGGGGAATGCTGCTTGCTCCGGAGACGAGCGCGGGCTGTTCATGCACGCACTCGATCCAAACCTCGGTCGGTTATTTACCAAGGTCACTTGAGTAGTTTTTAGGCTGCCAAAAATTCTTCAAAAAAAATCAAAAAAAGGGTTGACGGCCTGAGGAAAATCTATAATTTCCCTCGCGTTCCGCACGGTGTGGGCTCGCAAGCGCTGTCGTGGATATCTACTAAGTCTAACATTGCTAGCTCGAATTATCCCCGGGGGGATTGAAGGTTTCTTCAACCTTGTCCCCCCGGATTCTTTTTTTTGGGCCAGTTTTTTGATGCCCGTTTTTTCAAAATCAGGCCAAAACCGGTTGCAAAAACAGCAGTAAACGCTAGGTTTTTCGCAATTACGTGGGGCTGAAGATTTTCCATATCCATTTTAGATTGGGTCTGTTGCTTGGCTTCCTGCAGGTTGCTGGGCCGCTGGCTGCGGATGCGTCGGACGGCCACTGGGCATACGAGCGACCGGTGCGACCGGAATTGCCGCGCTTGGCCAAGCGGGAGTCGCAGGGCAGTCCCGTGGATCATTTCATACAGGATCGCCTAGCCAAGGCCGGTCTCGAGTATTCGCGCTTGGCCAAGCCGGAACGCCAGTTGCGCAGGCTATACCTCGATTTGGTTGGTCGCCCTCCGCAGCCGGGAGAAGGGCTGCCGTTCCTCGCCAACCCGTCATCCCGCGAATATGAACGACTGGTGGATCTGCTGTTGGCCAGTCCGCAGTATGGCGAAAAATGGGCGCGCCGCTGGCTGGACCTCGCGCGGTATGCCGACTCCAACGGGTTTCAGGCAGATCAATTACGGGATAGCTGGGCGTATCGTGACTGGGTGATTGAGGCGTTCAACTCCGGCATGCCGTTTGACCAGTTCGCCATCGAGCAATTGGCCGGGGATCTTTTACCCGGGGCAACCCTCACCCAGAAGATCGCCACCGGTTTTCACCGGACACCCACCTGCAACGTCGAGGCGGGGGTGCATCCCGAGTCGAATCGCGTCAATCAGGTCATCGACCGGGTGAACACCACCGGAACAGTGTTCCTCGGTACGACTCTTGAGTGTGCGCAGTGCCACGATCACAAGTACGACCCTATCTCGATGAAGGAGTATTACGAGTTGTTTGCCTTTTTTAACAACACGCCGCTTGAGGTGAAGAATACCAGCGGGGTGACATGGGATTTCTATGGCCCGAAAATGGACCTGCCACTGAGTCGGGCGAAGGCGGCGAGTCGGGCGAAGTTGGCGGATGAGATGAAAGCCCGGGAGGACGAAAAGAAAAGCATCCAGCGCTCGCTTGCCGTTGAGCTAAAAGAATGGGAAGCGATTGTCATTGAGCAATTGAAAACAGCACCGCAGTGGACAGCGCTTGAGATTGAAAAATTCGAGGCCACCGGCGGGGCGAGCCATACGATTAAGGATGACCTTAGCGTGCTGGTGCATGGAAAAAACCCGGACAAGTCCACCTACACGGCCCGGGTAAAGCCTGAAGGAGTGCAGCGTATTAGTGCCATCCGGCTGGAGACCCTGCTGGACGATTCGATGAAAAAGAGGGGGCCGGGCAGGAATTTTGACGTCCCGGAAAACCCGAATTTTGTGCTGAACGAATTTTCGTTAAAGGTGAATGGAGAGAAGATTGCTTTTTCACGGGCGACCGCCTCGTTTTCACAGGCGAAATACGATGTCGCGGGAGCGATTGACGGTAAAGCAAAAACCGCCTGGGCGGTGAACCCACAGTTTGGCAGGCCGCATGAGGCGGTGTTCCTGCTGAAAAACGAGTTGTCGGTCAAGGAGGTTAGCCTGCTTGAATTCCAGTTGGTGCAGCATCATGGGGGCGGGCGCACGATCGGCCGGTTGCGCTTGTCGGTGGTGGATGGTGACCCCGCCAAGTTGAGTCTGCCGTCCGATGTACAGACTATTCTGCTGGCTGAAAAACGGACGAATGAACAGACCAAGCGCCTGGCTGGGTACTATGCATCGCAGCATCCGAGGTTGAAGGAACTCGACCAGCGCCTGGTCAAGCTGAAGTCTGAGCGCAATGCCATCCGCCCCGACTCGACTCTGGTCATGAACGAAATGGGGGGTGCGCGGGAAACGCGGGTCATGTTGAGAGGGGATTACCTGAACACCGGGGAGGCGGTATCCTCCGGTACGCCGGCGGTACTGCATTCATTTGATGATCGTCTGCCGGGCAACCGGCTGGGCTTGGCCAAGTGGCTGGTCGCACCGGAAAATCCGCTGATGTCCCGCGTGGCGGTGAACCGTTGGTGGGCGTCGTTCATGGGGCAGGGCATCGTGTCGACGCAGGAGGATTTTGGGACACAGGGCGAGGCCCCGACGCACCCCGGTCTGCTGGATTGGCTGGCGGTTGAACTGGTCGAGAGCGGTTGGTCGATGAAACACATTCACAAGCTGATCGTGATGAGCCACGCCTATCGGCAGTCGTCGATCGTTTCCAGCGGGCATTTGGAGAAAGACCCGGCGAACAAGTTGTACGCCCGGGCACCCCGTGTGCGGATGAGTGCAGAGATGATCCGGGACTCGGCACTGGCGACGAGTGGATTGCTTGAGGGCAGAATGTTTGGGCCGCCAATTTATCCGCCGCAGCCGGATGGTATTTGGCGCCATGTTGGCCGCAACGCACCCAAGTTTGTCCCTGCGACAAACGAGAACCGTTTCCGGCGCGGCGTATACGTCGTGTGGCGACGCGGTGCGCCGTATGCGAGTTTTGTGAATTTCGACGCCCCGGACCGTGGTGCCTGCGTGGTGGATCGTCCACGCACTAACACGCCGCTCCAGGCGTTGACACTCTTGAACGACCACGCCTATGTTGAGATGGCTCTGGCATTTGCGAATCGCATCGTCAGCGAACCGGGCTTGGCCACCGATGAGCAGCGGATTCGTTTTGCGTTTCGAGTGGCATTGTCAAGGGAGGCCAAGCCGGTTGAAGTTGGATATTTGAAATCGCTCTTGGCCAAGCGCGACGCAGAATTGGCCAACGCCCCGAAAACCGCCGAGGCGCTGGTTGGAGAGGCGAGGGGAATGGCGTTCACGAAGGCCGCAACCAAGTGCTTGGCTAAGTGGTTCACCGTGGCGAACATTTTGTTGAACCTGGACGAGGCGATCGTTAAAGGCTGACCGATGATTCCAAAGCAGAATTATTATCTGAACGAGACGCGCCGCGAGTTTTTGAAACACACCGGTGCCGGCATTGGTGCGCTTGGTCTGGCCTCGGCGATGAACGGGAACCTGTTCGCGGCTCCCGGTGCCGGCCCTCTTTTCCCGCGTAAACCACATCGTCCCGCGCGGGCGAAGAACATTATCTATATTCACCTCGTCGGCGGGCCGTCGCACTTGGAGTTGTTCGACTACAAACCGGAATTGGTCCGGCGGAACGGGGAGAAGTGTCCCGACCATATGTTCAAGGGCAAGCAGTTGGCATTCATCCGTGAGCACCCGACGTTGTTGGGGACACGATTCAAGTATCACGCGCATGGGCAGGGTGGCCTGAAATTGTCCGAGCACTTGCCATTGATGGGGACGATCGCGGACGAGTTGGCCATCGTGAAAACGGTTCGCACGGAACAATTTAACCACGCCCCGGCTCAGTTGTTTCTGCATACCGGCTTTGAGCGATTCGGGAGGCCGGGCATCGGGTCGTGGGTGAGCTATGGGTTGGGAACCGAAAACCGGGATTTGCCAAGCTACGTTGTCCTGATCACCGGCAGCGTGGCCGGCGCTGGCAACAGTCTTTGGGGGAGTGGTTTTCTGCCGACTCTGCATCAAGGTGTGGAGTTCCGGAGCAAGGGCGATCCGGTTTTGTTTTTGTCCAACCCGAAGGGCATCGACCCGGGCAGTCGCCGGGACATTGTTGATGGGATTAATTTTCTCAACAAAACCGCGCTAGCGGACGTGGGCGATCCGGAAATCGCCACGCGAATTGCGCAGTATGAGTTGGCCTACCGGATGCAATCGAGCGTGCCGGAGTTGATGGAAATCAGAAACGAACGGACCGCGACGTTGGAGGCTTATGGGGCCAAGCCGGGTGCGACGAGCCTAGCGAATAACTGTTTGCTGGCGCGGCGACTGGTGGAAAAGGGCGTGCGGTTTGTTCAACTTTTTGATCAGGGCTGGGATCATCACAGCGGACTGTTTGGCAGCATCCCTAACAAGGCCCGGCAACTGGACCGGCCGGTGGCGGCATTGATTGCGGACCTACGCGAGCGCGGTCTTTTGGATGAGACGTTGATCGTGATCGGAGCGGAGTTTGGCCGGACGCCGATGCTGCAGGGGCTGAGCAACAACCGCGCAGCGAACAACGTTGGCCGTGATCACCACAAGGAGGCGTACTCGATGGTGTTTGCCGGTGGCGGCATACGGGGAGGCGTGAGCCACGGGGCGACGGATGAGCTTGGGTATGCGGCGGTTGAAGACCCGGTTCACATCCACGACATCAATGCGACCATCCTGCATCAGCTTGGCCTCGATCATGAACGGCTGACATTCAAGTATCAGGGGCGGCAGTTTCGATTGACGGATGTCCATGGCGAGATCGTGCATGGGATTCTTTCCTGACTTTTTACCGATGAAAATAAGATGGAAATTATTGCTGGTATTGTTGCTGGCTAATAGAGCCGGCGTTCTCGCGGCGGATGTCGAGATTATCGCGCACCGCGGCGCCTCGTATGACGCGCCGGAGAACACGCTTGAGTCGGTTCAACTTGGCTGGGAGCAAAAGGCGGATGCCGTTGAGGTGGATGTGTTTCTCTCGAAGGACGGCGAGGTGGTGCTTCATCACGATGCCACGACCAAGAAGATTGCCGGCGTCGATCGCAAGGTGGCAGATCAGACTTATGCGGAGTTGCGCCAGCTTGATGTGGGGGCGTGGAAGGGATCCAAGTGGAAGGGGGTGCGTATTCCCAAGTTGGACGCCGTGCTGGCGACGATCCCGGACGGGAAACGGATGTTTGTTGAGGTGAAGTGCGGCCCGGAGATCATCCCGGCACTGGGCAGGTCGTTTCGCAAAAGCGGTAAGTCTCCGGATCAACTTGTGGTGATCAGTTTCAACTACGAGGTCGTGAAACAGGCCAAGGCCAAGTTCCCTCGCATCAAATGTTTCTATCTGTCCAGTTTCAAGATGGACAAGGAGAGCGGCGAACAGGTTCCAAGCGTGGAGGAACTGATCGCCAAGGCCAAGACGGCCAAGCTCGATGGGTTGAACGTGAGCTACAAGGGGCTTCAGTCGGAGGCATTTTTTAAAAAAGTGAAATCGGCCGGGATGGGATTGTTTACCTGGACTGTGAATTCGCCGGAGGTGGCCAGACGCTTGGCCAAGCTGGGCATCGACGGCATCACGACCGACCGGCCGGCTTGGCTTCGGGAGAGGCTGGCGTCCGCCGATTCGGAGTAACCTTGGCCAAGCGCTGCGCGTTTAACGCTGGTGAGGATGGACGTCACTCGATTTTTTTTAGGTTTCGTATTGTTGTGTAGCGCTTGGTCAAGCGCTACGGCGCAGGAGCCCGATCTCAGCGATGCCGAATTGGAAAAGCAGATTGCCGGGATGGAAAAAGAGATCGAGGGGGAGCTGCTGCAGGAATACTCTGCGTGGGATTTTTCGACGAACCTCCGGCTTGGTGGCGGCTACAAGGAGAACGTGACCATGTCGGCGTTCGCCGATGAGTCGAGTGGGTTTGTTGCGACCGGTTTCGACTTGATCGGGATGCGTCTGCCTTTGGATGACTCGGGTGTGGAGGCGACCATTTTTGGGGCGTTCGACGATCGCAGATATTTTGATGCGCCCAGCGTGGACATGGAACAGACCGGACTGGTCAATGCGGCACTGGAGAAATCGCTTGGCGAAAACTGGCTCCTCAAAGCTGATCTTCGGCTGATTTACATCGACGAGATGTTCGACGCCTCGCTGACCGAGGATGATATCGGGACAGTGCAGGTGGTGGGAAAACAGGTCAGCCTTGAGCCGGCGCTGCGCTGGAATCTCCCCGGCAACACTTGGCTGGAGCTAAAGCCGGAAGTCTCAAGCCAATATTTTGCTGAGCCGCTTGATGACTATCTGGAGGCTGGAGGCCGTGTGGCGGTCGGGATCGACTACGGTTATCGCTCCGAGTTGCTCGTCTACGGATCCCAGGTCGAGCGTGATTACGATACTCGGAGTCAGCGCGACGAGATTGGGTTTAACATGCCGGACACCGAGCTGAGTTACGACCGGCCCGAGCGCGGCGTGGAATGGACGCATTACTGGGATGCCAACCGGAAAGTCCGGATGCGCACCCGTTTTTCCGTTCTGGAAAACCAGGACAGCGGCGCCGGATATTTTGACTACCGAAGAGAGCGCCTCTCCCACAACTGGCGGATTCAGGTGGCACCGTACAGCTTCTCCGCGACGATCCGCAAGGCAACCTATGACTACGAGCTGCAACGCTCGGCGGATTTCTTCAATCAACGCTTTCGCACAGACCGCTCAATCGAGCTTGCGATTGAGTACGAGCACAACGATCACCTGACGTTTCAACTGGGCTTCGAGCAGGAAAGCATCCAGTCAAACGTGCCGCAGGATGAGTACCGTTACCGGGTGTTTACCGCCGGCCTTGACTGGGAGTTTTGAGTTGGACCGAACTCAGGGTTTCTTCTTGAAGGTGATCCTGTTAGCCCCCGGAGGGGTGATCTGACCCAGCGGTAACGGCGTGTCCCCTTGATCGATGGAGAGGAGGTGCAACGTC
>DKGH01000082.1:0-4499 GCA_002453165.1 Verrucomicrobia bacterium UBA6775
GTCGTCGGTGGCAGGGGCACTGCTCGGCACATGGCTGGGACTGCAGTTTGGGCCGGAACTGTTCCCGGTAACGAAGAACGCCATCAAGCCAAACTGGAATCTTGTCAGCCAGTTGGCGGTGGCCATGCCGGTGTTTGCCGCGCTGGTCGCCTTTATCCCCACCACACTCGCGGTGTCACAGGACCCTGCGGCCACGCTTAGGGAGGATTGACCATGATTCACTGCAGCGAACTCACCAAGACATTCCGCCGCAACGGCTCCGAGGTCGTCAGCCTAGACCGCGTGTCGCTGGAGATCGGGGCCGGTGAGTTCGTGGTCGTGCGCGGGCCAAGCGGTTCCGGCAAAACCACGCTGCTCCTGTCGATCGGGGGCATGCAACGGCCAAGTGCCGGCACGGTGACGCTGGATGGCGAGAATTTTTACGCGATGTCCTCCGCTGGGCGGGCCCGTACCCGGGCGGACAAGGTGGGCTTCGTTTTTCAAATGTTTCATCTCGTGCCGTATCTGAGCCTGCTGGAAAATATTTTGCTGGCCGCTCCCGCTTGGCCAAACTCGGAGGCACGCATCCGGGCGAACGAGTTGCTCGAGCAGTTCGGCTTGGCCAAGCGCGCCACGCATCGGCCGGATGAACTGAGCGCGGGGGAACGCCAGCGTTTGGCAGTGGCTCGGGCGATGTTGAACCGCCCCGGCGTGCTCTTGGCCGACGAACCGACCGGCAACCTCGACCCGGAAAACGCCGCCAGCGTAATCGGCCATTTTACGGAATTCCACAAGGCGGGTGGGACGGTTGTGTTGGTGACGCATGGCACAGCGGCCGACTCGGTCGCCAGCCGCGTGATTCGACTTGAGCAGGGTCGGTTGGCTGGGGACTGAATGGTTGTTCGTGGGAATCCCGGTTGTTAGTCTCCCTGCATGGACACGGCGATGGCAGCCCTAATCGGCCTGGCGCTCAGCGCGACCTGCGGGTTTCGCGTGTTCGTGCCGTTGCTGGCGGTCTGCATTGCCACTCGTGCCGAGAAGGCGGAGGGCGAAACCTACGTGCAACTGGCTGAGAATTTCAGCTGGCTCGCGAGCGACCCGGCGTTTGTTGTTTTTCTTGTGGCTGCGATTGTTGAAATCGCCGGCTACTACCTCCCGATCATCGACAACTTTCTCGACACCCTCGCCACCCCGGCCGCGATGGTGGCCGGCGCACTCATCACGGCGGCATTCCTCGTTGACATGGAGCCGTGGCTGCAGTGGGTGCTGGGCGTGGTCGCCGGGGGTGGTACGGCCGGGGCTGTGCAGGCGACCACGGTTGTGGCCCGGGCGGCGTCCACCGTCACCACCGGCGGGCTGGGCAATCCGGTGGTGGCCACGGTCGAGACCGGCTACTCGTTTTTGGGATCGCTGCTCGCGGTGGTGATCGCGCCCCTCGCGCTGGCCGTCTCGGTGCTGTTGATTTGTGCCGGGGTGTTTATCTGGATTCGCCGCCGAAGACGGGCCGCCACGGAGACACGAAGATGACACGGTCATTCATAATAATCGCTTTTGTCGTGATGACCCTCGCCGACGCCGGGAAGGCTCGGGCGGCGGAAGGGCATTGGGCGTTTCAGCCGGTGAAGCGGCCTGCCGTGCCGGTCATCGACTCCGCCTGGCCAAGCAGTGACATCGACCGTTTTGTGTTGGCCAAGCTGCGCGAAAAAAAAATGCAGCCGGCAAAGCGGGCGGATCGGCGTACGTTGATCCGCCGATTGTCATTCGACCTCGCCGGCCTGCCGCCATCGCCGGGGGAGGTTGAAGCGTTCGTCAACAGCACCTCGCCCGATGCCTACCGCGAGTTGGTCGATCGGCTGCTTGCCTCGCCTCGGTTTGGCGAGCGCTGGGCGCGGCACTGGCTGGATGTGGCCCGCTATGCCGACACCAAGGGCTATCTCGCCGGCAATCAGGCGAGGCTATTCACCCACTCGTACACTTACCGGGATTACGTCATCGACGCCTTCAACAACGACCTGCCGTTTGACCGTTTTTTGATCGAGCAACTGGCTGCCGATCGGCTTGAGTTGGGCGAAGACAAACGGCCGCTGGCGGCGATGGGGTTCCTCACGCTGGGCCGTCGTTTTTTGAACAATCCGCACGACATCATCGACGACCGCATCGACGTGGTGACCCGCGGCATGATGGGGTTGACCGTCAGTTGTGCGCGGTGCCACGACCACAAATACGACCCGGTACCCACCGCAGACTATTACTCGTTGTACGGCGTGTTTGCCAGCAGCCACGAGCCGAAGGATAAACCGTTCATCAGTGACTCGATCGATCCCGTTCAGCGTGCGTCGTTTGAAAAGGAGCGCAAACGCCGCGAAGACAGCCTGAAGAATTACGAAAAGGAACAGTACGCGCGCATCCGCAAACAGGTGAAGCGCCAGACCGGCGACTACATTTGGGCGGCGCATCGAGCGACCGGTGTCGAGGCAGGCAAGATCGACGAACTCGCACGCAAATCCAAGCTCGACCCGGATGTGACCCGGCGCTGGATGAGCCACTTGGCCAAGCGCCGCGAGTCGGCCGACCCGGTGTTCGCCGTCTGGTTCGCTCTGGCCAAGCTGGATGAAAAATCGTTCGCCACAGAGGCCAAGCGCGTACTTGCGGAGGAGCGCCTGGCCAAGGCATCCGAGGCGGTGCGGCAGACGCTTGGCCAGGCGGAGACGCTTGAGGCTGCGGCCAAGGCGCTTGGCAAACTTTGTTTCGAGGCTGACGAAAAACAGCCAATGCTGCGGGAGGTGGTCTACTCCGACGCGTCACCGGCCAAGCTTTCCGACGGGGATGTGTGGCGAATCATGGAGGTCGCCGGCAAGGAGGGCATCCGCTCGCGCCGCCGCCGGTTCGACGAGGTCGAGGGTGAGCATCCAGGCGCGCCCAACCGCGCGATGGTGCTGCTCGACAAGTCGTCCCCTGGCGATGCCTATGTTTTCCTTCGTGGCAATCCCGGATCGCGCGGGGCTAAGGTGCCGCGTCGTTTTTTACAGGTGCTCTCCCGTGGCGAACGCAAGCCGTTTGCCGATGGCAGCGGACGGTTGGAGATGGCACGGGCCATCGCTTCGCCGGACAATCCGCTGACCGCACGAGTCATGGTCAACCGGATTTGGCTGCAGTTGTTCGGACAGGGGTTGGTGAAAACACCGAGCGACTTCGGCGTCCGTGCCGAGCTGCCGTCACACCCGAAACTACTCGATCACTTGGCTGCGGAATTTGTCGCGAATGGCTGGTCTATGAAGCAGTTCATCCGCTCCATTGTGCTGTCGACCACCTACCAACAGGGCGAAACCGCTCACGCGGAGTACGCCGAGCGAGATCCGTCGAACCGGTTGCTTTGGCAGATGAACCGTCGCCGACTCGACCTTGAGTCGATGCGCGACTCCGTGCTGGCGGTTGCCGGAAACTTGGACCTCAAGCAGAGCGGTCGCTCGGAAAAAATCGAGAACAAATCCAACGCCAACCGCCGGACGATCTACGGCTTTATCGACCGCCAAAACCTGCCGAGCCTGTTTCGGACATTTGACTTCGCCGGGCCGGACACGACCTGCGGCCGCCGCTTCACCACGACGATTCCGCAGCAGCCGTTGTATCTGCTGAACAGCCCGTTCATCGAGGCGCAGGCCAAGCGGCTGGTGGATTCGGTGCAGGCGCTAAAGGGGGAGGAACGAATCCGGGCGATTTTCCGCCAGACTTATCAGCGCGATCCGAAGGATTGGGAGCTGGATTCAGCGGAACTTTTCGTCGACCAATTTGTCCCGTACGCGGCCGCCTGGGATCGCCTCGCCCAGGCGCTTCTGGTCTCCAATGAAATGATGTTCATTGACTGATCGATCATGAAGAAATTGGCGCGCACTGAGATTCCGCGAAAGGCAATCTACCGGTTGTCGGTCTACTCGCGTTGTCTGCATCGACTGGAAAACAACGGTATCCACACCGTCTCAAGTGAGGTTTTGGCCAAGGCCGCCGGGGTGAAATCGACGCAACTGCGGAAGGATCTGACCTACTTCGGTCAGTTCGGCACGCGCGGTCTGGGCTACGATGTGAAGCAGTTGATCGAGATGATCTCGGAGTTACTCGGGACAAAGAGTCTGCAGCCGGTGGTCATCGTCGGCGTGGGCAACCTCGGGCGCGCGCTGTTGAGCTATCGCGGCTTTGAGCGAGAGGGGTTTGAGATCGTCGGAGCGTTTGACGCGAAGCCAGGCCAATACCTGACAGCAGAGATACCGATGGAGGTGCAGCCGATGAACGAATTGGAGGACGTAATCAACAAGCATGTTGTCAAGATGGCAGTGCTCTGTGTGCCGCCGACCGCCGCACAGGAGGTGGCCAACCAGTTGATCGGGCTGGGTGTGGTGGCGCTGTTAAACTTCGCGCCCATCGTCCTTTCCGTACCGGACGAGATCACCGTGAACAACGTGAACCTCGCGATGGAACTGGAAAACCTGAGCTACTTCATCAACGAGTAGCGCTTGGCCAAGCGC
>DKGH01000082.1:4862-11737 GCA_002453165.1 Verrucomicrobia bacterium UBA6775
CGCTTGGCCAAGCGCTTGGCTAGGGGGACGAGCCTGCGAGTCCGTAGTGTGACTTAACCGAACGGATCAGTTTTCGTCCGCTTTTTTCTCCTGCGGTTTGTGGACGCGGAGGTTGATGTGCAGGTCGCGCAGTTGCTTGGCCTCGGCGGAGCCGGGGGAGTCGCTCATTAGGTCGGTGCCTTTGGCGGTCTTCGGGAAGGCGATCACTTCGCGGATGCTCTCGGAGTTGCAAAGCATGGCGATGAGCCGGTCGAAGCCAAGCGCGATACCGCCGTGCGGTGGGGCGCCGTAGCGGAACGCCTCGAGCATGTAGCCGAATCTTTCCTGCGCCACGTCGGGCGGAATCTGCAGTACCTCCTCGAATATCGTCTTCTGCACGTCGCGGTTGTGAATACGAATGGAGCCGCCGCCGAGTTCGACGCCGTTGACGACGATGTCGTAGTGCTGGCCGCGGACGGCCTTCGGGTCGCTGGTGAGTTTCGGGACGTCCTCCTCGACAGGTGAGGTGAACGGGTGATGGCCGGAGTACCAGCGGTTCATCTCCTTGTCGAACATCAGTAACGGAAAGTCGACCACCCAGAGGAAATTGAACTGGTCGGTCGGGATGGTCATCTTGCCCATCTCGGAAAGTTTTTCGGCGCAGTAGAGTCGGATTTTGCCGAGGATTTCGCAGGCGTTGAGCCATTCGTCGGCGGCGAACAGGATAAGATCGCCCTCCTCGATGCCCATTTTTTCCTGCAGGGCAGCCTTCTCGGCGTCACTGAAAAATTTGACGATCGGCGATTTCCACTCGCCGTTCTCGACCTTGATGTAGGCCAGGCCCTTGGCACCAAAGCCCTTGGCATAGTCGGTCATGGTTTCCATCTGGCCCTGGGTGACACAGGCGAAGCCCTTCGCGTTGAGTACCTTGACCACGCCGCCCTTGGACACCACGCCGCTGAAGACCTTGAATTCGCTCGAGGCGAAGTCGTCGGTCATGTCGACGATCTCCATGTCGAACCGGGTGTCCGGCTTGTCGATGCCCCAGCGGTTCATCACTTCCTCGAACGGGATGCGCGGGAACGGGGTCAGGACGTCGATGTCGAGCGCGGTTTTCCAGACGCGCTTCAGCAGGCCCTCGATCAGGTTGTAAATATCCTCCCGCTCGATGAACGACATCTCGATGTCGACCTGAGTGAACTCAGGCTGGCGATCGGCCCGCAAATCCTCGTCGCGATAACAGCGGGCGAGCTGAAAGTATTTGTCCACCCCGGCACACATGAGGATCTGCTTGTACTGCTGCGGCGACTGGGGCAGGGCGTAAAACTGACCGGCGTGGATTCGGCTGGGGACGAGGAATTCCCGCGCGCCCTCCGGCGTGCTCTTGAACAGGGTCGGCGTCTCGATTTCGAGGAAGCCCTGTTCCTCCATGAACACCCGCGTGGCGGTGGCGACCCTGCTGCGCAGACGCATGTTGTGGATCATCTCCGGTCGACGCAGGTCGAGGTAGCGATGCTTGAGGCGCAACTCCTCGTTCACCTTGGCCGCGACCTCGGGGTCGTCGATGGTGAATGGCAGCACGTCGGCGTGGTTGAGCACTTCCAGGTTGTCGGCCAACACCTCGACAAGGCCGGTGTTGATCTTTTCGTTCTTTGTGCCGTCCGGGCGCACGCGCACCTTGCCGGTGACGCTGATGACGCTCTCGCTGTGGAGCCGGGAGGCAGTCTCGAACAGGTCGGCCGGGAGATCGCTGGGATCAAATACCGCCTGTGTGCGGCCCTCTCGATCGCGGACGTCGATGAACACCACCCCGCCAAGGTCGCGGTTGGAGTGTACCCAGCCATTGAGGGTAACGACCTGACCGACGTGTTCTTCCCGTAATTCGTTGCAGTGATGCGTGCGCTTCATTCGCTGAAAAAATGCCTTTTTTTCCAAAAGGGCGGCGGATGTTGCCGGGAAAAAGCCCGGTTTTCAAAGTTTATTTGTCGAAATTAGAGGTTCAGCAGCTCGCGCTGCCAGGGGAGAATCCGGTCCCGTTCCTCCTCGTCCTCGAGCGACAGCTTGACTAGCGTGGAACGGCTGGCGATGAGAGTGGGGTCGATCTTCAATTCCACAGCCTGTTTGTCTCGCAACACCTTGAGTGATTCGTAAAACCGTTTTTCGCGGGCATTAATTCGTCGACGAACAACCCGTGGTGTGTCGGGATACTCCTTTGCGTCCAGTTCCAGCGCCTTGCCGACGGCCTCCCGGAGAGAGTTGAAACGGCGGTTCGACAGCTTGTGTGGCCATGTGGTTTTTTCGTCTGGCGAAATAACCGTATCCGCAAGGGCCACCAAGTCCTCGTGGCGGACGATGAAGTAGGGAGGCTTGTTCGCCTCGACGGCTTCGCGTTCGCGCCAATGCCACACCTCACGCAGGATGGCCAGGCTGCGCCGGTTGAGTTTGCTCGAGCCTTTCAATCGCCAAGCCTGGTCGAGATCCAGTTCACGGTCGGAGGCATGCTCCTGTATAAGGCGTTCGCAAATCTGCTGATGCCACGCCAGCCTGCCCTTGGCCTGCAGATCGTCGCGCAGCCGATCCGCGAGGCTGCGCAAGTGGCGACTGTCGTTCAGGGCGTAGTTTAACATCTTCTCGGTCAACGGCCGGCGCGTCCAGTTGGCCTTTTGCGATCCCTTGTCGAGGGTAATGCCGAGTAGTTTGGAGAGCAGGTCGTTCAGGCCGAATGCGGTAAAGCCAAGCAGCCGCGCTGCCCACATCGTGTCGAATATCGTCGTCGGCACAAACCTGGCCGCAGCGTACATCAACCGCAGGTCGTTGTCCGAGCCGTGCATGAGCAGTTCCTTCCCCTTGAGCGCTTTGAAAAGCGGCGCGACATCAAGCGAGGCGAGGGGGTCGATCAGCACATCCGTGCCGGGAAGGCTGATCTGCAATAGGCACAACTTTTCCGGATACGAGTGCAGGCTATCGGCTTCCGTGTCGAGGCCGATCCAGTCCGTTTTTCGTAATGCGGTTAAAAACTCCTTGAGCTGATCTTGGGTGTCAATCAAGTGCGGGGATTGTGTCACCGGAAAACAGATTGCCAAGGCCAAATCGATTTGGGCACGGCTTGACGTCGTGACGGGAAACGTTTTTTCTTTGTCGCCCTGATGAAAGTCGATATGACCAATCTCCCCAGGCAATTCATCGGTGTTGCGCTGGAAAACCCAAAAAAAACGGCTATTTTTTGGGGTGAAACGACCTATTCCTTTGGTCAGGCGCATGGCTTGGCCAAGCGCTTGGCCAAGCGGCTCCTCGAGGAGCACGGCCTTCAGTCCGGCGACCGCGTGGGGCTGTGGCTGAAGAACTGTCCCGAGTTCATTTTCTCCCTTTTAGGCATTCTGCTGGCTGAGGGCGTGGTGGTGTCGATCAACAGTTTCCTGACCCCGGACGAGGTCGGATTCATTCTGGCAGACTGCGAGGCCAAGGTTTTGATCAGCGAGGCCTCGATGGCCGAAGGCACGGCGAAGCTTCGCGAACGACTTCCGCAGCTCGACGTGATCGAGGTGGAGTCGCTTGGCCAAGCGGAACCGGAAGTGCCGAACGATTATTTTGCGCTTGGCCAAGCGCCGGAGGATCTGGCGCTGATCATTTACACCTCCGGCACCACCGGCAAACCCAAGGGCGCGATGCTCAGTCACCAAAACCTGATGTGCAACGTGGCCGCAGTGATGGAGGCGGTGGACATCAGGCCGGATGATCGCATGGCTGTGCTGCTGCCGATGTTTCACAGCTTCACGATGACTGTGGGGCTGCTGCTGCCGATGACACAGGGAGTGTCCATTATCGCCATCAAGTCACTTCATCCACCGAAAAATATTATCGCCGAGATCATGCAACATGTGGCGACCGTCATGCCCGCGATCCCGCAACTTTACCGGGCGCTGGTAAACGTTGACCTGCCGGCCGACCTGCCGCTGCGCGTCTGCCTGAGCGGTGCGGCACCGCTGCCAGTCGAGGTTTTGAACGCGTTCCGGGAACGGGTCGGGATTCCGTTGCTCGAGGGGTATGGCCTGAGCGAGACAAGCCCTGTCGCCTGTACGAACCCGCTCCATGGCACACAGAAAGCCGGGTCCGTTGGTGTGCCGATTCGCGGGGTGGAGTTTCAAATCCGGAACGATGCAGGCGAAGTGCTGTCGGTGGGTGAACCGGGCGAAATCTGCATCAAGGGCCACAACATCATGATGGGTTACTGGAACAACCCGGAAGCCACCGCGGCCTCGATCAAGGATGGCTGGCTGTTGACTGGCGACATCGGCCGGCTCGATGAGGACGGATACATTTACATCACCGACCGGAAAAAAGACATGCTGTTGGTCAACGGCATAAACGTCTACCCGAGGGAAGTGGAGGAGGTGATCTACCAGTTCGACCGCATCAAGGAAGCCGCCGTCGTCGGGGCGAGCGACCCGCGGAAGGGCGAAATGGTCGTGGCCTGCGTGGCCCCGGTTGAGGGAAGTGAACTCGACGAAATCGCGCTGCTGGCATTTCTAAAAACCAAGCTGGCAGCCTACAAACTCCCCAGAAAAGTAATTAAAATGCAGGCACTCCCCCGCAACGCCACCGGAAAAATCCTCAAAACCAAGCTCCGGGAAATCGCCGCAGAGAGGATATCCAGCTAGGCTGAACTGTTCGCGGACTGCGCTTGGTCTGGCGCTTGGTTTTCGGTCGATTTGTGTTCCCTCTCCAATGCCTCGAACTTTCGGCCGACAATTCTAACGCAGTAAAACCAGAGGGCGATGATGATACAGGTAAAGCCGCCGAGCAGTTGCAGGCCAAGCAGGCTGGTTTCGAGCTGGCCGGTCTCGTTGCGGGTGCTTAGGAAGATCGGGACGAGGAGGGCGATGAACAGCGCGGCCACCTTGCCCGTGCGCTGGACGAACACCTCGACAAATGCCCGAGCGACGTATTTCTCCTGCCGCGACAGCGGGTTGTACAGAGTCTCGCGACCGGTTTGGTTGACGGAGTAGGCGAAGGTGCTGTCGGAAATTTTCAGGAGGCTGCCCGCAATCAGGATTGGCGCGAGGATGAAAAAGAGCGAACTCAATGCAATGGACAGCGGCAGGGCCAGCAGGATCCAGTGTATACGATATTTGGGGAAATTGGCGGCGAAGATGCTGAAGCCAAGTTGGATGACCAGCGCGGCGACATTCCCGATCGCATATACGGTGCCGAAGTGACTACCAATCTCCTCCTTGGGCACAAACCGCTCGGTCATCGCCGTGAACTGGTAATCCAGCACCTCCGAAGTGACCTCGTAAAA
Organism: Verrucomicrobia bacterium UBA6775; assembly: GCA_002453165.1. Classification (GTDB taxonomy): domain Bacteria; phylum Verrucomicrobiota; class Verrucomicrobiia; order Limisphaerales; family UBA1096; genus UBA1096. The sequence continues at coordinate 10,141 of DKGH01000082.1, forward strand.
GCCAACGATCCCGGCGATGGCAATCAGGTAACGGGACTTGAAGACCAGCGACGCCCCCTCGATTGCGGCGTTGAACTTTTTCCTCGGGACATCGTTAGGGCTTGGTTTCAGTTCGTGATGTGGGATTGACCTGGCCAGGCATCCGGCGACAAATGCCAGCGCACAAATCACCACGCCGATGCCAATGATCATCTGCAGCCATTGCTGGTTGTTCATTTCCCAAAACCGGAAGTAGGTGCTGCCAACGGCACCGCCGGACACCGCCCCAAGCACGATGAAGCCGTATAGCTGCTTGGCATTTTTAAGGTCGACCGTGTCGTGCAGGAAGGAAAAGAAGGCAGCCAGCATGAGGCTGATGTACAGGTCGCCGAACCAGTAAAACAACCACACAGTTCTTTCGCTGAGTGCGGTTAATTGCTCCATCGAAAACTGAGTACGAAACCCCAACCACTTTTCAATCGTTGACTCTTGGTAACTAAAGCCCGGCTGGAGTATGAAATAAAATGTCATGGCGATGACCAGGCCCATGCAGCAATAGGTCAACCGCTGGCGCTTGGCCAAGCGGGTGACCAGGGTGAGGAACACCACCAGCAGGAAGGCAATCAACAGGTTCATCCCCTTGGCCAAGAGCTCGGCGCTGCTGCCGAGCATTTCCAGCGAGCCAAGCTTGAAGGTGGCTTCACCGTCGTATTGCCCGATGAACATGCTTTTCTTGAGCGGCTTGAGGATCCAGAAAATCGTCAGCACGAGGTTGATGTACAGGAACATCACCACCGTGAAGGCGATTTTTTTGCCGGTTGAAAAATGGGCGTTGGGCATCGACTGACTCTTAGCTGGCCGCGTCGATGCCGTTCACAGGTTCACCTGGTAATCGAGCGAGCTGCCGCCCTCCACGCTGAGGCGGAACCGGTAGTCTTCCGCGGACAACAACTCGAGGTTGATGTTGGAGCCCTCCTCGAGCGGGGCCTTCTCGATCTGGTAGTTGGTCACGCCGAGCGAGAGGATGCCATTGATCATTCGCAGGGTGGGGCGCGCACCGAAGGTGAGGCTGCGGCTCTCTCTGGCAATGAGGCCGTGAATGTTTTCGTCCACGTTGAGTGTCCAGTTGTAGGTCTCCTTCATGCCGCTGGCCTTCAGCCCGATGTGCAGCTTGGCCATGTCGATGTATTCGGGGTCGGTGAATGGCCGAAACATTGCAATCTCGTCGAAGCGATTCAGGAAGCTGGGCCGGAACCGGTCGAGCAAAGCCAACTCGAATAGTTCACGGACGTTATCCTTGTCGCGGTTTTTCACGATGACGTCGTAGCCGGCGTTGGTGGTCATCACAACATAGCAGCCGCGGGCGTACATCGGTTTTTGGTTGCGATCGTAAAAAATGCCTTCGTCGAGGAGAAAGTACAATCGGTCGAGCACCTGCACGTTTGCCTTGTCGATCTCCTCAAAAACATACACCGCATGTGGATTGATGGTGAGGTTGTCGGTCATCACGTCGAGGAATCGATCCATGCTGACTGAGCTGCGGTAGGTGGTCATGTCCATCGTGATGAGCTTCAGGCCTAGATTCTTGGCGAGTAGCTTGGACAGGTAGGTTTTGCCA
>DKGH01000184.1:0-156 GCA_002453165.1 Verrucomicrobia bacterium UBA6775
ACATCCGATTTTAACCTAAACAAAAAACATGAAAACTCCACACTCCCACTCCGGATTCACCCTGATCGAGTTATTGGTGGTGATCGCGATTATTGCGATCCTTGCAGGTCTGCTCCTTCCTGCATTGGCTAAGGCAAAACAATCTGCTGTAAAGAC
>DKGH01000184.1:510-20276 GCA_002453165.1 Verrucomicrobia bacterium UBA6775
CATTGCGCTAGTAATATGAAGCAATGGGGTATAGGTACAATTATGTACGCTGGCGATAATGATGACTATTTTCCCGACAACACCAGAGGACAACATACAAGTTGGGTGAGTAAAGAAGTTGCTGAATTCTGGGAGAAATACATTATGCCCCAAAAATTTGACTCCAATAAAAGGAAGAAAGATCGAGGACATGTGATTTTTTGTCCATCTGACGAATGGCATAGAGAAGCAGATTTATGGAGAAATAGCGCCACACAATATCCCATTCTAACCGGGTATTTTTGGTTGCCTCATCGCCTTCTTAACTCTTGGGGATATAACGTAAATGGATTGGAAGGCAAAGCTAGTAAAGGAGTGGCAGGTTGGCATTCGAGAAAAAAAATAAACCAAACTGTTTTTCCGGGTAGCCCTTCACAAGTCCCTACTTTGGTTGATAGGATTCAGGGTTTTGGATCTTTTAGTGGAGGTAAACTGAAAATGAATAACTGGTACACTGACTCCGGAGGAAAGAGCATTCCAACAGCTAACCATCCAACGGGACCAAAAGGCGAGCCGCCCGGTGGCAACTTCCTTATGACCGACGGGCATGTAGAATGGTTTAAACTGAGTCAGGTCGAGTTAGGTTCCAATGGCGGCAGTTGGCAGTGTATTTACAAGGCGCCAGTGGATTAGGCCGCTAATGATTCACCGCATCGTGGTACTCGCTGCAGTCGTTGCGCTTGGCCAAGCGCAAATGGCTGCGCAGATTCGTCTGGCCAAGACCTGCACTGTCCACTTCGCAACACCAGAACAGGGCAAATCCCGATTGGCCAAGCACGATGCTTACATCAAGGGGCTAAGTCCGTTCGAGCGCGCAGCAAAAATTCTCAAGGCAGGACCAGTTTCTACTGAAGAATATATCGATTTCATCGGAGCACAGACACTCGAGTGGAACGAAAACGACAAGGCCAAGCTCAAGAAAATCATCCAAATTGCATCTTCCAAGCTCGCCCCGTATGCCCGGCATATCCCCCCAGACATTTATCTCATCAAGACCACCGGTAAGGATGAAGGTGCCGCGCCATACACGAGAGGTATCAGCATCGTTCTTCCAAATCGAACGGTTCGGCAGTCTACGAAGGGGCTGGAGCGACTCTTCTACCACGAGCTGTTTCACATAATCTCACGAAACAACACCCAACTCCGTGACGAACTTTACGCACTCATTGGATTTAAACCCTGCGGCGTGGTATCGCTACCGAAGGGCATGATGAACCGGCGTATCAGCAACCCTGACGCCCCCGTCGTAGAGCACTGCATCAGGATCACGGAAGACGGCAAGCCACACTGGGTCGCGCCGGTTTTGTTTTCGCGCATCCCCGAGTACGATCCCAAGGCTGGAGGCACATTCTTCCGCTATCTCGAGATGCGACTCATGGCCATCGAGCGCGACACGGCCAAGCCGATTTTGCGAGACGACAAACCGGTCCTGTTTCAACCAAGGGAAGTGGAGGGATTTTTTGAGCAGATCGGCAAAAACACCAACTACATCCTGCACCCAGAGGAAACGCTCGCGAACAATTTTGTTTTTCTGATCACGGAAAAACAGGGCCTCGCCAACCCCAAGATTCCGAAAAAAATCGGGGCTGTCCTCCTGAAACCGGAGCCAAAAAACTAGGCAAGAATCTCCCGGACCACCCGTCCGTGGACGTCGGTCAATCGGTACTGGCGCCCCTGAAACTTAAACGTCAATCGTTCGTGATCGATCCCCAACTGGTGCAGGATGGTCGCGTTCAGGTCATGCACATGCACCGGGTCCCGAACAATGTTGTAGCTGTAGTCATCGGTCTCACCATGCACCAGGCCGGATTTCACTCCTCCCCCGGCGAGCATGTAACTGAAGCAACGCGGATGATGATCGCGCCCGCCGTTTTTCTCCGGGGACTGCGCGTAAATTGTTCGACCAAACTCGCCTCCCCATACGATCAACGTCTCGTCGAGCAGGCCTCGTTGCCGCAGGTCGGTGATCAGGCCGGCCGTCGGGTAATCGGTGTCGCGGCATTGCCGTGGCATGTCGCGCGCGAGGTTGGAGTGATGATCCCAGCCCATGTGAAACAACTGGATAAACCGCACATCGCGCTCAGCCAACCGCCGGGCCAACAGGCAGTTCGCCGCGAAGGAACCCGCCTTTTTCACGTCCGGCCCGTAAAGCTTGAGGACATGATCCGGTTCTCCGGAGACATCGGTCAGCTCCGGCACACTCGACTGCATCCGGAACGCCATCTCGTACTGGGCGATGCGCGCCTGGATTTCCGGGTCGCCCAGCGAGTCGTATCGCTGCCGGTTCAACGCCCCAAGGTCGTCAAGCATGTCCCGCCGCATGTCGCGGTCGATGCCGTCCGGGTTGGAAAGGTAATAGACCGGATCGCCGCTGTTGCGAAACTTCACCCCCGAATGCTGGGTGGGCAGAAAACCGGACGACCACAATCGGCTGTACAACGGCTGGGCATCGCCGGAGCCGCCCCGGGAGGTCATGACGATGTACGTCGGCAGGTCACGGTTCATCGCACCGAGACCGTAGGACACCCACGAACCGATGCTCGGCCGGCCGGAGAGTTGAAAGCCGGTCTGCAAAAACGTGATCGCCGGGTCGTGGTTGATCGCCTCGGAATGAATTGAGCGCACCACGCACAGCTCGTCCGCCACTCGGCCAAGGTTGGGCAACATCTCGCTCAACTCCAGACCGCTTTGGCCATGTGCGGTAAAACGGTATTTCGTGGGGGCCACCGGCAGCGTTTTTTGGTTGGACGTCATGCCGGTCAACCGTTGCCTGCCCCGAATCGAGTCCGGCAGTTCCTGACCACGATGCTTCTCGAGTTGCGGCTTGGGATCAAAAAGATCCATCTGCGCGGGGCCGCCGGACTGGAACAGGTAGATCACGCGCTTGGCCTTAGGAGCGAAGTGCGCTTGGCCAAGCGGCGCAGCCTCGGCCCGGCCCTGACCAAGCAGACAGCCAAGTGCCATGGCACCCAGCCCATTGGCTGAAGTCTGCAAAAACGTCCGCCGGTTGAGGGCGTCCTGCTGTTGCCAGTCGGCGGGATGAGTTGTCTGGGACATTACTTGTTGATCAGTTCGTCTAGATTCAAAAGGACGTTGGCCACGGTGGCCATCGCAGCCAGCTCCGCTTGGCCAAGCGCACCATCCGAGGGGCTTTCCCCCTGGCCAAGCAGTTGTTCCGCCGCCTTGGGCTGGGCGCGAAACCGGGCCAGACGGCGTTCATAACCGGCCGTCAGCAACGCCAATTCGGTCGGCTCCGGCTGTCGCGCGGTCGCCGCACGAAACGCCCAAGCGATGCGTTCGCCCGGAGTGACACCGTTCTCAATAATCCGCTCCGCAAACTTTCTCGACGCCTCCACGTAGGTCACCTCGTTCATCAGCGCGAGTGCCTGCAGCGGCGTGTTGGTATGGGAGCGTTTCACGGTGCACACCTCGCGGCTCGGCGCGTCGAACAACAGCATGCTGGGATGCGCGACGGTACGACGGATGCGCGAGTAGAGGCTGCGCCGGTACAGTTTCTCGCCGTGATCCTGCTTGAATGTGCCGCGCTTCTCGACCTCACGCCACAGGCCAGCTGGCTGATAAACCCACATGCTCGGCCCGCCGTGTTTCTCGACCATCAAGCCGGAGAGGAACAGCGCCTGATCTCGCACCATCTCGGCCGCGAGTCGCGTGCGTGGGCCTCGGCTCAGCAGCCGGTTTTCCGGGTCCAACCGCAGACGCTCCGAGTTGGTAGCCGCGTCCTGCCGGTAGGCAGCGCTCATCACCATTTGCCTGAGCAGGCGCTTGATGTTCCAGCCGTGCTCGACAAAGTCCACCGCGAGCCAGTCGAGTAGTTGCGGGTGACTCGGCCAATCGGTTTGCACCCCAAGATTCTCGGAGCTTTTGACGATACCGACGCCGAACAGTTGCTCCCACAACCGGTTCACGAGAACACGCGCCGTCAACGGATGCTGCCCATCCGTGAGCCAGCGCGCCAATGCCAGGCGATTCATTGGCATGTTGTCGGGCACAGGCGAGAGGGCCGACATCAAGCCCGGTTGAACCTCCTCGCCGGGCGCATCATATTGCCCGCGCTCGAGAATGAACGCCTTGCGCGGCTTGTTGTCGCGCATGATCATCACAAACGGGTACTCCGCCTCCAGTCGGCCGATCTCAGCTTTGCGCCGGTCGGCATTCTCCTCAGCCGCTTCGACCTTTTTTTTGCGCCGCTCGTATTCGCTGTTTTTGTAGCGGATCCGCGGCTCGGCACTCCCCCGCAAATTGTTGATGAATCCCTTCTCGTCGAGATTGTTGAACATTGCGAACAATTGGTAAAACTCCCGCTGACTGATCGGGTCATACTTGTGATCGTGACAACGGGCGCAGCTCAACGTGAGCCCCATCCAGACCGAGCCCATCGTCTGCACGCGATCGATGACGTACTCGATCCGCCACTCCTCGTCGAGCGCCCCACCCTCGGTATTGATGCGATGGTTGCGGTTGAACCCGGTCGCGAGCACCTGACTCCCGGTGGCATTCGGCAGCAGGTCACCGGCAAGTTGTTCGACGGTGAACTGGTCGTACGGCATGTTGTCGTTAAACGCCTCGATCACCCAGTTGCGCCAGGGCCACTGGCTGTTTTCGAGGTCGTTGTCATAGCCGTGACTGTCGCCATAACGCGCGCCGTCGAGCCACCAGATCGCCATGCGTTCGCCAAAACGAGGCGACTCCAGCAATCGATCGACCACCCGGCCGTAGGCATCCGGGCTGGTATCGCCAAAAAAACGATCGATCTCGCCGGGGGCCGGAGGCAGGCCGGTCAGGTCGAACGATACGCGCCTGATCAGGGTTTCACGGGAAGCCGATCGTTGTGGCGACAACCCCGCATCAGCCATTCGCCGGAGGACAAAACGATCAATCTCCCCGTGTCCCCAATTGGCGCCCCCCGGCAGCTTCGGTTTCTCGGGAGTCTCAAATGCCCAGTGCGTTTCGTAAACTGCGCCCTCGCTGATCCACTGCCGCAGGGTCGCTTTCTCGGATTCGGTCAACCCAACCTCATCCCGCGGAGGCATCACCTCGTCGACGTGGGCCGAAAAGATTCGAGCCACCAATTCGCTGGCCTCCGGCTGGCCCGGCACAACCGCGCGCACGCCGTCACGCTCCAAGTACGCCGATGCCTTTTCATCAAGCCGGAGATCGGCCTTGCGCTTGGCCTGATCCACCCCGTGACAGGCGAAACATTTGCCGGCGAGGATTGGCAATACGTCGCGGTTAAAGCTCACCGCCGCCTGGCCAAGCGATACCGAGCCAAGAATCAATGCAATGAACAATACTCGTAACATATCAGGTTGAAGTCGCTTTTTAGTCGGGGTGCGCCTCCAGTAATTCGTCGGGAGTGTACAGGTCAACCCGCCCTTCCGTGGCACTGCGAATCACCTTGATTTGCGCCGGCACAACGGCACTCGAACGGTTCCCAAATGCATTCCGCACGTAGGTTAGCACCGCCGCCAGTTCGTCGTCGCTCAGGTGCTTGAACGGCACCATCGGGACTGTGCCGGGAAACTTGGTACCGTTTACCGAGATCGGGCCGGTGATGCCGTGCAGCACCAGCTTGGCCAGGCGCTCGGCACTCCCGGTCACCCACTCGGACTTGGCCAAGGGCGGAAACTGCGCCGCGGGAAGCCCCGTGCCGTCCGGCTGATGACAGGTCACACAATGCCCCTCGCGGCCGTACACCTCCGCCCCCTTCAGAAACAACTCCCGCGCCTGCCCCGTGAGATGTGTCTCGGGATCGCGCTTGGCCAAGCGCTGGATCGACGCACCGTCGTAGTGCCGTGTCACCGCCGCGTAAACATCGTTCAAACGGTCGTGGTCGTTGGGCAATGAGTTTTCAAAAATCGAACGCCCCGCATCCGAGCTCAGCCAGGTGGAGGCAACATTTGCCTCGAGCCGAACTCGCCCATGAGGATCTTTCACCGCCTTGGCCAAAAGCTTGGCCTGATCAGGCACGCGATGACCATTGTAACGCAGCACTCGAACCGCTGCGGCACGGGCACGATAATCCTTGGCCGACAAAAGTCGCTTAAGCAGCGGTACATCGACGCGGTCGTGCCCCCACGTCACCCACAGTGCCTCAAGCAAATGATGCTCGTGGCGCTTGTCCTTCGCATCAAGTGAATCGACCCATCCCCGGACAGCCGACAATACGTGCTGCGGATCTCGACCGCGAAGTTCCCTGCGCGTGCGATACCGGGTGCGGTATTCGGGCAGCTTGAGATTTTCGAGTAACTCCGGAATGGAAGCCCCAAAAATCTTTGCCGGCTTGACCAGTGGCCGCGATGGATAAGTGAGCCGAAACACCCGGCCATGCGCGTGGTCGCGATTCACGTCACGGGCATTGTGCTGCATGTGACCGATCAGGGCGTTGTGCCAATCGACCACGTACAACGAACCGTCCGGCGCGAATTCCATGTCGACCGGCCGAAAGTTACGGTCGGTGCTGATCATCAAATCGTGCCGATAGATGGCCCGCATCACGGCACCATCCTCGACCATGCGATGTTGTTTCGCCCCTCGAAAACCGATTGTGTTGTTGATCAACACGTCGCCCTGCACCTCGTCGGGAAAATGGCGACTGGACACAAACTCCAACCCAGACGTCGGCCGGACGCGATGTTGCTCAAGCAAATTCCACGGGTTGGGGGCAAAATCCCCATACGGAACCTTGATCGATGCCGGCAACATCCAGCGCAGGTTGGGGTCGGACGTGTCCGTGAAATAATCCTGCCCCCATTCATCGAACGCCGTGCCCCACGGGTTTGGAATCGACACCCGACAACTCCGCTCGAGATGACCACGCTGCGGCGTGAACCGGAAGAATCCTCCATTCGAGCTGCGAATTGGGCCGTAGGCAGTCTCTACATTGGAGTGAAGAAACGTCCCCTCACCCATGATGATCGCACCGGAAGGGTCGGCACAAAAAGCACTGATCGCATGATGTGTGTCATGGTCGTCAAAACCACTCAGGATAATCTCCCGGCCGTCGACCTTGTCGTCGAGGTCATCATCCCGCAGCAGCACAAGATCGCCCCCCTGCGACACGTACACCCCGTCGGGTGCAAACTCGAAACCAAGCGGCAGGTGCAGGTCATCCACAAACACCATTTCCTTGTCAGCCTTGCCGTCGTTGTTGGTGTCCTCGAGGATAATCAACTTGTCGTTCGGTTTTGCATCGCCCGGTTTGAAGTGCGGATAAGTTGGCATCGTCGCCACCCAGAGACGCCCCCGGTTGTCGAAAGCCAACTGCGACGGATTGGCCAGGTTCGGAAATTCCTGTTCCGACGCGAACAACTCGATCCGGTAACCCTCAGCCACCTTGATGCTGGCCACCGACTCGTCGCCGTACTTGTATTCGAACTTGGAGTTAAGGCTGCCAATCTGCGGCACCTTGTGTGTGGCCGCGTCGGCCTTGGCCAGATCGTACTGCCTGCCATTGATCACTGCCCACACGGCCTCATCGCGATTGGCCACCATCTGCTCAATCTTCTTCAATTCGTGCGGATAGTTTTTCGGGCCGTGAGGATTGTGCCTGCGACCAAACACATGCACGCCGTTGGGGATCTTATAAAACTTGTGCCAGTACCAGTTTTTCTCCCGCACTGCCTTCAGAATTTGCCCGGCCTCACCGGCCGCGCGCGGCTTGCCGAACAACCCCTCCGCAAGCACCGGTGCAAGCCGCCGGTAAGCCGCCTCCGTCAACAGCGCCCCATCGCGGGTCAACGGCTCACTCGACTGCTCCATCCATCGCTGGGTGACCGAGAACAGGTTCATAAACAGGACACCATGCCGCTTGGCCACATCCTCCATCGCGGCGGTGTAAAGTGATAGGTTCGTGTTTTCCACCGTCCCATCCGGAGTGCCGTGAGTCGCTGATAGATTTTCGAACGCCACCGGCGACACCAGTGCCAATTGCGGCGCAGTCTTGCCATTGTATTTTTGGCTGCGAGTGTGATTGATGAAATCGGCCAACTCCGCCTTGAACCGATCCAATCCAGCGCCCCCCTCAAACGACTCGTTGAAACCGAAGAAGGCAACGATGACATCCGCCTTCAACCGGGTAAGCCACTGGTCCGGCTTCTCGTAAAAACCGCGGCCGGCGTGACCTGAGCCCCAGCGATCCTTCGCTTGGCCAAGCGTGCGATACTTCTCCGCTCCGGGGAATGGCCACGGATCGTTCCTCGCGGAGTGAGGGCGAAACGCCGGCGTGTTGCCCTCGTCGCACATGTTTCGGATGAATAGTCGACTCGAGGGATATCGAAGATGCATCTCCGTTTCAAAATGGCCGTACCGCCCCATCCGGGAGCCAAGCCCGTTCCCAAGCAAAACGAGATGCGTGCCGTCCTGAATCGACAAACGATCCGCAGCACACGGTTTGGGGGGAACAAAAAAGAACAGCGCCAGACAAACGCACAGACTGCCCAAAAATAGCCTCATGATTTCGGCGCATCATCTCGCTCAGGCAACCACGCCGCAAGGAAAACCAAGCGCTTGGCCAATCGCTTAATTCTTGTCCAAAAATGCCGGGAGCTGGCCGTTCAGAAAATACTCCCAACCGGCTTGACAACTTTCTCGACTGAAAAGCGGGTCGTCGGTGTCGAGCGATTCGGTCGCTGTGTGGGCAAAAGTCAGGCGTGACCCTTCTCCCGACTCCGCCAGCTCCCATGAGACTTTTGAGTCGCCGGGCACGCCGCAGTATCTCCAGCTATAAACAATCCTCCGGCCGGCCTCCAAATCGAGAACCTCCTATTGATGGAGGAAGTTTCGCCCTTCACACTCCACGTTGAACTCCACACTGAATCCAATCTCGGCCTTAAAATCCGGGAGCATTGGGAAATACCACTGCCGCATTTGCTCCGGATCGGTGATGGCCTGCCATGCGGCATCCATCGACACTGGAAGATCAATTTCAATTTCGATGGATTCGCCTCTTTTCATGTTGCTTCAGTGAAACGGTTTCCAATTCTGGATCGCGCTCTGCGCTTCCTCAAACTCTTTTTTGAGTCGCGCAACCAGCTCCGGATGTTTTGCGGCAATATTTGACTGCTCACCCACATCGTTCGCCAGATCGAACAACAGTCCGCCTTTGTGAAACACGGATGGTTCCCGAGCGCCAGTGTCGGGATTTCGTGTTCGTGAGCGCGTGTAGCGATGCAGTTTGTAGTTCCCGCTCCGGTAGGCCGTTGGCTGATGAAAGTAGTGAACATGGCGGGTACGCCTACCCGTTTTCCCCGCAAGCCAGTGATCCGAAAAATCGATCGAGTCGATCGCCTGCCGCTTCGCCACGGTCGCGCCGGCCAGGCGAGCGAACGTGGCGTACATGTCGTAGTTCACCATCAACTGACCGGACACAGCCGGAGCGATCTTTCCCGGCCACGAGACGATGCAGGGCACGCGGTCGCCGCCCTCCCATGTAGTCGATTTCTCACCGCGCAACGGGCCACTCACACCCCCGAATTCCTTGAACATGGTCCACGGGCCATTGTCGGATGTAAATACGATGATCGTTTTCTTCGTGAGCTGTTCTGCCTCAAGCGTTTTTACGATCTGCCCCACTGACCAGTCGATCTCCTCAATCACATCGCCGTACACGCCGTTCGCACTTTTGCCGTCGAATCTGGGCGATGCAAAAATCGGCACGTGCGGCATGTTGTGCGCGAGATAGATGAAAAATGGATTTCCCCGGCTCTCCCGTATCAACCGCATTGCCTCCTCGGTGTAGCGGCGGGTGAAAAGCGACTGCGGCACGATCGCCCCCTTGTTTTCACGATTCACGATCAGTGGTGTTTTCCACGCGGACTCAGGAGCATCGCGAAACGAGGCAAAGTTTGGGCGTGGCCCGTCCCAGTCGTTGCTGCCGGGTGTGCCGTACCAGTAGTCGAAGCCCTGATCCAGCGGGTGCAATCCCCTGCCCATCCCGAGATGCCATTTCCCCAGCAGAGCGGTTGTGAATCCTTTGGCCTTGAGCATTTCCGGAAGCGTGATGGCATCAGCCAGGCGCCCCATGTTTCCCCGGGCATTCTTCCAAGGCCGACTTGCATGGCAGCCGGTCATCAACGCACGCCGACTCGGGGCACACCACGACGCGGCATGAAAATCGGTCATCCGCAGTCCACCCGCCGCCAACGCATCGATGTGCGGTGTCCTGTTCAACTCGCTGCCAAAGCAGCCAAGATCCCCGTAACCGAGGTCGTCGGCCATTATGTAAATGATATTGGGCGGCTGCTCCGCCCTGGCTGGCGCTTGGCCAAGCGACATCAAAAACAAACAAACTGCAAAAACGCTCAATCTCATTTTGGTTTGTAGTAGATTCCCTTCTTCGACCAAGGCCGCTCCCTCGGTTGGCGCGACTTGGCCAGGCGCTCCGTGGCGTCTCCCTCGTCCCCCTGTTGCTCCATCCACTTGGCCAAGCGACGCGAAAACTCTGTGCTGCGCTTGGCCAAGCGGGAGTCATTCGCAAGGTTTCTGAGGCACCAGGGGTCGGCCCTCAGGTCGAACAACTCCACGGCCGGACGCTTGGCATAACGCGCCACACGAGATCGTGCCAAGTCGCTGTCCACCGTTTTCCACGAGGCATAAATCGGATCACGATAAGTCACCATGTTTTGGAATCTGGCGCCGGGATGGAGATTGCGAATGTACAGCCAATCGCCATCGGTTACGGCCCGGATCCCATACGCCTCGGAACCGTGATAGATCCCACGGGTGGTGTTGACCGCATAAACAAAACTGTGGTGCACCTGTTTTTCACCAAGCAAAATCGGGAGGAACGATCGGCCATCGAACGATGAGGCACCCGGGTTTCCCCCGGCCAACTCAAGAAAAGTCGGCACTACGTCAACGTAACTTATCAGCGCAGCCGATTCCGACCCGGGTTTAATTCTCCCGGGCCAACGCACCACGGCCGCCGCATGGATGCCCATGTCGTAACAGGTCCATTTGCCAAACGGCAGTTGAGAGCCCTGCTCGCTCAGCCAGAGTATCACCGTGTTTCCCGCCTGCTTCATTTCCCGCAAAATGTCCACCACTTCACCCACCTGTTGATCCATGTAACTGATCTCGGCGTAGTACTTGGACAGGCCCTCGCGCAACCTCTTCGTGTCCACCAAGTAGGGTGGCACGGTTAGCTTTTCGGGCGGATAGACGCTTGCATCGCCGCGGTTCCACGGTGTGTGCGGTTGATTCGAAGCAACAACCAGACACCAAGGCTGGCCACTGTCTCTTGCCATGAATGCCTTCGCGCGGTCCAACGGCAGGTCGGCTCCGGCCGGCGTGCGGCCACCGTCGCCGTGACTGCCTCCCAGTTGCTCGAACGGAAAAGCGGAAGCCGGTGCCTCGTGCCGTTTACCGACCAGCCCCACACGATAGCCCAGCGGGCGAAGGTGGTGCGGCAGCGACTTGACACCCTCGTACACCCGGCTGTGGTTCGGGTGAGCCCCGTTTCTGACCGGATAAAGACCTGTAAACAAACTCTGCCGCAGCGGCGAGCAGGTAGGTGCGGAGTTGTAGCAGCGAGTCAATCGTAGGCCCTGCTTGGCCAAGCGATCAATATTCGGCGTTCGCACATCCGGGTTTCCGAAACAACTTACGTCGGTGTAGGTCATGTCGTCCGCCAAAAACAGGAGCAGGTTCGGCCGCTCATCCGCTTGGCCAATCGCAGCACTAGTCAACAATGTGATCGCAGCCAAAACCGGTTGGAGGGCGCCTCTCATTTTACGGGACGCAGCTTCAGCCGGGCCGCGTGGATCGCCTTGGCCTCGGCCTCCGGGTCAAACCTGGGATTCGGGGCCCTGGGGACGATCGCCCCGGTTTCCTTCCGCCACGACTGGAGCATGCCATGCAGTTTTTTGACCAGTTGCGGTCGCTCTTTCGCCAAGTCTTTTTGTTCGCCGATATCGTCGCGCAGATTGTAAAGCATCAGTACGCCGTCCTCGAAATACTCGTGAAGTTTCCAGTCGCCCAAGCGAATGACACTGCACGGCCGCGTGCGAAATAACGGGTCACGCTGTTCCTCGTAAACGTCGTAACTCTGAAGATACGCCGGGAAATGCCAGTAGAGCGGGCGCGGGCCAAGCGTCTTTTTCCTGCCCCGAAACAGAGACACCAGACTGACGCCATCAAGCGGTTGCTCTGGCCGATCGCCCCCGGCCAACTCAAGAAAGGTCGGATACAGATCCACTCCAATGATCGGCTCTGCACTCTTTTGACCGCCTTGAATTTTCCCGTGCCAGTTCACAAAAAACGGAACGCGAATGCCGCCCTCGAAATAATTGCCCTTGTAGCCGTGCAGCGGAGCCATGTCCGTCGCCGGGCCATATCCGCCGTTGTCGGAGAAAAAGAAGATAATCGTGTTGTCGCGTTGGCCGGTTTCCTCGAGCTTGGCCACCAGACGTCCCACCCCTTCGTCGACCGACTCGATCATCGCCGCCATGACGGCGTGCTGATGAAGCCGGCCCGGCTTCTTTGCCTCATATTTTTTGATGATGTCGCGCTTGGCCTGCAGCGGCACATGCACGGCATAATGCGACAGATAGGCGCACCACGGTTTACCTTTCGAGTTGCTGATGAACTCGAGTGTTTTTCCCGTGAGCACATCGGCGAGATACTCCCCGTTACGCCCTATGTGTCCCCGCATGCCGGGGATTTTATTGTGCTCCACGGCAACGTCGAAACCCTGCTCGATCGGGGGCGCGCCAAGGTGCCATTTACCAAACATCCCTGTGCGGTAACCGGCCTTTTGCAACGCCTCCGCCCACGTGACGATATCCAGTCGGAGTTTGTTCGTCCCGGTCACGTGCTCCAGTCGGCGATGCCGGGCATCGCCCCTTGGGCGGGTGCCGACGTTGTAAACCTGATGGCGCGGCGTGTATTGGCCGGAGAGCAGACAGGCACGCGCCGGGGCGCAGTTGGCCGAGGTGGAATAGGCATCGGTAAAAATCATCCCCTGCTTGGCCAAGCGGTCGATGTTCGGAGTCTCATAAAAGTCCGAGCCCATGTAGCCGGTGTCTTTCCAGCCGAAATCATCCAGATATACGAAGAGGATGTTCGGCCGTTGTTCTGCCTGCGCCGACAGGCCAAGCGTAAAAACAGCACTCCAAAGCAGTTGCTTTATCATGGCTGATCCTTCTTCCGTCTCGGCATTTTTGCGTCCACCTCTTTTCGCCAGGCTCGCAACTTAGCCAGGAGCTTGGCCGTTTGCTCCGGCTCAGCGGCCGCGAGATTTTTCTGTTCGCCCAAGTCATCCTTCAGGTTGAACAGTTGCACGGTTCCGTTTTCAAAATACTCGAGCAGCTTGTAGTCTCCATCGCGGATCGCCCCAGCGGGACTTTGCATTCCATGATTGCTGTAGTGCGGAAAGTGCCAATAGATCGCCCCCCTCTCAAACGACTCGCCGCGCAGCGCAGGCGCAAAACTCTTCCCATCCCGATGCTGTCCAGGCGCCCGAGGCAGGCCCACCATTTCCAGAATGCTCGGGTAAAAATCCGTGCTGATGACCGGCTCATCACAAACCGCGCCGGCCCGACCCTTGCCCGGCCACTTCACGATCGTGGGCACTCGCACCCCTCCCTCATACAACCAGCCCTTGGCTCCCCGCAGTGGCAGATTGGAAGTCGCGTAGGCCCAGTCGAGTTGATTGTCCCGGACAACTCGTTTTGGGTTCCCGAAGTTACCGGCTGACATCCCTCCGTTGTCAGAGGCGAAAATGACAATCGTGTTTTCAGCCTGACCAAGCTCCTCGAGTTTTTTCATCACTCGCCCCAGGCTCTGATCCACCGCCTCCACCATGGCGGCGAACTCAATGTTATCCTGCCGCTGCTTGATCTTGATCGTGCGCTGCGGCAACACCTTGTGCCCCTGATGCGATGGCTTGCCCAGCAGCTCCGTTAACTGCTTTCGCGACAACGGATTTTTATCGTCCGGATTGCCCTCGAGAATAAACTCCGGCCCTTCGATCGGAGGCAACTTGGCACGCTTGGCACGGTACTTTTCGACCAGGTCTTTGCGCCCCTGAATCGGGTCATGGACCGAG
Organism: Verrucomicrobia bacterium UBA6775; assembly: GCA_002453165.1. Lineage (GTDB taxonomy): Bacteria > Verrucomicrobiota > Verrucomicrobiia > Limisphaerales > UBA1096 > UBA1096. The sequence continues at coordinate 14,615 of DKGH01000184.1, forward strand.
AAGTGGGACAGATAGAGGAAGAACGGATTCTCCCCAGCCTGCTCAATAAAATCGAGCGCCATGAAGTTCAACCGATCCGTCAGGTACTCGTCCTCCTTTCCCTCGATCTTCAGGCCTTCCATCTTGTACGGCGGATGATAGCCACCCCTTGGGCAACATCCGTTCCATTTTGGAACCTGCACATCGAAACCCTGACTTAACGGACCCGCCTGGTCGTTGCCAAGGTGCCACTTGCCAAAGATGCCGGTGCGATAACCGTTCGCCTTGAGGGCCTCGGCCAGGGTCACCTCCTCCAACGGCAGTGCCTGCAGTTTTTCGGCACTGAGATGACTTTGAAAATCGAAGTCGCGGCGACCGGAAAGCCAATCTGTGAGATCCAACCTGCCCGGGTACTTGCCGGTCATGATGCTCGCCCGTGTGGGGGAACAGACATGGCAGGTCGCATAGGCGTTGGTGAATTTCACCCCCTGCTTGGCCAAACGATCGATGTTGGGCGTGTCGTAAAAAGGACTCCCGAAGCAGCCGACATCCCGCCAGCCCATGTCATCCACCAGAAAAAATACCACGTTGGGCCGCTTGGCCGCGTTGGCCGACAAAAGGCCAAGCGCACAGCACAACACCATCAGGAAATGTCGTTTCACGGTGACGGGAGTCTGCCCAAACCCCAGCCAAGTGGCAACGCTTGGCTCAATTGCCGTCCAGTTATGAACTGATTTTTTTTGGGACCAGCAACCGGAAACTTTCTTCGATCCAGCGCTTCAAAACCGCCTTCGGCAGCGATTTGTGTTTCGGGAACTCCAGTTCCACCCAGCCACTTGGGCCGACGGAAATCGTCCCCGCTTGGCCTGCAGACAAGTCGTTGGCCTCGGCCAATGAGTCCTTCAACTTCAACTTCACGTCGTAGCTTTCGCCATCGCTGCCCAAGAAGAGAAAATTCTTTTTGCCCGCCTTGAAGGCGACCTTATCGCACACGGCGCCCACCTCAACCTCCGGCTTGCTTTCCGCCATGCCTACTTTCGGGTTTTTGGGGCGGGATATCCGGCAAGAATTGCCTTCAGCTTTTCCGCCACCTTCGGCTTGGATGCGTAATGGTTTTGAGTCTCCCACGGATCACTCGTGTAGTCGTACAACTCGTAATCCACAGGCACACTTCCGTCGCTGTGATTTTTCCACTCCACCAAACGGTATCGTTCCGTGCGAATCGCCCTGCCCAGTTTTCGCCCACGGGGATAGGCATGAAACGCATGGCCACGAACCCGGGCTGAGGGATTTTTCAAAACCGGCACAAGGCTAACCCCGTCGATCGGCTGCGGCACTTTCGGCGCGGGCAATCCTGCCAACTCAGCCACGGTCGGGAAGATATCCACCGTCTCTGCGAGTTGACGAGATGCCGCCCCGGCGCGGGCCACCCCGGGCGCCGAGATCACAACCGGGATGCGGTTGGCCTGCTCAAAATTTGTGTGCTTCGTCCAAATGCTCAGATCACCCAGATGCCAACCGTGATCGCCCCACAGCACCACGATCGTATTTTCCGCCAACCCCAGTTCGTCCAGCGCACGGGTGACCTTGCCAATTTGTGCATCCACGTATGTTGTGCTCGCGTAGTATCCGTGGATCAACTTGCGAGCCAGTTCGTCCTCGATTTGCCCACCCGGCGGTACCGGTTTGAAGGCGGCGATTTCTCCACCACGCTTGAGGGCGACCCTCGGCGCGGCCTTGGGAAACGACTTGTTGACCGCCAGTGGCAGATTGGCCGGATCGTGCATGTCCCAATATTTTTTCGGCGCAGAAAATGGCAGGTGTGGCCGAACAAAACCGGCTGCGATGAAAAACGGTGTGCCATCCTTAGCACGACGCGCCTTCGCGGCCTTCAGCCGAACAATGGTTTCATTCGCCACGCGGCCGTCGGCGTAATCCTCGTCTTTCGCAACGGGCGCTTCGAACGCGGCGCCCCGGGGAAGCGAACGAATCTGCCCCAACTTTTGGTTCGTGAACAATGCCTCCTCGCGGGTGAGTTTGCCGCCATCCGTGCTCTCCGGCACAAGGTACTCGATTACCTTGTCGTGAAAATGCGGCACCTCGAACGCTTGCGGATCACCCAGGTTCCCGTGGCCGATGTGGAACACCTTGCCAAGCGACTCAGCGCGGTAACCGAACCGTGAAAAATACTGCGACATCGTCACCGCATTGGGAATCACCCGACGCAGGTGACTGCCCAGACCGTAAAGCCCGGTCGAGGTCGAGTGTGCCCCGAGCATCAGCGTGAACCTCGATGGCGCGCACACCGCCTGATTGCAGTAAGCCAAATCAAACCGCACTCCGCGCTTGGCCAAAGCGTCCATGTGCGGTGTGATCGCGTGTTCGTCTCCGTAACAACCCATCGCCGGCTTCAGGTCGTCCACCAGCAGCAACAGTACGTTGGGCTTGGTCAATGCATGTGACTTGGCCAAGCCGAGGAAAAGGATCGTTGAAAATATCAGAATTTGTTTCATTCAAATGTTCGACGCCGGCTAATCCGTTGAGGCTGCGCCGGCACGATGTTAGGCTTTGCCAACAGAAAGAGCGTCACGCGTTGGGATAGACAATGGAAGTCACAGAGGCAATTCGAAACCGCAAGTCCACCCGGGCTTTTCTGCCCAAGCCGGTGGACCGGGAGATCATCACAAGCATACTGGAATGCGCCCGCTGGGCACCGTCCGGGGTTAATTCACAACCATGGCAGGTCGCAGTCGTCACCGGCGACACCAAGTGCCAACTCGCCAAAGCCCTCGCCAAATGTCGTGCCGACGGTGAACCTGCCCGTCAGGATTACGAGTATTACCCGACAAAAATTGAGGAGCCCTACATCACGCGTCGGGGCGTTTGTGGCAAGGCGCTCTACAGTGCCCTAAACATCCAACGGGACGACATCGAAAAGCGTAAGGACCAATGGATGAAAAACTACCACAGCTTCGACGCCCCGGTGGCGCTCTACTTTTTTATCGACGGCATTTTGGAGACCGGATCATGGGTCGACTGCGGCATGTTCATCCAAAACGTGATGCTGGCCGCCCGGGGACACGGCCTCGAAACCTGCGCACAGGCGGCGTTGGCGGAGTATCCGGATGTTGTTCGGAGTATCCTCGATATCCCAGACTCCAAAAAACTCATCTGCGGCATGGCGCTTGGCCACGCCGACTACGATGATGCCTCCTATCAATACCGCACCGAGCGCGAACCAGTAAAAGCCTTCACCTCTTGGTTCAACTAAACGTGCTTGGCCAAACGCTTGGCCGTGATTCATATCCTCCAAATACAACTTTTCGCAACGGCTCAGCTTGGCAGCGGAGAGGATCAGGCCATCCCAAAACGAAATCTGATCAAGAATTGAACGGTCAATTGCCTCGTCAATGATCCCCGGCGTGACCTGCACCAACTCAAACATCTGAAAGTCCTTCACAAGTTGCCGATCCTCGATTGGATTAATCCCAAGACGCCGAGTGGATGCCACATAGAATTCCTGAAGCACTTGCGCGGAAATCGCTGCGTCTTTTGCAATAGAATGCTTCGCAATGAGGCTCAGGGCGATTTCCCTTTTTTGGGGATCGGCCTCATCCACGGAATACACCAAAATATTGGTGTCAAAGAAAACCGAAGCCACGAGTTCAACGTTCGTACAAAGATTCCCGATCAATCTTCACTCCGCCGGAATGACCCTTTGCATTTCGAAGTCGATTAATCATCTGCTCGATCTCTGCTCCAGTTTCATTCGTCAAATTTGCGAGCATTTCGCGAAGAAGAGCGTTCAGACTCGTTCCCCTTTGGGACGCATATTGACGGCTTTTTTCGAGCAATTTGTCTTCGATTGCCAATGTAACATTCGCCATGCGCCCAGGATTTGTGCGCACAACTTACGTGTCAACCGTAGTTTTAAGCCAAAACTTGGCCAAGCGGGGCGGTGCTATCGGCGAAGCGGTCGCGCTTCAGGCCAAGCGCTTGGGCTTGGGCCAGCCAGAGATTCGCCAATGGCGTGCCGGTGGGCACATTAAGGTGACCGCCCCCGGCGCGTAGTTTTCCGCCACCACGCCCAGCTACGATGATGGGGAGTTTGTTGTATTGATGCGACGCACCATCTCCCAAGCCGGAGCCGTAGGTGAAAACTGTGTTGTCGAGTAGCGTCGTGCCATTGGCCTCACCGACGCTGGCCATCTTTTCGACAAGATACGCGAACTGCTCCATGTAAAAATGATCCACCTTGGCCAAGTCGTCGATGAACTTGGGTTGATTATGGGACATCGAATGATGGCTGCGCGGCTTATCAAAAACACCCTCGAACATGTACGGTGTGTTCCATCGCTCCGGCCCGATCATCATCGTGGCCACCCTCGTCAAGCCGGTCTGCAACGCAACTACCATCAGATCTCCCATCAAGCGGATATACTCCCCACGCGGCAGATAGGCGTCGATCGGCTCATCGATGGAGACCTTGGCCAAGCCGCTTTTCATTCGGGCCATCTTTTCCATTTGCTCCTCGATGGTTCGGACGGAGTCGAAGTACTCGTTGAACTTGTCACGATCCTCGCTACCCAACTCACGCCGAAGCGATCGCGCATCCTCCAGCACGAGGTCGGTGATGTTTCGAAATTGATCCGTATCCCTTGTGCCAAATAATCGACGGTAGGCCTTCTGCGGATCACGCATCGACGGTGCCACGTGACCGGTGCCGTACCATGAAATATTGTCGAAGTAGATCGACTCGACGTTGTCCTTGTGGCTGTTGCAACTGAACTCCAGAGACCGAAACGGCGTCGCATCACCGACATAATCCGCCACCAAATGATCCAGCGTGCGATTCAACGGCCAGGCTGATGACTTAATCTCATACGGAGCCGCACTGCTCAGGAAGCAACTGCCGCATTGGGCGTGCACATCGGTCCCGTTCTGGTACACGCGATCCAGCCCGGTGATAAGCGTGACACGATTCCGAACCTTTCGCAGTGGTTCCAGCGTTGGAGTCCACACGATCGGTTGATAGCCCGGCTTGTACAGGTCTGGCTGATCCCGTTTGCCGCCCAGAAAACCACGAAACTTGGGCACTTCAGTCTCCGCTTCGCCCGGAAAAAACGAACGCCTCACCACCCCAATGGGCACGTAGTAAATGGCCAACCGCTGGGGAGGTGATGCCGCGTTCGCAGCCGATGCGATGGACTCCAGCCACGGCAGCGAAAGCGTCGCGCCGGCTGCGCCTCTCAGGAAGGATCGTCGATTCAATGCGGACATTTCAGTTCGGTTCGTTCAAAAACGGCTCGCTCAGGATGATGCTTTTGAGGAGCGGTTGAAAGCGATAATCGTTCTTTTCAGCCTCAGCCGCGATGGCTTCCAGCGCCGGCGAATCTGCAGCAGCCAGTTCCCGGCCAAGCGCAAACGACAGCAGATGCCCGGCGAAAGCCTTCACGAAACGGGGTTTCTCGGCCAGGAGTGCGTCCTTGAATTGCTCGATCGTTTTGAATTCATGCCTTCGAAACAGTTCGCCGGAAGTGTCCACCTCACGGCCATTGTGATACGTGTCCCGCCAGGCGCCCACCGGGTTGTAGTTTTCCAGCGCAAACCCAAGCGGATCGATTTTGACATGGCACCCGGCGCAATCAGGGCGGTCACGATGCACTGCCAAGCGCTCACGGAT
>DKGH01000019.1 GCA_002453165.1 Verrucomicrobia bacterium UBA6775
AGCTTGCGAATCTGATCCTCCTTCAGTCGGAGCATCATGAACATCAACGGAAAAATGGCACACGTCAGCTGTTGAAAATAAAAACGGCCGCCCATCTGCTCTCCGCCCATCGTCCGGAAACCCACACCACGCTCAAACATGGTGACCACCAAAATCAGGCAGTAGCCGGCCACTCCGAATAACATCCACTTGTGCTCGTGGATGGAGTCCCACATTTCATCCCGGTATTGGCGGAAGGAAAAAACCAGCACACAACCAGTCCAGCCCAGCAATGCCGCCGCCTCCCACACGAAGGGGCGCCCCGGGAAAAACGGCATAATAAACGCCGTGGAGAAAGTCGCGATCGCAAGCGTCACCGACAGTGTCGCGTGGTATGGCATCAACATCAACCATGCCAACCCGCCAAACGCCAGCGCTGCAAAGAATGCATCATCCGCGAGGGTGTAGCCAAAAACGACCAACGCCAACGCGATCACCGCGAGGAAGATGAATTTTTGCAGGCGCAATGCGCCCTCTAACGAACCTGCGTTCACCGCGCGCGGTTATATCGGTTTTGAGAAAATCTGCAACCTCGCGCCTCCATCACTCGGGGCTGATCGCATCAAGCCGTTTTTTCAACTCGGCGCGAAACTCGTTGCGATCTGCATCGTTCAACTTGCGTGGAATGTGCAGCGGTTCGCCGTATTCGACATCGCAACGGGTAAACGGCAACGGCAATTGAAACCGGTCCCAACTCTTGAAACGGTACTTTCGCTTCGAGGAACACCCCAGCGGGATGATCGGCAACCCAGTCACCTGCGCAAGCGACAGGATGCCGTCCTGAATTTCATAGCACGGCCCGCGTGGGCCGTCCGGTGTAATGGCCAGATGCAGGCCGGCTTTCATCTGCCGCGACAACTCCAGCAGCGCCTGCCTCCCGCGCCGGTTAGTCGATCCACGTACCGGCTCAATATCGAACGCCCGCAGAATCTCCACGAGGAACGCCCCATCTTTACTCGCGCTCACCATCGCGGCCAAGCGGCGGCCGCTGACAGGCTTGATGCTGTCCCGGTAAGCGTACATCGCGTAAGCTAGGCGGTTGTGCCAGACGCAGATGATGAAAGGCTTGTCACGGCCGGCCTCCAGTGAACCGCGCGGATCGGAAAAATGAATCCGCCAAGTCAGCCGCAGTAGGCGCAGTAAGATGTACAGTACCTTCGCCGCCAGCCGTTGGCCAAGCGATGCACTATTTGGGATGACGAGCGGGTCACTCAATGCGTGGTCACTTCCCTCCCTTGAGCGCCGCACGAACCAATTCCTCCACGGCAGCCTGCGGGCCAAGCATCGCCAACGCCGCCTTGGCAGCCTTTTGTGCCTCGGCCGGTTTTGAGCCAAGCGCCTCGAGCGCCGCCACGGTGTCAGCGATGTTTCTGTCTGAGCCAGCCGGCGCTTGGCCAAGCGCTGTCGGGAGGTCGCTGTCAACGCTGCCAACCTTGTCCTTCAGCTCGAGTACCATGCGCTCTGCGGTTTTTTTGCCGATGCCATTGATGCTGGAGAGGCGTTTCACATCCCCGGTTCCCACCGCCAGTTTGAACGATGCCACGTCCATCCCGCTGAGGACGTTTAGCGCGAGCCGAGGTCCGATCCCGGTAACGTTTTGAATCATCTTGAAAAGGCCACGCTCGTCGTCTGTGGCGAAGCCGTACAGCGTTTGTGAATCCTCCCGAACGACCAGTTGAGTCTTGAGGGTCACCGCTTGGCCAAGCGCGGGGAGTTTCTCAAACGACGACAGCGGGATCAGGACCTCATAGCCGATGCCGTTGACCTCCACCACCACCTGTGTCGGCAGTGCGTCTGTGAGTGTTCCTTTTAAAAAAGTGATCATGCCGCGAGTAACTTCGCTTGGCGCAGAGTCCCACAGAGCACGGGGCCACGGCAAGGCTGACCACACACCGTGCCGGCAAAAGCTCCCGCCTTGCGTTTTCAGTCTACCACTCCTAGCCTGCCGCACCTGAAAATGGGTGACTCCCCAGGCCAAAACAAGCCCTGCGTCTGCATTGTTGTTGAGAATCTTCCGGTGCCGCTGGATCGCCGGGTATGGCAGGAATCGTGCGCCCTGCGGGACGCCGGCTACGAGGTCATCGTCATCTGCCCGCAAATGCAGGGCTACACTCAGCCGGAGGAAAAACTCGACGGCATCCAGATCTACCGGCACCCGCTCAGCGAGGAGGCCAATTCGGTCGGAGGGTTTTTTCGCGAATACACCTCGGCGCTCTGGGGGGAGTTCCGCCTGCTGTGCAAGGCGTGGCGGCGTCACCGTTTCGATGTTATTCAACTCTGCAATCCACCAGACATCCTGTTCGCTGCGGCGGCACCATTCAAACTGGCCGGGGTGAGGTTGATCTACGACGTCCACGATGCAACGCCCGAGATGTTCGAGGCCAAGTTTGGCAAACGCGGCCTGCTCTACTGGGCGGTGCGTGTCGCCGAATGGTGGACTCATTTTTTTGCCGACACGGTGATCGCCACCAACCAGTCCGTAAGCAACATCGCCACCGGCCGTGGAGGCCAAGCAGAGGAGGATGTGTTCATCGTCCGCTCAGCCCCGAAGATTCCCACCGCAAAAATTGAACCCAACCCTGATTTGAAAAAAGGCCGCACTCATCTCGTCGGTTACGTTGGCGTGATGGGCAGCGCGGACGGGATCCATCGCGTGATCGAGGCAGCCCATTATCTCGTGACCGAACTCGGTCGGGAAGACGTCCAGTTTTTGCTGATGGGATTCGGTCCGGAATACGAAAATCTCGCTAGGCTCCGCGATGAGCTTGGCATGGGCGATTTCGTCGACATGCCCGGACGTGTCGAGGGCACCGCCCTGTTTTCCGCGCTAAGCACGATGGATCTCGGCGTGTCCGGCGACCCGGTCAACTCGTACAATCACCATTGCACTATGAACAAAGTGCTTGAGTACATGGCAGTCGGGAAGCCGCAGGTCACGTTTGATCTGAAGGAAAGCCGCTACTCAGCCGGTGAAGCGGCGCACTACGTCAGCGAGGTCACCAGCCAAGCGCTTGGCCAAGCGATCGCGGATCTACTCGACGATGCGGCCAGGCGCGAGCAAATGGGCCAGCTTGGCCAGGCGCGGTTTCGCGCGGAACTTAACTGGGAAAAATCGGTTGAGCAGCTCGAAGCCGCCTACGCCCACACGCTTGGCCAAGCGTGACGGCTTTTCGTGCGGAAAGTCGTTGTATTGTGAACGGGCTTCCCTAGACTGCGCGGCCCGCGGCGCTGAACTCCAGCGTCGTTCTTTTTGCCAATGAAGAAGCCGACCCTGTTCATCGTGTTTCTGACCGTGTTCATCGACGTGGTCGGCTTTTCCATTCTTTTCCCGCTCTTCCCCGCGATGCTCGATTACTATCTCGAGAAGGACGGGGTGGACAGTCTCATCGGCTCACTCGTCGCCTGGCTGGAAACGTTCGCCGGGGACGACGAAAACGCCGTGGCCACTCTTTTCGGCGGCATCCTCGGCTCGCTTTACGGTGTCCTGCAGTTTGTCTTCGCGCCAATCTGGGGTGCGTACTCGGACAAACACGGCCGGCGTCCCACGCTTGTCTTTACCCTCAGCGGGATCGTTTTTGCCAACTTCATCTGGATGTTTGCCGGCAGTTTTGCGCTGCTCATCTTCGGGCGGATGCTCGCCGGGATCATGGCCGGAAACATCTCCACCGCCTCAGCCGTGGCTGCCGACATTACCTCCGACAAAAACCGCGCGTCCGGCATGATTATCATAGGCGTCGCGCTTGGCCTCGGCTTCATCCTTGGACCGGCGATCGGCGGCTTTGCCCACAAGTGGCAGATGATCGACCCAGAAAATGCGGTGGGCGGGTTTAACCTCCACCCGTTCTCGGGGCCGGCCGCCATTGCACTGATGATCTCCGCGTTGAACTGGGTTCTTGTGGTGTTCAAACTGTCCGAAAGTCTGCCGCCCGAAAAACGCGGCAAGGACACAACCAAGCGCGGCTTCAACCCGTTCGCCCAACTCAAGCGCATCGACCTGCCCGGCGTGGCCCGCACCAATCTGATTTACTTCGCCTACTGGACCGCTTTTTCGTCTGTCGAGTTTACCGTCACGTTTTATGCCATGGAAAAGCACGGCTTCATGCCGATCGATATCGCGTGGATGTTTGTCTTCATTGGCGTCACGCTGATTCTGTTTCAGGGCGGTGTTGCCCGGCAGTTCATCAAGCGAATGGGCGAGCGGCGCACGGCGCTCACCGGTGTATTTTTCACACTGCCTGGCTTCATCATCATCGGCAACGCCGATGGCACCAGTGTCCTTTACGGTGGACTGTTCCTGATGGCTGCCGGCAGCGGCATGGCCATGCCGTCGCTCAATTCGCTCGTCTCCCGCTACACGCCGGCCGATCGGCAGGGGCTTTCGCTCGGAGTGTTCCGCTCGCTTGGCTCGCTGAGCCGCGCCATCGGGCCGATCATCGGCGGTGTGCTGTACTGGAAATTCGGCAGCACTGTTCCCTACTGGGTCGGGGCCGGTTTTCTCGTTGTGCCGTTTTTCATGGCACTTGGCCTCCCGCCGGTTCCGGAGAATTGTGAACCGGAAGCGGCAGGCAGTGAGCGGTAAGCGCCGCGCTTGGCCAAGCGTGTGAATTAATCCGTCCCGGTTTTTTCTGGCAGCTCGATCGGGGCATCCCGTAGCACCTCTGTCACGGACTCCACGTTTGGGAGTTCCTCGCCGCTGGTTTCGCCGAGTTGCAGCTTGTTGACCCGCTCGCCACTTGGCTTGATGGATCGTTCGTAGCTACCAACAGCCGCATTGAACGCCTTGCCAGCAGCGTCAATTCCCTTCCGAATCTTGTCGAAGTGACCCACGAACACCCCAAGCCGGCTGTACAATTCCTGCGCGGCCTCCGCGATGACCCGCGCGTTCTCGGACTGCGTGTGATATTGCCAGCTCACCTTTACGGAGCTTAACAGCGCGATGAGCGAAGTCGGCGTGGCCAGCGTGATGCGCCGTTCCGCCGCCCAGATGATCAGATCCGGATCGCCCTCGAGCGCCGCGCTGAACAGCGACTCGGCCGGCACGAACATCACCACGCAATCCAGCGCCCCCTCGATGTGCTGCGGATAATTCCGATCGGCCAGTGCCTTGACGGTTTCACGCATTTTTTTCGCGTGCTGCTCAATCGCCGCCTTGCGCTGGGCCGGCTCACTCGTTTCCAGTTCGTTGAGAAATGAAAGGTCCGGCACCTTGGCATCAATCACGATGTGCCGGTCACCGGGCAAATGCACGACGAGATCCGGACGCCCCTGCTCCGCCTGCGCCTGCTCGGTGAAGTCACAATGCGCACTCAGCCCGGAAGCCTCGACCACGCGCCGCAGTGTTTCCTCCCCCCAGCGCCCGCGCTGCTGGCTCGAGTTCAGGATTTGCCGCAACTGCTCCGTCTCCTTCGAGAGTATCTGGCTTTGCTGGCCAAGCGACTCGAGCTGTTGCGAGACTTTCGAAAGCTGCTCCGTCTGCGTGCTGCTACTCTGAGCCAGCCGCTTTTGGTACGTGTCCAACTGTTCCTTGAGCGGCGCGACGAGTTTGGCCACGGCCTCTTTGCTGGTGTTGAGGTCGCCCTTG
>DKGH01000091.1 GCA_002453165.1 Verrucomicrobia bacterium UBA6775
CGAAGATGACGAGTCGCAAATTCACCCTTCCCTTGCTTGGATTCATATTTCTCTGGAGCCATCCTGTACGGTCGGCGGATCCGCTTCCCGACGGGCAGGAATTGGCGCGCTCCATCCGCGACGACATTCCAACTGAGAGTGCCTCCCTTGAGGCAACGATGGAGGTGACACTGCGTGATCGCAAAAGAATCAAGACACCACTCACCATCCAAACCAAGCCGCTTGGCGAAGCGGAGTGTCTGATGACCTATGAAACCAAGCCAAGCGATGGCAACGGTGAGTATTGGGTCGTTCAGCGTGCGTTGGCCAAGCGTAATGAATACCGCTTAGACAAAAAGGCCAAGCGCTTGGCCAAGCGGGAGGATTTCGAAATTGGCTTGGCCAGATCCTCTTTCACCCTGTCGGATCTAGGCTTGGAATTCCTCCACTGGCCCGACCAAAAAACTCTCAGGAAACAACGGCGCAAGAGCCGATCCTGCCATGTGCTCGAGAGTTCTCGTTCTGTTTCCGAGGGGACATTGCGGGTGCTTTCGTGGGTGGACATCAAATCGGGCGGAATTCTTGCCGCCGATTTTTATTCCGCAGACGGCAAAGTGCGAAAGCGGTTTTCAGTCAAGGGTTTGACTAAAAAAGACGGGCAGTGGCAGGTGGATGAGATGGAGATGCGCGATGTGGCGGAACGCACCCTAAGCCGCCTGAGACTTCACTTGAAATGATGCGATGAATCTGTTGGCGGCAACTGGTGAAGGTGTAAGTGTAGAAAAAATACTTTTAACCTTTATCGCAATTGCGCCTTTTTACGCGGCCATCGCCTGGTTCACGATTCGAAAAAAACTAAGCGTCAGTGCCCGGTATGATGGTCAAAAGATGATCATCAAGTGGGTTGCCTCCTACATCGTTGTCGCATTTATATTCATGGCGGCAGCGTACGCGGGTGGTGGTTTAGCGCTTATTGGATTGTTGTTTGTTGTTATTTTACCCGGATCTATTTTGCTGGCGATTTTTTTTGCGCCGTACATTTCAAACTTAATCACATCCCCCATCACGAATGCGATGGAGGGGAGTGTTGAAGAGCATTGGGAAAAACCGGCTTACGGGCCGACCATGACGGCCAGAAACCGGGGTAATTACGAAGGTGCACTGGAGCAAGTGGGCCTATTGCTCGAAAAACATCCGGGTGACTTTGAAGGCCTTATGCTGAAGGCGTCCATTGAGGCTGAGGATTATCTCGATCTCGGAACTGCCCGGTGGACACTCGACGAGATTTTGAACAATGAGGAGCGATTGAGGTACAATCTGCCAATTGTATACAACAAGCTCGCCGATTGGCAGATGAATCTGTTCGATGATCCAGAAGGGGCGCGGCGATCGCTGGAGGTAATTCGAAAAACCTATCCGGAATCGAAAGCTGCACAGCTTGCGTCTCAACGACTCGCATCAATGGATTCTTTTGATGAAGCCTCGAGCGAAGCGTCCGACATGGATGAGACTTATCAGCAACTCGCAGCGGAGTCGGCTGAAAAGGATCAACTCAAGGGGCCACTGGATATTCCCACGGCGAGCGAAGAGGACACATTGCTCGCCAACGAGACGGCTTTTGCCCAGTGCGTCAACCGTGTGGAGGAGCATCCTGACTCGATCACAAACCGAGAAGAATTGGCTGCTCTTTATGTCAGCCACGCCAACGAACCGGTACTCGCAATACAGCAGTACGAATACCTGCTTGGAATGCCTGGCGCGACAGAGAAGCAGCAGGTCGCCTGGCTAAACAAGGTAGCCGATATTCAGGTAAAATCCGGAGGGACACACGATGATGCACGGGCCACACTACAGCGGGTAATCGATATCAACCCGGAGGGCGCTGGGGCGACAAGGGCACAAAGCCGAATCATGCACCTTTCAATCGAGATTCGTGCAGCGAACAAAAAAAATGCGCCACTCAAACTTGAGCGGCGCGAGGAAGATCTTGGTTTGATGTAGCCGTTAGTTCTGCGGGAGCACGAGGCCAAGCGCGATCTGCTTGTCGATCTCCGAAGCTACGGTCAAGTCCCCGGTCCCGCGTGAGGTGCGAACCTGCACAGTCACCTCGGTGACGAGTGGCTCCACTTCCTTCACGGTGACGTATACCGTCCGCTTGTCGATTCGTGCGGTCAGCGTGTTGGTCACCACATCGTCATTGGTGACGGTGCCGGTTCGGGACAGCACTTCACGGGCAGAATTAAGTATCTGGTCAAGCGGACGCTCGTAGCGGCTGACGATTTTGTCTCGAACGCCGGGAACTCCGACTTTATTACCTCCGGGAGTGCTGACGCAGCCAACGGTGCCACCAGCCATTACGGCGACCAAAGCGAGCAGGACTAAGCGAAAAGTCATGGGCGACATCCCAAACAAAACCGTTGGTAGCGTCAAGCCAATTGAGTCTGTTGTGGATAAGTTGTTACGCTTGGCCAAGTGAGAATGAACATAGTTGTCCACTTGCCTGTCAGAATGGCAGTGCTTTTGCATATGAAAATGAATTTTAAAAATATGGCGCTGGCCGCTTATCTGGCCCTGTCCCCTACCCTTGGCCAGGCGGATGACGTGACCCGCCGTAGTCCGACGGTAAAGGCGGTTTCTCAGGTGATGCCCAGTGTGGTAAATATCGCGACCAAGACCCGAGTTCAGCGAGTCGGGTATCTTTACGACTGGTGGAGGGACAACTGGACCCCGTACGCACAGCAGTTGCCGCCTGAGGAAAGCGCCGGGTCGGGTGTGATTATCAGCGAGTCCGGTTACGTGCTTACCAATGTCCACGTGGTTCGCGATGCCGATGAAATTTGGGTGAAACTGACGGATGAATCAGGAAAACAGAAGATTTACCAAGCCGAAGCCATTGCCGGCAGCTTGACCACGGATATTGCCCTGTTGAGAATTATTCCGGAAAAAAAGGGCGAGGTTTTCGCGGCAGCCACATTTGCTGCCGATGATGATCTACTGCTCGGGGAGACGGTCATGGCACTTGGGAATCCTTTCGGACTTGGGGGCTCCGTTAGCCAGGGGATTCTCAGTTCCAAAAGTCGGCGAACGGAAACCGATGGGCAGAGACTTGAGATTCCGGATTGGCTTCAGACCGACGCCTCGATCAACCCCGGAAACAGCGGGGGGCCACTAATCAACTTGTCCGGTGAAATCATCGGAATAAACGTTGCCGTGCTTCGCGAGGGTCAGGGTATTGGGTTTGCCATCCCAATTAAGCGAGTCAACGAATCCATGTCCCGATTTTTCACACCAGAATTTCTCGATGATAACTGGTTCGGTGTAACCATTGACGCGGGGACTCGGCCTCCTCGCGTTGCCAGTGTCGAAGCGGAAAGTCCGGCGGCCAAGGCAGGGCTTTCGGTTGGGGACAAAATTCTACGAGTGAACGGCAGCGAAAACGATTCATTCATCGATTTGGCCAGTCAATTGGTTGGCGTTGGCAAGGACAGGACGATTCAGTTTCAAATCGAACGTAACGGAAAAAAACTGGACCGCACAGTCGAACTCATTCCTGAAAATGCGGTCTTTAACGCTGGATTGATTCGGCAAAAAATCGGTGCGATTCTGGAGAGACTTACGCCGGAGGTCGCAGAGGCGCTGCGCCTTGATTCAACGGATGGATTCGTCATCAGCCAAGTGGATAAAGACACGCCTGCTGCTGAGGCAAATCTTCGGCCCGGCTTGGTTGTCACTTCAATTGACGGTCGAAAGATCGACGACATTATCGATGCCGCACGGATTTTTCATAGCAAAAAGAAGGGAGACGAAGTTACCCTGAATATCGTGCAAATGAGTCAGCGAGGGATTTTTGTTCGCCGATCGTCGGCTAAACTGACACTTCGGCTTTTGTGACTATTTCCTCGACAGAATCCCGATTATAGCTACTTTTTCGCGCTCCGAACGCTTGGTCAAACGCTTGGTTAAATTCGGTTCAGTTAATGAATAAATCCACATCGTTGTATTCCCTTGTCCTTTTTATCGTGCTTGGTTTCTCGAGCATTGTCACGGCGGCCCCTCAACCTTCAGGGCCGCAGGCTGATGGTTCATTCCGCAAAGTGATTCTTGTTTCCGACATGGACACCAACGGGGATAATCAAACTGAAGACAACCTCAAGGACCCGATGGAATTATCCATCGCAATGGACGGTCGCGTTTTCTGGGCACAACGCAACGGCGAAGTACATTTTTGGAATCCCAAGGACAACAAGACGACGTCGGTTGGTAAAATTGAGGTTTTTACCGGATTGGAGGACGGACTGCTCGGCATCACCCTCGATCCCAACTTCAATGAGAATAACCACCTTTACCTCTTCTACGCTCACCCCAAAACCGTAGTCGAGCATGTGAATCGCAAGCCGCGCAAAAAGGGGTTCAATCTTGTCTCCCGTTTCACGCTGAATGACGGCAAACTTGATCTGTCATCAGAGAAAGAGTTGATTCGAATCAAGACGCAGCGGGACGAATGTTGCCACTCCGGTGGATCGTTGACATTTGACAG
>DKGH01000238.1:0-353 GCA_002453165.1 Verrucomicrobia bacterium UBA6775
GGATGCCCGGCTGTTTTCGCTGACCGAGCACTGAGAACCGACCAACCTGGAACCGGTTATGCGTTGGTTTACATCGGGGGATTGACGTAGGTCTTGAGGAAGGTTTCCTCGGACTCAATTGTGCCAATGAGGACAAGTTCGTCGTCCGCACTGAGCACCTCAGTCGGCTCGAGGTGGACGAGGTGGGTATCCTTGCCATCAACTTCGCGCTGAATGGCGATGACACTGCAACCAGTGCGTTCGCGAATCTCCGACTCAATCAACGACTTGCCCTGGAGGTGCTCCGGCAACTCGAGGCGGAAGACGTTTAGCCCCTCCGCCAACATGAGGATGTCGCTATGCTTGAGGAGGTT
>DKGH01000238.1:775-15091 GCA_002453165.1 Verrucomicrobia bacterium UBA6775
TCGCGGTTGGCGCGGCTGATGATTTGGATGTCCGGATGCAGCTTGCGACAATAGATGGTGAGATAAATGTTCGTGTCGTCGTCGCTGGTGGTGATGATGACCGCGGACGCGTCGGCGATGTTCGCCTGTTCGAGGACCTCGATCCGCGCGGCACTGCCCTGCACGTAATATTTTTCGTTGCGAATCCGCTCCGGCAACTCCTCGACGATCACGTACTTGAGGCCGCGCTTGGCCAACGCTCGTGCCGTGGCCCGTCCCACCCGGCCGCCGCCAAGAATCACGATGTGTGATTCCTCCTTTTGATAGATGCAGAAAATCTGGTTGTAATGCTGGATCATCTGCTTCGACCCGGCCAGGACGAGCACCGTGCTGTCGCTGACCTTGGTGTCGGGGCCAGCGCCCTTGTATTCGCCGCGCTCCCACACGCCGACCACGCTGGTGTTGGTCATCTCGCGGAAGTTGCACTCGGCGAGCGTCTTGCCGACGAGCGGTGTGCCCATGACCATAGCCTCCGCGATGAGCAGCTCGTCGAAGTGTCCGATCACGTGCGCCATGGCGTCGTTGGCAATGGTGCGTCGCGCGAGGAATTGGCCAAGCAGTTCGCCCAACCGTATGACGTTGGAGCTGCCGGCCAGCTCGAGGATGTCCACCGAAGCCTCGGACTTGGCCAGCGTGACGACGCGCACGCGGTTGTCGACCAGTTCGCGCACGGTGAAGGCGATGTTGGCGTTGGCCTCGTCCTTGCCGGTGGCCACCACCATGGCGCACTGCTCAACCCGGACGTTGCTGTAAAAATCCGGGTCGTCGAGTTCGCCGACGGCCACCGAGTAGCCCTCGTCATGCAGGCGTAGCGCCTCGTCCTTGTCACGGACCAGCAGCGCGTAGGCAATGTTGTACTGGCCCAGCTTGTGGATCAGCGCACGGGAGACCGGATCAAAATTGGTGAGGATTACGTGATCGCGCATGTGCGGGTCAAGCCGCCTCGGGGTGCGTGCCTCGTTTTGTGCCTCCATCCACGGCTCGTACGCAAACCGGATGAACGCGAACGGCAGAATGACAAGCATCGACATCATGCCGAACAACATTACCGCCACAGAGAACAGCTTGCCGGGCCAATCGTTGAAGGTGATCTCGCCGTAGCCCAGCGTGGACATGGTCACCATCGTCCAGTAGAAGCCGTCAAACCATTTGTACTTCTCCGCCCGCCCCTCGGCTTCCATGAACAGGCGAAATGCGAAACTCGACAGCAGGACAAACACCAGCACGATGCCAATGAGTTTCAACAACTGATTGATGTTCCGTCGACTGGACGAACCGTTGCCCTTCGCGGACAGGAGCGTGGATGGCAGTATCTTCATCGAGCCAAGCGCGCGCCGGTTAACAGATGGGAGTGGAAAAGAAAATCGCGGCACTGCCTGCGCCGCAACACCGAGTGGATGGATGATGTCTTTGTTTTCATCAGCACGCCGGGATCGCTGGTGCGCTTGGCCCCCGAATGTGCACCGTGTGCCCATCCCGACCCGGCAAGACGACTGTCTTCGGCCCGGGGAAATATCCACCGAAACCGGCCGCGACACCGGTCAGGATGCCTCGGCAGGGACAATCCAAGCGTTCCGGCACGGTTTTGAAAAGAAGAAATTTCAGGCCAAGCTGCTTGGTTTGCGCATAACGCTCTTGGCCAAGCGCACCATCTTAAGGTTTAATGGCCCTGCAATAATTTAGACTGAACACACCGCATGAAATCACGCCCCCGCCCCGGAGCCACCGCTGAGGTCACATTCGTTGCCGAGGAAAAACACGCCATTGACTTCGCCGAGGACGGTATGCCCTCCGTGCTGTCCACCCCCTGGCTGATCTGGTTCATGGAACATTCCGCGCGTAAAGCCATGCTACCCCACCTCGAGCCCCGCGAGAGCACGGTCGGCATGGCGGTGGACATCGAGCACCTCGCTCCCACCCCGACCGGCAACCGAGTGACGTGCCGAGCGCAGGTCTTGCGCTCGGAGGACAACCAGTTTCACTTCAAGCTCGAGGCGTTCGACGAACACGAAAAGATCGCCTCCGGCCTGCACAAGCTCGCGGTGATCGACAAGTCGCGCCTGTCCAGGCGCGTCGAGCGCAAAAGAAAATAACCAATGCTCGCCAAGGTTCATTGCTCAGCCGTCCAGGGGATCGTCGCCCATCCCGTGGAGGTGGAGGTGAACGACGGTTACGGTGAAACCCTCACGGTGATCGTCGGCCTGCCGGACGCCGCCGTGCGAGAGTCGCGCGACCGTGTCACGACCGCACTTGGTAACTCCGGATTCAAGATACCACTTGGCCGCACGACCATCAACCTCGCCCCGGCCGACATCCGCAAGGAAGGGCCAAGCTTCGACCTATCCATCGCCGTCGGCATGCTCGCCGCGAGTGAGCAGATCGAGTCGAACAAACTCGACCGGCTGATGATGATCGGCGAACTGGCGCTGACCGGAGCCGTGCGACCGGTCAAGGGCGTGCTCCCGATCGCCATCCAGGCGCGAGCCATGGGACTGGACGGCATGCTTGTGCCGACTGAAAACGCCGCCGAGGCGGCGGTCGTGGATGGGCTTAAAATTTATCCCATCGCTAACCTGCGAGAAGCGGCAGCGTTCCTCGAGGGACGCGAGGAGATCGAGCGGAAGCAGGTCGACATCGAGAAGCTGTTCGCCGTGCAGGATATCAACGGGCCGGACTTCGCCGACGTCAAGGGACAGGAATCGGTCAAGCGCGCGCTGGAGATTGCCGCGGCCGGCGGGCACAACCTGCTGATGATCGGGCCACCCGGCACCGGCAAATCGATGCTGGCCAAGCGGCTTCCCGGCATCCTCCCGCCGCTCATGCTGGACGAGGCGCTCGAGGTCACGCGCGTGCACAGCATCGTCGGGCAGTTGCAACCGGGGCAGGCGCTCGTGACTCAGCGGCCGTTCCGCGCACCTCACCACACCGTCAGCGACGCCGGTCTGCTCGGCGGCAACATCAACCCCACGCCCGGCGAGATTTCACTGGCACACAACGGCGTGTTGTTCCTCGACGAGTTGCCCGAGTTCAAGCGCAACGTGCTCGAGACCATGCGGCAGCCGCTCGAGGAAGGCTCCGTCACCATCTCGCGCGCGGCCGGCTCGATGACGTTCCCGTCGGCGTTCATGCTGATCGCCGCGATGAACCCCACCCCGGACGGAAAAATGCCCGGCGAATCCAGCAGTTCACCACGCGAGATTCAAAACTACCTCGGCCGGATCAGCGGGCCGTTGCTCGACCGAGTCGACCTGCACGTCGAGGTGCCGCAGGTGAAGTTTCAGGAAATCACGGCCAAGCGGGACGGCGAACCGTCGGCGGCCATTCGCGAGCGGGTCGTCGCCGCAAGGCAACTTCAGGAAAAACGATTCGACGGAAACATCCGGTTGACCTGCAACGCGCGGATGCAGGCGCGCGAGATTAAAAAGCACTGCCAGCTTGGCGATGAGCCGAAGAATCTGCTGCGGATGGCGATGAGCGAGCTGAACCTGAGCGCCCGCGCCTACGACCGCATTCTCAAGGTCAGCCGAACCATCGCCGACCTCGCCGGCGCAGACGAAATCACCAGCGAACACCTCTCCGAGACCCTCCAATACCGCACTCTTGACCGCCAACTCTGGGGCTGAATTGGACGGAAATAATTCACCACGAAGAACACGAAGAACACGAAGGGTAACTGAAAAAACTTCGTGTTCTTCGTGGTTAAAAAAGCAGATCTCAGGCGATGAGGTCGTGGACGACTTTGCCGTGAACATCCGTCAGCCGGAAATCGCGACCGGCGTGGCGGTAGGTGAATTTTTCGTGATCGAAGCCCAGCATCGCCAGCATCGTGGCGTGCAGGTCGTGCACATGCATCCGGTTTTCCTCCGCCCGAAATCCAAACTCATCCGTCGCCCCGTAGATCGTGCCGCCCTTGGCGCCGCCGCCAGCCATCCACATGGTGAAACCATGGTGGTTGTGATCGCGTCCGTTAATCTTGCCGGCGTTGGCCCCGGGCGTGGGTAGCTCCACCGTCGGCGTCCGGCCAAACTCCCCGCCCCACAGCACCAGCGTCTCCTCGAGCAAGCCGCGCTGTTTCAAGTCCTGTAACAACGCCCCGATCGCCTGATCGCATTGACCGGCCAGTTTTCGGTGGTTGACCTCGATGTCATCGTGGTTGTCCCACGGCTGGCCGCTCCCGTGCCACACCTGCACGAAGCGCACGCCGCGCTCTACCAGGCGCCGGGCGATCAGCAACTGCCGCGCCTGCGTCCCTTTGCCGTACATCTCCCGGATGTGCTTGGGCTCGCGGTTAATGTCGAACACATCCGCCGCCTCCATCTGCATCCGGTACGCCAACTCGAACGACTGGATGCGTGCCTCGAGTTGCGCGTCCTTCTGTCGCTTGGCCGCATGTTCGCGGTTGAGCTGTTGAATAAAATCCAACTGGCGCCGCTGTTCGCCCAGCGAGAGGCTGCGGTTCTTGACGTGTTCGATCAACTTGTCGACCGATGTGTGCCGGGTGTTGATGTGCGTGCCCTGATAGATGCCCGGCAGAAAACCGGACTGCCAGTTTTGTGATTCCTGTATCGGGTAACCCGGGCACATCGAGATGAAGCCGGGGAGGTTTTGATTTTCGCTGCCCAGCCCATAAGTCACCCACGACCCCACGCTGGGCCGGATCAATCTCGCCTCGCCGCAGTTCATCAGCATCAACGACGGCTCATGGTTCGGGATGTCCGCGTGCATCGAGCGGATCACCGCGATGTCGTCAATGCACTTGGCCGTGTGCGGGAAAATCTCGCTGACCGGGATGCCGCTCTGCCCGTGGCGCTTGAACTTGTACGGACTCGGGAACGCCGCGCCGGTCTTGCGCTCCGTGCGGAGGTTTTTCATCGGCAACAGCTTGCCGGCGTATTTCTCGAGGACCGGCTTGGGGTCGAACGTGTCGACATGCGACGGGCCACCGTTGAGAAAAATATGGATCACCCGCTTGGCCTTGGGCAGAAAGTGCGCCCCCTTTACGGCGAGCGTGGATGACGGGGAAGCGTTGGCCATCTCCGGCAGCATCGAGCCAAGCGCCAGCCCGCCCATGCCGATCCCGGCCCGCGAAAGAAACTCCCGCCGTGTCAGGAAATGGTCACTCAACCGTTGTCGGTGATGCTGCATCGTCCCGCGAAAATTACCCCTCCCCTTGGCCAAGCGCTACCCCAAAATACAATTACGACCACTGCATCGTTGCCTCTCGGACGCGGCAATGGTTCAATCGCCGCGATGTTTACCGTGAGCCGATTTTTCCGACTTATCCTGACACTCGCCGGCGCGGCGACGTTCGCGCTTGGCCAAGCGCGGGCGGAACAAAAACTACCGAACATCCTCTGGATTACCAGCGAGGACAATGGCGCGCACCTTGGCTGCTACGGCGACACATACGCCACCTCCCCCAACATCGATCGCCTGGCCAAGCGCAGTCTGCGCTACACCAATGCCAGCTCGACCGCCCCGGTCTGCGCACCGGCGCGCACGACGATCATCTCCGGCATCTACCCGCCTGCGACCGGCGCCGAGCACATGCGCAGCATGACCCGCCTGCCGAAGGGCTTTAAAATGTACCCGGCATACCTGCGTGAGTTGGGCTACTACTGCACCAACAACTCGAAGGAGGATTACAATTTGCGGAAGGAGGGCCAGGTCTGGCACGCCAGCAGCCGCGATGCCCACTGGAGCAACCGGCCGGAGGGCAAGCCGTTCTTCGCCGTTTTCAACCACACGATCAGTCACGAAAGCCAAATTCGGAACAGGATCGCCCCGGAAAACCAGATTCACGACCCGGCCAAGGTTCGCATCCCGGCCTATCACCCGGACACACCCGAGGTGCGCAAGGACTGGGCGCAGTATTACGACCGCATCACCATGATGGACAAGCTGGTCGGCAGGACGCTCAAGGAGGTCAGCGATGCCGGGCTCGCCGATGACACGATCGTTTTCTACTACGGCGACCACGGCTCCGGAATGCCGCGCAACAAACGGTGGCCCTACTTTTCCGGGCTAAATGTGCCGCTCATCGTGCACGTGCCGGAGAAGTACAAGCACCTTGCACCGGCCGGTTACGAGGCTGGCGGCGTCAGCGATCAACTGGTTGGCTTCATCGACTTCGCCCCGACGGTGCTGAGCATCGCCGGAATGAAGCCGCTGGCGCACATGCAGGGACACGCGTTCATGGGCAAACACGCCGCTCCTGCGCAAAAGTACAGCTTTGGCTTCCGTGGGCGCATGGACGAGCGTTACGACATGGTGCGCACGGTATTCGACGGGCGCTACGTTTACATCCGCAACTACATGCCGCACAAAATTTATGGCCAGTTCATCTCGTACATGTTCAAGACCCCGACCACGCGTGTCTGGCATGACATGTACCACGCCGGCAAGCTCAACGAAGCGCAGTCCAAGTTTTGGCAGACCAAGCCGGCGGAGGAACTGTACGACCTGAAGAACGACCGCGACGAGGTGAACAACCTCGCGAAATCGAAGGAACACCGCGACGCCCTGCGGCGTCTGCGCCGGGCGCATGTCAAGTGGGTGAAGGACGTGCGTGACATCGGATTCCTGCCCGAGGCTGAAATTCATACGCGCTCCAAAAACGATTCGCCCTACGAGATGGGCCACGACACCAAGCGCTACAACCTCGACGCCGTCCACTCGGCCGCCGACACCGCAACCCGTCTCGGTAAAAAACACACGCAGAAGTTGGCGCAGCTCATCAAAAGCGACGACAGCGCCGTGCGTTACTGGGCCGCAATGGGCTACCTGATTCGCGGTAAAAAAGGGATTCGGAACGGGCGCGAAGTTTTGACTGCCGCGCTCGAGGACAAGTCGCCCAGCGTGCAGATCATCGCCGCCGAGGCCCTTGGCCGTTACGGCAACAAACAGGAAACCAAGCGCTCCGCCGACTTGCTGATGAAACACGCCAATGCTGTGGACAACGGCATCTCCCTGTCGATGCTCTCACTCAATGCACTGGATTATCTTGACGAAAAGGCGGCCCACCATAAGAGCGCCATCGCCAAACTACCCAAGCGCGACCCGAACGCCGACCCAAGAACACGCAATTACGCAGGGAATTTAATAGAAAAAATTTCCAGAGACATTAGCGAATAAAGCTACTCAAATTTGCGAAATGTGAAGCGAAAGCAATTAAATCTAAACACACTCCACTGGATGCAAACCAGAAGAAGAGCACATAACCAGGATCATGGTTGAGACAAAAAGTTTACAATATTTTGCTGAACTATTTTTCTGGATGAAATCCCCTTCCAATTTTTAATTTCTTCGTCTGCTCCAGCTCTAATCAAATACTCAGCTATTTCTCTATTAAAAGGATTTAAGGCGAGGTGGAGAGGTGTATTCCCATCAGAGTCTTGTCCATTAATATCCAATCCTCGTTCGATCAATCTCTTTAAAATGGCAATTGAATTTGAATTAGGATTCAGAGAGCAATGATGGAGCATTGAACGCTTGTCGACATCCTCAACAAATATATGAACGTGAACAGACATGAAAAACTCCAATAAGTCCAAATCCCCATGAACAATTGCCGCTTTTACAGGAGGAGCGGCCTCATCTTTTGTTCTGTTTATACTTCCGCCTGCCTTCTTAAGAATAGAAACAATTTTGTAAAAAGTACCTTCGTTGAAATTTAACTTGGCTCTGCCTTGGGCTAAGCACGCCATCGGACTGAGAAGATCTTTTTCAGAAAGGAGATTTACGTTAGCTCCCCTCTCAATAAGTAACTGCACGATCTCAGTTTTACCGTGTAAACAAGATAAATGAAGCGGAGCAAACCCAGAATCATCCTTTTTGTTGATATCATGTTTAATGTTCAACCAATGAACCACACACTCCAAATCACCACTTTTTGAACATTCATAAATTGACTGATGATCAATTCTAACTTCTTCAAGGTGACCGGGTTCATCAGAACTCCCCTCAATCTTCAATCCTTTAGCTTCATTTGATTTTTTATTTTCTAAAACAATTAAAACAACTACAATTAGAAAGGAGATAGTTAGCAGAACAAAAAGAAGGGTTATGCTGATTAAACTCATTCAATTCTCATTAAAAATCAATCGTTAGCGATTACCAGAAACATCTTAGCGCGAGATTTTACCGCTCGTTGACGATCATAAAAAGTCATTTACGTGTAGTTTTTTAATTTTTAAATATTATATTTTATTCATATTGTAATTTAATTAAAAATGAAATACTCTCCTCATATCATAGTTGGCGAAACGCCCCACGATGCTATTGAGGCTGAGTGGCGCGACTTGTTCAACCAAGCCGAATCCCCCAATCCATTCCTCTCCACAGAATGGGTGTTCACATGGCTCAGGCACGCCGGGCCGCAGGTTTTCCCGATCACTCTCATCATCCGCGATGAGAATGAAAAACTCGTTGCCGTTTGGCCGTTTTTCGAATACCCAGCAATCGGAGGGAGGGGCCTCTGGGCCGGGCTGGCCGATCGGGCCTATAATCTCAATCCGCTGTTCATCCGGAACGACCCCGAGTTGATCCAGGCGACACTTCAAAACCTGGAACAGCTCCTCACGAAATATCGATTCGTTTGGGTACCGCTTTTCACCGACTCGTTTGTAACCGACCATCTTCGGCCCGCGCTTACAGCGTTCCCAAACTTCGCTCTCATCCAAAAAAGGATTCCCGCCCCGTATATTGACCTCACGCAGCAAAAGGATTTTGAGAGCTATCTCGAGAATACACTTGGCACCAAGACCCGCAAATCACTCCGTTACGATTTGAAGCAACTCGAAAAAATGGGCACCGTGGAATATGCCGTCTACCGGACGGAGGATGAGTATCACCGGATCGAAACCGAGATGCGAACCATCGAGAAAGTCAGTTGGAAATCCCGTGAGAAAAAAGCCCTGCTAAGCGACCGGAGAACCGAGGCATTTTTCCACGAGCTCCTGCCCCGGCTCATGGCTGACGGACAGGTCGAGATTTCGGCGCTGCGCCTTAACGAGATGGCCATCGCGTTCGAGATCGCTATCCGGCACGGGAGTTACTACGGCTTTTACCATATCGCCTACCTGCCGGATTACCAGAAACACTCCCCCGGCAAACAATTGATGCTGTTCAATATCGAGCGTGCCATGAACGAGGGCTGCACCGAGTTCGATTTCATGCAGGGCGAATATGGTTTCAAACTGAAGTTCCGCACCGGCAACCGACACATGATGAACGCGTTCATGTGCCAACGCAGTTTTGCCGGCCGACTAAATTACGGCCTCGCCCGGCTCACCGGTTTCATTCGCAGCCGCCGACGTTAACGGCTTGCCTCCCGTATCGCCGCCGCGTTTGCCAAAACTTTTTGAAACGCTGCGATGTACTGGTCGAGCAACGACCGGTCGGCGTTGGGAAAGGATGGCAGCTTCAACATCAGGCTGTTGCCGTGCTGTGTCCGCGGCAGGTCTTCCGGCGAATATTCACACGCCGACGTTCCCTCCGGCAGACGGGCAATCTGTCGCCATGTCCCTTCGGTAAACAATGGTTGCTGGTGCAACAACGGATAGCGTGGTCGCTGGACTTCACATCCCTCAGTCACAAGAGCCTCGACCAGCACATCCGATGGCAACCCGGTCTCGGCCTCATCATGACGCACGAGAAATTCGAAATACACCCGCTCGACGTGTTCCGGTCCGAGAAAGGTATGGAAACCAAGCGCTTCAAGCGCGCCGGATAGGTAAACCAAATTCTCGTTCCGCCGGACGTTGCGCCTGGCCAAGTGGCGAAGCTGTACACGCGCAATCGCGGCCGATACCGGCGCGATGCGTGTCTTGATGCCAAACGTCGTCCCAGCGAAACGCATCGCTGGCGTCTGCAATTCGAGCATCCGCATCATGTCTCCCATGCACATGGCACGCTCGAGGAACGCCTCGTCATCACACAAAAAAACGCCACCCTCTCCGCCGGGCGCCAGCTTGTCACCCTGCAGACTGAACACCGAGATGTCCCCCAGTGCGCCGCAAGGTTTTCCGCGCCACTTGGCCCCGTGCGCGTGTGAAGCGTCCTCGATGATTCTGAGACCGTGCCGGTCGGCAATCGCCTGCAACTCTGTCATTTTCGACGGCAACCCCCATAGGTGCACGACCACGATGGCCTTGGTTTTGTCCGTGATCTTCGCCTCGACATCGGCCGGACACAGTCCAAGTCGTTCCTCCTCGCATTCACAAAAAACCGGCACTACACCCAGCCAAAGCATGGGAATCACCGAGGCCCAAAACGTTGCAGTCGGCACAATCACCTCGTCCCCCGGCTGAAGGTCGATCGCGAAAAACGCCGCCATCAATGCCGAAGTCCCGTTGTTGTGGGAGAGTGCGAATTTGCGCCCGACAAACGTGGCGTAATCCTGCTCCAGTTCACGGGCGACCGGGTGCGTTGTGATGTTCCCCGAGCGCATGACCTCGACAACGGCCTGCTCATCTTCCTCCGTCAGAATCGGCCAACGATTGGCCTCGGCCTGCGGCAGGGTCACCGCTGGTTTGCCGCCGAGTATCGCCGGGGTGTCAGTTTTTTGCTGTTCCATTTCGTTGAAGTTGCCGACCGGTCAATCGGTCAAATGTTTGCTCCACCCGGTTCACATAATCGCAAACCACCCTGTTGGCCTTCGTCGCTAGGCCGGGGTAAAGCCGCTTGGCCAAGCGCTTGATTTCCGGCAGGTGCTCGTTGTCTTCTCCGAGCCCCTCGCGGGAGGTCCATTGTGAAATGTTCGTCCGGCGACGAAGATAATCATCCAGCGTGCAACAGGCCTCGTTGCTAATACACCAGTCGATCGAGGGCACCGGCTCAGGCATTCCAGGAAACGATTCCCTCTCCACTTGGCCAAGCGCACCGTTGGCATGATTGCCATTCCGCTTGGCGTCCCCCACCCGCCTGGTCAACGCGTCTGCCACCTTGCGGGCGAACTGGGCACAACCGGTGATCTTCCCCCCGTAGGTTGAAAACCACGGCTTGGCCTCATCCACCACGAGTTGAAACCGCCGGGAGAGGTCCAACGGATAAACATCGGCCTCGTAATCGCGCTCGACCACCAACGGCCGGATACCGGTGCGCAGCATGGTAATGTCGGAGGACTCAACCGGCGTCGACAGCCGTCTGTTCGCGTGGTGGAGCAAATACTCGACGTCCTCCTTTTCCGGCGCAAACCCCTCCTCCGGTGTGGCCACCGCCGTCTCCGTCGGGCCAAGCAGTGACACCGGCCCCCAAGGCAGACACAGGTAGGTGTCATCCAGTTCGCCCAGTTCAAAAATGAGCGGCACTTCATGTCCCGTCGCCTTTTTGATCCCGGCAAAAACCCCCTTGCTGAACGCGTGCTTGTACGGCGACTCGATGCCGAACTGGCCGTTGACGCGATCCGCCCAGACACCGGCGCAGTTGACCACGCAGGCCGCCCGGGCGTGGGATTCCTCACCGGTCAATTGATCCCGCAGATCCAGTCGCCAACATTTGTCCTGTTTTGAAAAAGCCCCATCCTCAACCGAGGTGTGGTTGAGCGCCACCTGCCCTTCACACGAATGTTTCGTGATCCAGTCCAGCACGAACCGGCAGTCGGAACTGTTCAGCATGCCCTCCTCAAACAGGATGCCGCCGAGATTGTGTTCGGCACGGTTGATGAGATTCGACTCCGGAAACGAACGCTGCAGCGAAGGCTGTTCGCGCCTTAGCGAACTTAAAATCCAGTAGAGATAAAACGCAGACAGGGTCAGCCATCGGTTCCGACCCTTCGAATCCGGGATGTAGCGGAACGACTGCTTTCGCACTCGACCATCCAGCCGCTCGATCATACGGTCCCGCGACAGGGAAAACTTGACCACCGCCTTGATGTCAAAATTCCGCAGGTAAAGCAGGCCGCCCCAGACCATCATCGCAGATGCTTGGCTGGTCCCGCAGGCGAAATCCCCCTTGTCCAGCAACAGCACCCTGTAGCCGCGACCACATAGCTCATGGTAAAGGCTCGCACCGTTAATGCCGGCACCAATGATGGCCACATCGAACCGGATGTCACTCGACTCCTCCCTGAGTTCCTCTCGACTGCGTGAATTCATATACCGGCTGCGCGAGCATAATTATCTAAATACAAAATCAAAGTCAATAGCAAATTAACAACCGTTCACGCTTGGCCAAGCGCTTGGCCAAGTGTCCCCAATCACTTCCCCCGGGAAAAACGCAAAACCAGCCAAGGAATGAAAAACAGCATCATAGCGCCCAACTTGAAATAACCGAGAAACTGGTAGTGGATAATCTTGGCATCGTACTCGAATCGACTGAGATCCGATTCACCAATTCCGAGAAATTTCCCATGAATCGAAAGTATGAGTGCATCGGCAAACAAAATCCCCCCCGCCCAAAAACAAAGAATGCCAAACGACACCAGCAGACATCGGAAGCAGATTTTCTCCATCCAATCAAGCCACTCGGGACGGGGTTTGTTCATGGCCAAAGCCTAAAGCCGTCCCCCTGTTCGGCAAGCGGAATTGGCAAGGCGACTGAATTGGCGTATGAACAGCGCATGCGATTCACTTTGCGTTTACTCTCCGTGTTCCTCTGTGCCCTGTGTGGATTGACCGACGCCCAGGCGAAGAAACCGAACATCATCCTTGTGATCACCGATGACCAGGGTTACGGCCCGATCGGCCGACATGGGCATCCCTGGATTCGCACCCCGCACCTGGACAAGTTGTACGACACGAGCACCCGCTTCACGCGCTTCATTGTGAGCCCGACGTGCGCGCCGACGCGGGCGGCATTGATGACCGGACGGCACCCAATGAAGAACGGCGTGACGCATACGATCCTCGAGCGCGAGCGCATGACGCTCAAGGCCACCACGCTGCCGCAGGTACTTAAGCAGGCCGGCTATACCAGCGGCATCTTTGGCAAATGGCACCTCGGCGACGAGGAACCGTATCAACCTCACAAACGCGGCTTCGACGAGGCATTCATCCACGGCGCGGGCGGCATCGGCCAAGCGTACAATTGCAGTTGCGCCGACGCGCCGGGCAACAAGTATTTTGACCCTGTCATCCGTCACAACGGATCCTTCGTGAAAACTAAAGGCTACTGCACCGATTTATTTTTCACCGCTGCGCTTGGCTGGATCAAGGCCAAGAAGGATGGCGATGCGCCGTTCTTTGCATACATCACCACCAATGCCCCTCACGGGCCGTTCATCGCGCCGCCCAAGAATACCAAGCGCTTCACCGACCTCGGCTTCGCCGGTAAGCCGGCAGGTTTTTACGGCATGATCGAAAACATCGATGAAAACATGGGCCGCCTGATGGGCAAGCTAAAGGAATGGGACTTGTATGAGGACACCATTTTGATTTTCATGAGCGACAATGGCATGACAGGCGCTGGCTCCCGGCCCGGTCAACAGGTGGCCAAGGGCTACCCCTTCTTCAACGCCGGCATGAAGGGCATGAAGGGCAGTGCCGATGAAGGCGGAGTGCGCGTGCCTTTCCTCGTGCGATGGGACGGCCATTGGAAAGCCGGACGCGACTTTGACACTGTGAGCGCGCACATCGATGTGCTGCCCACCTTCGCCGCCATCGCGGGTATCAAGACGTTGCCGAAAAATCAAGTCGAAGGCCGCAGCTTCCTGCCGCTACTTACTGGTGAAAAGAAAACGCTGCCCGATGACCGCTATCTCTTCACTCACAAAGCCCGCTGGAAGACCGGTACTGAGCCCAACGAATTTCAGTGGAAAAACTACGCTGTCCGCAACCAGCGTTATCGCTTTGTCGGAGGCGGCACGGCAGTAAGCGTTTCCGAACGCCAACGGAAAGAGGGTATCTCGCCCAAGGACGCGCTCTTCGATATGTTGAAAGACCCCGGCCAGCAGACGAACATCATCAATCAGCATCCCGAAGTTGCCGAGAAAATGCGGGCCGCTTACAACAAATTCTGGAAAGAAGCCCGCCCGTTGATGGTGAATGAATCCGCGCCCATGTCCAAGACCCGCCCATTCCATGTGTGGTACGCCGAGCAGATGAACAACGGCGGCATCCCTGATTGGAAAGCCCCGAAGCTCTAAATCAATTCAAAGAACCTCCAACAGATCTCGAAAAATGAAAGCAACCAAACTCTACGACCCTCTGAGCCTCTGCGCCCTCTGCGTTTTTATCACAGCCGTGCCGGCGCTTGACGCCGCCAAAAAGACCAACTTTTTGTTCTTCCTTGTCGACGACATGGGCTGGGCGGATCTCGGAGCCAACGGTAGCACGTTCC
>DKGH01000078.1 GCA_002453165.1 Verrucomicrobia bacterium UBA6775
GGAATCGACGCTGCGTTGGTCATCCGGTTCGACTCCGCTTTCAGCCAAAAACCGGGCGAGACATTTGTCCGCGAACTCTTCGATGGCTTCGGGTCCATCCACAGCATTTGCGTGGGGGCCAACTTTACGTTTGGCCACAGGCGAGATGGCAACGTCGAGTCGCTGCAGGCGCTTGGCCAAGCGCTTGGCTTTCACGTGCACGGTCTGCAGGCTGTGGCGCTCGACGACCAGGCAGTGAGCAGCACCCGCATCCGCGACGCCGTGCGCGAGGGGCGACTCGACGACGCCGGCCAGATGCTCGGCCGAAACTTCGCCATCGAGGGGACTGTCATTAAGGGAGACGGCAAAGGCCGCGAGATCGGTTTTGCCACGGCCAACATCGACACCAGTGGACGGGTGCTGCCGCCCAACGGCGTCTACGCCGTGCACGCCCAGCTTGGCCAGGCGACGCACCGAGCCGTGCTCAACATTGGCGTGCGACCCACGCTGGCCAAGCCGGAGCCGTCGCTGCAGGTCGAGGCACATCTGCTCGACTACGACGGCGAACTGTACGGCAAACAGTTGAGGGTCGAATTCGTCGATCGGCTGCGTGAAGAGAAACGATTCGACTCCGTCAAGGAATTGACCGCCCAAATTTCACGCGACATCGAACGCGCCCAAACCTTGTTTTAAATTCGAAAAATAAAGATACTCCGCCGCCCATGAACGCAGGGATTACAGCCATCAATGAGGAAGTCGAACGCACGAGCGCCTTCGTGCAGCCGCTTTTGGGGGAGATGGGCAAGGTCGTTGTCGGCCAGAAAATGCTCGTCGAGCGGTTGATTATCGGCCTGCTTGCCAACGGCCACGTGTTGCTGGAAGGCGTGCCCGGCTTGGCCAAAACGCTCTCGATCAAATCGCTCGCCCAGTGCATGGACGCCGACTTCGCGCGGCTGCAGTTCACGCCCGACATGCTCCCGGCCGACGTCGTCGGCACCCAGATTTACAATCCGCAATCCGGCGACTTCAGCACGCGTCAGGGCCCGGTGTTCGCCAACCTCGTTTTGGCTGACGAGATCAACCGCGCCCCGGCCAAGGTGCAAAGCGCCCTGCTCGAAGCCATGCAGGAACGGCAGGTCACCATCGGCGAGAAAACCTACAAGCTGCCCGAGCCGTTCCTCGTTTTGGCCACCCAGAATCCGATCGACCAAGAGGGCACCTACCCCCTGCCCGAGGCGCAGGTCGACCGCTTCATGCTCAAGGTAAAGATCAGCCACCCGGACCGCGATGAGGAACGCCAGATCCTCGACCTCATGGGCCGCACCAGTGCAGCGCCGGAGACTCAGCAGGTCGTCACCGTTGAGGACATCCTCAAGGCACGCGAGGTCATCAACAATATTTACATCGACGACAAGGTGAAGGACTACATCGTCGACATGGTCTGCTGCACACGTGAACCGGCGAGGTACGAGATTGAGGTGACCGACTTCATCCAGCTCGGTGCCTCTCCGCGTGCCACGGTGGCCCTCACCCTCACGGCCAAGGCGCACGCCTTCCTCCGGGGTCGCGGCTTTGTCACTCCGCAGGATGTCAAAAGCGTCGCGCAGGATGTCCTCCGCCATCGCGTGTCCGTCACGTTCGAGGCCGAGGCCGAGGAGAAAACCTCCGAGACGATCATCCAAAAAATCCTCGACGAACTTCCGGTCCCCTAAACCAAGCGCTTGGCCAAGCGCAAAAAATAACGCGAAGCGTCCTGGAGTGCGGTGCTCCACGACGCTACCGCTATTCCCTCACCAAAAAACATCCTGCCCATCCTGCCCATCCATGTTCAATTCACCACTCTGTTCGTTGCCTAGCGGCAGTTGGCGTTGACAAGCCAAGCGGCTTGGTTGAGCGTTCAGCCCGTTGAGTTGACGCATCCCCCGTCGGCTTGACGCACAAAACCCGCAATCCGATGCCCAGCTGGTTTAAAGACTATTCCCCCCAGCGATTCCTGATTTCGTTTGCGCTGGCAGCCGTCGTCGGCTTGATCGCCTCGGTTGCCTCGGTGGGATTTGTCGAGGGGATCAACTGGCTGACGAAGCAACTACTCATCGCCCCGGAAGCCCGCGAGGGAGACGGCTTAGCCAAGCGGTTGCCTTGGTTCACCGTGTTCGCACCAGTCGTGGGCGGCATCATCGTCGGGGGACTGCTACTGATGCTGCGGGGGAATCGGCCGCAAGGGTTGCCGGATATCATTTTCGCGGCACAAACCGGCGAAAGCAAAATACCGGTTCGCAACGGAGTCATCGCGTCGATCACCAGTTTCACCTCAATCGGCTTTGGCGCGTCGGTTGGCATGTACGGGCCGCTTGCGAGTTTGGGCGCACTGATCGGATCGCTGCTATCCAAGCTCACTGCTGATCATCGCAGGCTCGGGGTCATCGCGCTTGGCTGTGGTGTGTCCTCCGCCATCTCGACCGCCTTAAACGCGCCCATCGCCGGGGTGATTTTTGCTCACGAAGTCATCCTCCGGCACTACTCGATCCGGGCGTTCGCCCCGGTCACCATCTCGGCATACGTCAGTCAGGTGATGGCGACCGAGGTGTTTCAACGACCGCGCCTGCTGGAGGTAGGCGAGGTAAACATCCAACACGCGTACGAGTACGGGGCGTTCCTGTTGGTGGGCGTAGTCGGGGCGGCGGTGGCGTTGTTTTATATGCGTGGCGTGATCGTCGCCGGTAAACTTTCCGGCAAACTCAGTCTGCCGCTGTGGGCCAAGCCGCCGCTGGCCGGGCTGGTGCTTGGCCTGATCTGCCTCGCAGTGCCGGAGTTTCTCAGCGCGGGACTGGAAACCACCAGGGCGACCCTGAACATCGAGCAGGTGCGTGCCGGCGATCTCGATTACATTAGGGGCATGACCACGGTGCAGTCGGTCGTGAATGCGAAGGAGGCCGTCCTCGTGGCCGTGGCGTTGCTCGCGGTGTTGTGCCTCGGCAAATCAATCCTGACCGGCTTCTGCATCGGCATGGGCTTCGGCGGTGGCGTGTTCAGCCCGGCGCTGTTCATCGGGGCCACGTTTGGCGCGCTGTTTGGGTTGATGCTGGAGGCGATGGTGCCGGGTTCGTTGAACCTCTCCTTTTACGCGATCTGCGGCATGGGCGCGGTGACTAGCGCGGTCATCGGGGCACCGATCTCCACCATCCTCGTGGTGTTCGAGCTCACGGAAAACTATGATCTGGCAAAGGCGGTTCTCATCAGTGTCGTGTTTTCGAACATCATCTGCTCGCGGTTGTTCGGCCGGTCGCTGTTCGATGTTCAACTCCTCGAGCGCGGGTTTGATTTTTCCCTCGGCAAGGACAAGGTTGTCCTCCAACAGAAAAACATCGGCGACTATATCGTTCAGGACTTCGTGCAAATTGCTCCCGACACAACCTGCGGCCAGGCGCTCGAGCGACTGCTCACCGCCAACCAAACCGAGGCGTACATCGTCGACGCCAAGGACACGTACCTTGGCCAGGTCACCCTGCCGGAATTGCTTCAGGCACAGCGTGCCAGAGACGGAGCCGACCCTCCCGTGGGCGGTCTGGCCAAGCCGGAACAAATCACGCTGACCGACATGACTTCGATTTTCCTGGCGATGAAAAAGGTGGAAGAGTTCGTCGGGGAAAGCGTGCCGGTGGTCAGCGCCCGGGATCATCTGAAGCTCGTCGGCGTCATCCCGGAAGGCAATATTTT
>DKGH01000192.1 GCA_002453165.1 Verrucomicrobia bacterium UBA6775
GTAAATACCAAAGTGTCTTTGCCCAAACTAATATGTAATTTTAGTTTGTCTGGTTTTTTCATATCACCAGATAATGATGTTTCTAAATTGCTCCCTTCAATACTATAATCTATACCTCCAAGTTCCATTCTAGTCATGAAATTTCCTGTTCGCACTCTCGCATCTCCGAGTCTTTCTTTTTGTACATTTAGTCTGTATAAAAAGCCTCTTCCGTCCCAGTCTCCTTTGGCCAGTAGACGATCACTTTTAGATTCAGCTCTTTTTTGAAAGAAAATTCTTTCCCGTTCACCTGGTTTGTTTTCACGAAACCATTCTGCTGCCTCATATAATTCTTTGCCTTTCTCTTGACTAGTCTGCTGGCCATCATTGTCGTAACCTACAGGTGTGCTGGAATAATTGTCAGAATCATCTAATTCAATTTCACCACTCTCCACACCCTCTTTATATCTTTTCAAGATTTCTTCATTCGCAAGATTTAAAGCTTCATCCGCTGAAAACCCATAAATTCGAAGCTTTTTCCCGTCTTCGCTTGGCCATATTTTAAGTTTACTTCCTTTTAATCCATCGAGCCTTGACCAAATACCGCGCATTTCTTTTGCTGACTTAATATCGACATAATTTTTCTTTGTTTCACGTAATGAAGCATTTAATGCAAATTTCCAGCGTCCCACAATGAGATCACGTCCGTATAATTTAGATTTACCTGTCCTTAAGAAACCCTCTTCTTCATCTGTTAAATCCTTGATAAAAGCACCCAAACGTTTGGCTTCATCAGAGCCCGGTTCTATGGTCTTCAACTCCTCATATCGGTTGTTCACAGCAGCAACAACATCGCTGTTTGAGAGTATTTGATCCAAGGTAAGTGCGTCGTTTGACTTCCACATATGATAAAGCGAATCTCCGTCACCCTCACTGCCACCTGTTGACCCTGAATCATCTTCATAGGATTCACCATAAGAATTATCCGAAGAATCTTCGGAGGAATCATCTTCCGAGTCACCAATTAATGACCTAATTTCAGGATCATAACGCAACGCATAGAATCCTGGGTAAGCTGTCATCAAATCCTGCATTTTTCTACCGCGATCATTCCAAATCAACAAAAGGGCATCTCGAATCTCGTAATGGAGATCAGGAGTCGTGTCGTAAGCGGCGGCGATTTTTAGGAAAGGGGTATCGTCTAGTTGCACGCGAGACTCGTTGAGCATTGCCAACATCCCCTCATCACCATCCTCCTGTTGGAACGGCACTGTGAAGTTGCCCAGACGGTAGATGATCGCCAGCATCATTACGGAGTAGACCGTCGCAGTGATTAGGCCTGTGCAGAAGCCGAATTTGCGGTTCATCCCCTTGTAACTGTCGATCTGGAATTCATCCCAGCGATCGGCCAGTCGTTTGCGGATGATGATGCTCACCACCAACCCGACGATGGCAAACAGCAGCGCGATAGTGATAAAGCCAGCTACAGTGGGAACTACACGATGCCAGAACGGAAAATCGCCGATGGGCCACTTGTCCGCCAGCCAGCCATAGGCAAACCCTCCGAATGCGCCCGAGAAGTTTATGGCGATAATGACGCCCAACAGCGTGATGACCCCATTTACCCCACCCTTGAAATAGCCTTCAACAGCTAGGATCAGAAACAGCAGTCCGATAAGTAGATAAATCCACATGGCGCCGAAACCTAAACCCGGTTGGGCCAAAAATCACGCGGTTTTTTCAACAAAACGCCTACTCGAGACCCTTAAAAAACGCCCTCGTCGTGGCGCAGGTTGCCTCGGACAACGCCTCCCGCGTCACCCCCAGCGTCTCTGCAGCCACCTCGCTGATCTCGCGCACGTACGCCGGTTCGCAGCGTTTGCCCCTGTACGGCACCGGTGCTAGGAACGGTGCGTCGGTCTCCAGCATCAGCTTGTCGAGCGGCACCGAAGCCATCGATTCGCGCACTTCCGCCGCGTTTTTGAATGTGCTCACCCCGGTAAAACTGACGATGGAACCAAGCGCGAGCACACGCCTGACCGCCTCCGGATTGTCCACAAAACAGTGGAACACCCCGTGCACCCGGTCGGCAAACGGCTCGAACACCTCCATGCACGGCTCGAACGCCGCCCGCTGGTGAATTACCACACTCAGCCCCAGCTCAGCAGCGACCTCGAGTTGCTGCCGGAACAACTGCACCTGCCTTGCCTTGAACGCCTCGTCCTCATCCTCCGTGCCGCCGCGCGTGCTCGGCAGCCGGTAATGGTCGATACCAATCTCGCCGATGGCCACCACCTTGGGCTGCTTGGCCAAGCGCTCCAGTTCAGCGCGCACATCGTCTGGTGCCGCCATGCAGTCGTTGGGATGCCAGCCGACCGCGGCGAACACACCGTCGAACCGCTTGGCCAAGTCGATCGCCCTCTGGCTGCTCTCGAGGTCGGTGGCGATGGTGACGATCCTCGTGATCCCGGCGTCCGCCGCCCGCTGCACCACCCCGGGCAATTCGTCGGCGAAATCGGGAAAATCCAAATGAGCGTGTGTGTCGTAAAATTCCGGCATGGCTTGGCCAAGCGCTTGGACAAGCGCTCCCCGACATCCTACCCCCAAACAAACCGATTGTCATTTGTCTTCAAATTTTCCCAGCAGATGCTATAGTTCTTTTTGCGGTTGATATCGCAAGGAGAGATGAACATGAGTGGACCGACTTCACCGGAGGAATTTCAAAAACAGATGCAGGACTTCCTGCAAAAGCAGTTCAAGTCATTCGGCAGTCCCGGCTTTGCCGGTTCGCAGCCGTCCGGCACCGACGAGGAAACCAAGCCGGAGACCCAGCGCAATGACTTCAGTTTTGCCTACAAGCCAAGGGACGTAAAAGCCCATCTCGACCGCTATGTCATCAAGCAGGACGAAGCCAAGAAGGTGTTGAGCGTGGCGTTGTGCGACCACTACAACGCCGTGCGCGAGGCGTTCGACGGGAAAGAACAGAGCCACTACACCAAGCAAAACGTCATGCTGATGGGGCCAACCGGCGTCGGGAAAACGTACCTCATTCGCAGCATCGCCGAGCTGATCGGTGTGCCGTTCGTCAAGGCCGATGCCACCAAGTTTTCCGAGACCGGCTACGTCGGCGGCGATGTCGAGGATCTCGTCCGCGACCTCGTGCGGCAGGCCGACGGCGATGTCGAACGCGCCCAGTATGGGATCATTTACATCGACGAAATTGACAAGATCGCCTCCTCCTCCGAGCAACACGGCGGCCGCGACGTGAGCGGCCAGGGCGTACAGACCACCCTGCTCAAGTTGATGGAGGAAACCGAGGTGCCGGCCCGCGCCCCGCACGACATGGCCGGCCAGATCCAGGCGATGATGGACGGCGCGCGAGGCGGCAAAAAAGGCGGCAACACAATCAACACGAAACACATCCTGTTCGTCGTGAGCGGCGCGTTCGCGCATCTCGACAAGATTGTGGATCGGCGGTTGAAGGAGTCCACCATCGGCTTCGCCGGCGGCGAACAGGACGATGTCGAGGGCGATCGCATCCTTGAGCACGCCAAGACGCCGGACTTCATCAAGTACGGTTTCGAGCCGGAGTTCATCGGCCGCCTCCCGGTGCGCGTGGTCTGCCACCCTCTGAGCGTCGATGACCTCGAGCAAATCCTCAAGACCAGCGAAGGCAGCATTGTCCGGCAATATCGTCAGTCGTTCGCTGCGTATGGCATTCGCGCGAACTTTGAGGATGCCGGCCTGCGGCGCATCGCCGAGCTGGCGATCGAGGAGGAAACCGGCGCACGCGGCCTGATGACGGTCTGCGAAAAAGTGTTTCGCGACCTCAAGTTCGAGCTGCCTTCGTCACGCGTAAAGGAATTTCCCGTCGATGGTGGCCTCGTCAATGATCCACGCGGGACGATGGAAACACTTTTGGCCAACGCTCCCGAGCAGGATGAGGAAGAGGTCGATGACACGCTGCAGCAATTCGCCGAATCGTTCTCGGCCCAGCACGGGTTGACCATTCTGTTCACCGATGATGCGCGCAAGGAACTCACCCGCTTGGCCAGGGCGTCCTCACTGAGTGTGTTCGACTTTTGCAAGGATCACTTCCGCGACCTGCATTTTGGTCTGAAATTGATCTCCGGCAACACCGGCCAGACCGAGTTTGAATTGGACAAATCGTTCGCCGAAAACCCGGACACCGCACTCAGCCAACGCGTCGTCGCCAGCTACAACGAAAAGAAATCCTGACCCAAGCTGCTTAGGATTTCGACCTTAGAGCCAAGCGCTTGGCCAAGCGCAAAACCATTAAATTGGGACGCAGATGAACGCGGCTTTTCAGGATCAAATCGATTCGCGAAACCCATGCCCGTTGCGATTTAGGTAGGGACGGCTGTCCCCAGCCGTCCTAAGCCTCTTCAAATAAGATCACCTTAAATCGCAGAGGCAAGGAACAACGCGAAGTGGAATTCAAATTCGATATTCGAATTTGTTTAGGATTTCGAAATTCGTATTTCGAATTTAATACGTTGCTCGTCCGCCGGAGATGTCAAACACCGCACCGGTGCTGAACGACACCTCATCCGACGAAAGCCAGGCGATCATCGCGGCCACTTCCGCAGCCTGCCCCACGCGACCCATCGGGATTTTCGAAAGCATGTAGTCGATGTGCGCCTGCGTGCACTGCTTGAGGATTTCCGTCTCGATCACCGCCGGCGTGATACAGTTTACCCGCACGTTGGTGTCGGACAACTCTTTGCCGAGCGACTTGGTCAACCCGATGACTCCGGCCTTGGCCGCGCTGTAGTGCGAAGCCGTGGGATTCCCCTCCTTGCCGGCGATCGAGGCCACGTTCACGATGCGCCCCCAGCCGGCCTCGAGCATGCCCGGCACAAACGCTCGGCAGCAGAGGAACACACCGTATAGATCGATATCCATCACGTCGCGCCACTCTTCCGGAGTGCATTCCCAGAGCATTTTGTTGACGCCCGCGATGCCTGCGTTGTTGACGAGGATGTCGATGTGGCCGTGCCGCCCAAGCGCCTGACCAGCCGCTGTGTCGACCGAGTCCGGCTTGGCCAACTCCACCGTGTCGCTGGTGATTTCGCCAAACCCGTCGAGCTTCGCCTTGGCCTCGTCTATCGCCGCCTGGTCGCGATCCCAAATCACGCACCGTGCCCCGTCCTTGAGCAGTCGTTCCACCGTGGCAAACCCAATCCCGCGGGCGCCGCCGGTCACCAATGCCGTCTTTCCCTGTAAACTCATGAAGTGCCGCAGAGATACGGTGTCGATGCCGGAAGATCAACGGAAATCACGCACCACCACCCCGGCGACATAGTCGAGAATCTCCGGGAACGGATAGTCCGCATCGTCCACCCGCCGGGCCAGTCGGGCGCGCTGGGCTGCAAACTCAGCCTCAGCCTGCGCCTCGACCTTTTCCCAGTCCACCGCGTACTCAAACGACACCTTGCCAGACCCCGCCACAGCACGGCGCCCGCCGGTCTCCATCTGCCCGTTGCCGGGAATTGGACGGATACCGCCGTTGTTATCAAGCTGTTCGTTCGACACACGCATAGTCAGGACGCAATCCAACGCCATGTTCTGGGTGACACGTCCGTGTGTCTGAAGCCGACTGCAAATCGCTGATTTTCAGTCAGTTAAATCCGGCTCAAAAGTGGAGCCTGGTGGAGCGTGAGTCGAATCCATTCGACCCGCTCCAACTGAATCATCGGCAGCAGGCGGGGATTCTTTAGCAAAAAATCACTGCCCCGGCGCCTCCGGCGGCACCATCTCGCCGCCCAACCGGATGTAATGGTGCAGCGCCTCAATCTGCTGCTCGGCGTCGCCATCCAAAATATCGAACAGCGCGCTCTGCCCCTGGTTAAAATAGGCCGGCATCTTAGTCTGTGGATCCACACGCAACGGGCTGCTCATCCAGCGCCTGAAGTACTCCGGCAACAACCGGTCGCCGACTTCGGCAAGGTTGATCCCCTGCGCATCGAACACCTGCGCCGGCTTTAGCGACCCGATTGCGTGGCAACTGAAACAGAAAAAACCGCCGTTCGCCGAGACCAGCTTTCGGCCGATCTTGGCCTTCTCCGGGTCGAGCGGCGGTTCCTCCGGAGTCACCGGCGAATGCCCGTTCAGCATGGCCAAGCCCTTGGCCACGCCGCTGGCGCGCGCCGGGAAAGCCGGCATTCGCGCGTGCAGCCACGGGCGCGGCCGTTCGCCTAGCGTGCCGAGCAGCAGCTTCTCCGCCCAGCCCGGCTTGAGCTTGCCGCCGAGCACATCAAATGGAGGCACGCTTTCCATCTGGCCGTGGCAGTTGCGGCAGTTCGAATCGTCAGTCTGCCGCAGCGCGAACTCCGCAAGGCTCGCTTGGCCAAGCGACTCCCTGCCCTCTTTCAAAAACAGGCGCAACGCAACCCGCTCCTCCGCCGCCAAACCAAATCGCACCGTCGAACCCGCCGGCGAATCCGTAAGGCAGCCCTTGGCCAAGTCAGAGATCGCCGCCACCGAAAACGAGTTTTCCAACTTCATCGAATGGCAATTCAAGCAACCCTGTGAACTGACCATTTTTTTTCCGGCGGCAATCTTCGAGGCATCGGAGTCCGGCGAATCCGTCTTGGCCGGTGCGGCTGCCGAAAACAAAAACGCCGCGAGCGCGTTGGCCTCTTTTTCAGCCAACGCGAAGTTTGGCATGCGAATCCATTTGTAGTGTGCCTGCGGATTTTGCAGGAACGCCGACAACGCACCCGCTTGGCCAAATTTCCGCTGCGCTTGGCCAAGCGCCAGCTTGCCCGGTGCGGCCGGCTCTTTTTCCAGCGTGTGACAGGCGGCGCAATTTAATTGTTTGTACAACGCTTGGCCGGCCGAGATGGCGTCGGCGTCCACCGGTACCGGCTTGACCGGCTGCCCGCTTTTCAGCGAACCGAGATAGGCGGCAATCGCCCGGGCGTCCGACTCGGCGGTCGCTTCGTGCAGCATGGCCGGCATCTTCGCGCTTGGCCTCAGCTTCTTTGGGTACAGCACCCAGTCGGCCATCCAGTCGACACCCCGACGCGAGCCAATCCCTTCAAACGTAGGCGCGTCCATCGCCAGCTCCGGCATGCCCTTGCCCGGCGCATCGGCAGCATGGCACTTGAAACACCGATGCTCCGCCGCCAACTGCCGGCCTCGCCGCAGCGCCTTCCCCTTGGCCAAGTTTTCGTTGGGCGCATGCTTCAGGTACTTTGGCGGGATCGGCTCGTTGCCGTAGTCGGGCGTCGACCAGTACAGTCGAAAGAAAGCGTCCCCTTTTTCCGGCGACGTGAATGTCGCCTTGAGCGTGTTGCTGCGCGAGTTGAGGCGGATGCGCTTGGTTGGTTCGGTCATCCCGCCGGTGCCGGTCGCCTCCATGACCGGATTGCCGTTGAGCTCCAGCTTGAGGCTGCCGTTGAGTTCGGCCTGAAAAACAAACCGATCGCGCAGGTCGAGGTGAATCACACCCTCCCACTCAGCCTTGAATGACCCCGAGGCAACAAACGGACTCGGCGCTTCGCCAGCCGGAACATACAACATGAAATGCGGTCGCACGGTATGATCCGCTGAGCCAGCTGCGGGTTGAAACGTGAC
>DKGH01000166.1 GCA_002453165.1 Verrucomicrobia bacterium UBA6775
ATTCGGCATTCCCGTGAATCTCGATGGCGCCCGGAAGGCACTTGAGGCAATCCGGTCAGCCCTGCCCGAGCCGACTGCGGAGGAGGAGTTGCTTACCGGTTTTCTCGAAATTGCCAACGAACGAATGGCCGATGCGGTTCGAAAAATCTCCATACGCGAAGGATACGATCCGACAGATTACGCGCTGGTGGCCTTCGGCGGTGCTGGGGGACAGCACGCCTGCGCCATTGCTGAAAAGTTGGGTATCACCACCGTTCTTTGGCCAAGCGATGCCGGTCTGCTCAGTGCGCGGGGATTGCGCGAGGCGGTCATGGAACGATTTGCCGAACGCCAACTGCTGCTGCCGCTCAGCGAATTGAGTGCCCGCCTGCCTAACACGATTGCCAAACTCGAACAGCAAGCGCTTGGCCATTTGCAGGCTGAGGGGCTGGAAGCGGACAAAATCACAATCCGGCGCAGGCTTATCTCGCTTCGCCACACGGGGCAGGAGTCGGCAGAAGAGATCGAGTACCGGGATGGGATCGATCTGACAGAGGCGTTTCGCGTTCGATACGAATTACTGTTCGGTTACTGGCCGGAAAACAAATCGATCGAAGTGGTCTCAGCCCGGGTCATTGCCTCGACGGAACCGCCGCCCATCCCCCGGGAATCATTTGAAGCAAGATCTGAACCGACGAACAGCGAATCGATCGTTCGGCGAGAATCGTTGACTGCCGGTTCACGAATCGACGGGCCGTCGATCGTTCAGGATCGATTTTGCACCATCAGCATCGGCGAACACTGGCAGGGAATTCTCGGATCGAATGGCACTATCAAATTGGAAAGAATAACGACCGGCAAATCGACCACCGATCGGAATCGCTCCCCGATTGTTGAACTGGAATTGTTCACCAGTCGGTTTAACTCGATCGTCGAGGAGATGGGGCAATTGCTGCAGCGAACCGCCGTGTCCACCAACGTGAAGGAGCGGCTCGACTACTCCTGCGCACTGCTCGATACCGATGGAAAACTCGTCACCAATGCCCCGCATATTCCGGTTCATCTCGGCGCACTTGGGCTCTGTGTTCGCTCTGTTGCGCTTGGCCAAGCGCTTGGCCCGGGGGATATGATCGTGACAAATCATCCCGATCACGGCGGCTCCCACCTGCCCGACGTCACTGTCATCAGCCCGGTGTTCGACGACAGCCAGACGCTGCTTGGCTTCGTGGCCAATCGCGCCCATCACGCGGAGTTGGGGGGAATCAGTCCCGGCTCGATGCCGCCTCTAGCCAAGTCGCTTGCCGAGGAAGGCGTCGTCATCCCGCCTACTTTTCTCTATCGAAACGGAAAGGCCCGATTCGAATCGATCGAGCAAATACTGACTGCTCCGCCCTGGCCCACTCGATCGGTTGAGGACAATCTCGCTGACCTCAAGGCTCAGGCTGCCGCGAACCTACTCGGGACACAGGCGTTGCAACGGATGGCGACCGAACATGGTTCGGAAAAAGTTGTCGATCAAATGCAACTCCTGCACCTCCGGGCAGCCGACGCCATCGCGAGGCGAATTCAATCACTCCCTGCCGGACAAAGTAGCGCCGAAGAAAATCTCGATGACGGCGCACGACTCAAAGCCGCCATCACGATCGGAGAGTCGAAAATTAAAATCGACTTCACAGGAACTGATGCGCTTCATCTCGGCAATTTCAATGCCACCCCGGCGATCGTCCAGAGCGCCGTCATTTATGTTGTTCGACTGCTCGTCGATGAACCAGTTCCTCTGAACGAAGGGTTGCTTGAGCACGTTGAAATCACCCTTCCCCGCTGCCTTCTCAATCCCGATTTTCCCGACGATCCGGCCGAGGCTCCCCCGGTCGTCGGCGGTAACGTCGAGACAAGTCAGCGCCTGGTCAATCTGCTGCTCAAGCCGTTCGGCATCGTCGCCGCGAGCCAGGGCACGATGAACAATCTCATATTCGGAAACGACCGCTACAGCTATTACGAGACCATTTGCGGCGGCACCGGAGCCGGAGCCGGCTTTGACGGTGCAGACGGCGTGCACTCGCACATGACCAACACAGCCATCACCGACCCGGAGATTCTCGAGTGGCG
The DNA here is from genome assembly GCA_002453165.1 of Verrucomicrobia bacterium UBA6775. Taxonomy (GTDB): domain Bacteria; phylum Verrucomicrobiota; class Verrucomicrobiia; order Limisphaerales; family UBA1096; genus UBA1096. The sequence continues at coordinate 2,089 of DKGH01000166.1, forward strand.
TTTCCCGGTGCGTCTTGAGCGGTTCGCCATCCGGCAGGACTCCGGCGGCCCTGGCAAAAACAACGGTGGGAACGGGATTGTTCGTGAATTGGTTTTCACCGAACCGGTATCCCTTTCGCTGCTCACGCAAAACCGGACTCAGGGACCGTACGGCATGGACGGCGGCCAAGCGGGGAGTCCGGGGGAACAGCGCTTGGCCAAGCGCAACGGGGAAAATATCGAATTGGGAGCCACCGCGCAGGAGTCACTCAATGCCGGGGATCGATTGATCCTGAAAACGCCCGGTGGCGGCGGGTTCGGAAAACCGGAGGAATGATCGCGGCCAAGCGCTTGGCCAAGCGAACAAAAGATTAAGACAGGATGTCGTGCACCACGGTGCCGTGCACGTCGGTCAATCGGAAGTCGCGACCAGCGTAGCGGTACGTCAGTTTTTCGTGATCCAAGCCGAGGATGTGGAGAATCGTCGCGTGCAGATCGTGCATGTGCACCTTGTTTTCCACAGCCGTGTCACCGAGTTCATCCGTCAGGCCGTAGGAGATGCCGGGCTTCACGCCCGCACCGGCCAGCCAGGTGGTGAACCCACGCGGATTGTGATCTCGACCATCGGCGTTTTGTGAAAACGGTGTCCGGCCAAACTCGCCGCCCCACCAGACCAGCGTCTCCTCAAGCAGACCGCGCCGCTTCAGGTCGGCCAACAATCCGGCGACCGGCTTGTCGGTGGCCCGGGCGTGGTCCATGTGTTTGGGCATGTTGCTATGCTGATCCCAGCGTGGGTTGGTGCTCTCGTCGGCGTAGTTGACCTGAATGTAACGTACCCCGGCCTCGGCCATGCGACGCGCCATCAGGCATTGCTTTCCGAAATCGTCCGTGTGTTTTTCGCCGATGCCGTACAGTCGCTTGGTTGCCTCATCTTCACCGGCGAGATCGAACACTTCCGGCGCGTTCATCTGCATGCGCCACGCCAACTCGAACGACTCGGCAACCGCCTCTAGTTGATCGTCCTGCGGCCGACTGGCCAACTGCGCGGCATTCAACTTTTGCAGCAACCGAAAACGGCGCTCCTGTTCCGTACGCGGTAGCGATGTGTTCACGGCGTTCCGGAGCTTGGCTTCGCTGGCCGACTGGCCGGCCTTGCCGATGGCAGTACCCTGAAAAACAGCGGGCAAAAATGCATTAGAATGATTGCGCGGCCCGCCCTTCGAACCGGACGGCTGGAGCGTCAAAAAGCCGGGCAGATTTTGATTCTCCGTGCCCAGACCGTATGTCACCCAGCTACCAACCGATGGGCGAATCAAGTTCGTCGCGCCGGTGTGCAGGAACAGCGTCGAGGGGCCGTGCGCCACGCCCTCGGTGTGCATCGACTTGATGAAGCACAGGTCGTCCACCAATTGGGCCGTGTACGGGAACAACTCGGAAACGTGCTGGCCACATTGGCCGTATTGCTTGAAGTCCCACAGCGGCTTCATCAGCTTTCGCTTGCTCTTTTTGCCAAACGTCCCGAAGCGGACACCGGTGAAGTCGTAGTCCTTGCCGTGATTGCGATACAACTCCGGCTTGAGGTCGTAGGAATCCACATGGCTCGGGCCGCCGGCCATGAAAAGGAAAATCACGCGCTTGGCTCGCGGCGGAAACATCGGGTGCCGCTGAACCAGTGTGGATGGGACACCCGCCTGCACCTGTTGACACAAACCGGCCAAAGCCAACGACCCGAAGCCACAGGCCGTCGTTTTCAACATCTCTCTGCGAGAACGCGGTTGCACGGCGAAATAATAATCCAACTCAGCCCCGCGTCAATCCAAGTATCTGAACTGTATACTGGAAATCAGCGAGTGCGCGAGTGCGGCCCAGGGACGATTTTCGGCACTCGGAACAGCACCCGACACGAAGGCCATCGCCACTTGCGCCTCGAACGCGCTGGGTTCTCGACCGAGCGTCAGTCGATAAGCTAGGCGTACCCGCTCGGCGTCGGTATGACCGAACTGCTCGATACGCTCACCGGCACGCTTGGCCTCTTCATTCACAAAGGGGCTGTTTAAAAGATACAACGCCTGCGTTGGCAGCGTGGTCTCGATTCGGCGACCGGTCACGACATTCGGGTTGGCCACGTCGAATGTCTCGAACACATCCATCATCGTGTTCCGGAAAAGCGGCACGTAGACACTCCGTCGAATGGTGTCGAATTCGTAACCCCAGTCGTACTGCGAGAACTTGCGGATCGTGTAGCCGCCCTGCTGATCGCTGAGCTGGCCACTAATCGCGAGAATCGAATCCCGAATGGCCTCCGCGGTGAGCCGCTTGCGGTTGGCACGCCAGAGCAGCCGGTTTTCCGGATCCGCCGCCAAACCGTCACTCTCACCCACCGAGGCGAGCCGATAGGCTCGGGAGAGGACGATGTGTCGGATCATCTCCTTCACCGACCAGTTGTCGCGAGCGAATTGACCCGCGAGCCAGTCCAACAACTCGGGATGGCTTGGAGCCTCGCCCATCACGCCAAAATTGTCCGTAGTTCGCACCAGCCCCTGCCCCATTAGGTGGTGCCAAATGCGGTTGACCATCACACGGCACGTCAACGGGTTGTCTCCGCTGGCAATCCACTCGGCCAATTCTCGACGGCCGCTGCCGGCTCTGATTTTCGCCTGAGCGTCTTCCTGCCTGCGGCTGGCCACCTGAAGAAATCCGCGCGGCACGATCGACCCCTTGTTGCGGATGCCTCCGCGGATGTGCACGTGCCAGTCGCTCACCTCTTTTTGATCCTGCACGGCCATCGCCTTGGGCGAAGCGGCCGGCTTGGTTTTTTTTAATGACTCCACGCGCTTGGCCAAGCGATCCACTTCACCCCGCAACTTGGCCAGTCGCCCCTCAAGTTCCGGTTCAGTATTCAACTCCAAAAGCGGCACAAACATCACGGCATCGACGATCGTCACATCACTCGTACCTTTGTTCGACACGGTAATCGCCGCCTTGCCGGCCTCAAACTGGAACCGGCCAAGCACCTTGAAATTGTTGTTGATCGGCGGCACCTCACGCTGGTTGACAAACAATGTGGTCTCGCCGCCAGCGTAAGCGATCTTTACCGGCACCTTTTCCGAGCGATTGGTCCCGTGCGTGTAACCGACACGCACCTCGTACTCCCCGGCTTTTTGCAACTCAGTCGTGAAGACTACCTTTTTCAGTCCCTTCCCCTCGCCTTTGTCGTGTATGTAGTTTTTCCCGTAAAAATTCTTGTTGCTCGTGGACTTCATCCAGTCGCCGATAATCTCTGCCTGTGTATTGTCGACGACCACGCCCGCCCTGCCGGTCGCCACCTCGATTTTTTGAAGTTTCTCCCTCGCTTCATTCAGCGCCGTGTTTGCCTCTTTCACCGCCTTCGAGTGCTGTTCCATTTTTTGCTGCACCTCAGGAGATGGGGAGAGGCTGCGCTCCACCCAACCGGAGACGTTGCCCGGCACAAGCGACTGGGTGCTGCGAAAGATCCCGGCCATGGCGTAGTAGTCCCGGGTCGGGATCGGATCAAACTTGTGGTCATGGCACCGGGCACAACCGATGGTCATGGCGAGGAATGCCCGCCCCACGGTCTCGATCTGTTCATCGACCACCTCCATCCG
>DKGH01000016.1 GCA_002453165.1 Verrucomicrobia bacterium UBA6775
ACACTAATTGTAATTAAAATTGATGCAACCAATTAATCAGTTAATTGTCAGAAAAAAATTCAACAAAATGGCTGATAATCCTACTATACTAACTGGGCTTTCTACTCTACCGATCATATTTTTCACAAGAAAGATCGAATGGCTTTTTTAGTGTTTACTGAGGTTTTTGAAGGTTCTGAAAAAAGTTTAGAAAAAACCGTCCCCGTTAACCGTAATTTTCCGGGGGCGGTTTCAGGGGCGGTTTTGAGCGGGTATCCCTGCCCATCCCTGCATAGGCTGCTGAGAAGAAAAAACAGAAAACGCTTGATGTCTTTTAGGAAAAACATCATTTTCCCGCCTCCTTTCGAGGAAAAGCCAGTTTAGCTCAGTTGGTAGAGCACTCGATTTGTAATCGAACGGTCGTCAGTTCGAATCTGACAACTGGCTCCACTTTTCCCTCCCCTTCTTTCACGATCAATTGCCGGTGAGTTTTCGCTGCGGATTATCCGCCCTCAGGCTCAGCAGCGCGAGCAGCGTCGGCACGAAGACGCTCGCAACCAAAATCCCGCGGTAGCTACCACTGAACTGCTGGCACAAACCGAAGGCCAACGGCCCCAGTCCGCTCGCGATCACCATCGCCGACATGTTCACGCCGCTGATCGCCCCGAGGTGCAGCCTCCCGTAAAAGCGAGGGAACACAATCCCGGTCAGGCTCACGAATCCGCCACTCGCAATGCCGTTGCCAATGACATATGCCGACACACCTCCCGGCTTGTCGAGGAACAGCATCCCGAGCGTGGCCGAAAGGCAGCCGATGTTCATCACCAGCAAAAGCCACTTCAGGCGCAATCGCGCGTTGATCGCCCCGAAGACAAGGTTGGTCAACACGCTCGTCGCCGCGATGGGCACAAAGAGCGACAGGATTCGTTCGTCCGCAAACTGATACTCTGATGCCAACGACAGGATGTGAAACGTGAACGCCGTGGCGTACAGGCCGTAAAATGAAAACGTCAGGTTGAACACCCAGAAGGAATAATCCCGCAACGCCTCCCCTCGGGTGAACTCCCGGTGGATGTGCATGTCGGGATTAACGACTGCCACTGACGCGACCTTGCCGCCGTCCATCTCCAGCCCTGCCTCCTCCGGTGTGTCGCGAAACAGCAGCCAAGCGATCGGCCCCATGATCACAATCGTCACCACGCCCATCCGTAGCCAGGCGCCGTCGTAGCCGTAACGGTCGATCAACCAATCCAGCCCACGCGGCGCAAACGAGTAACTGAACGAGACCAGCACTCCGCTAATGGCCAGCGCCAGTCCGCGCCGGTGATCGAACCACTTGCCGATGGCGTTGCGGCAGGTCATCGAGAGCACTCCCTGCGCCGCCGCGCGGATCATGTAAAAACCAAGCCCGATGACAATGAACGCAGCAGCCGCCGCCGGCAGCGCTTGGCCAAGCGCCTGGCTGATCACGCCGCAGTTGGCCAGGTAAAACAAAACCAGGCCGGTCGCCAGCACCGAGGCCACTGCCATGCGACGCTCGCCCCAGCGGTCCAGCACCCGCCCCAGCCACGGCAATGTCAGCCCGCTGGCCACCGTCCCCAGGCAATAGGCGAGGCTCAACTGCACGCGAGACAGGCCAAGTTCCTCGATCAGCACATCGGTGAAGACGCTGAACCCCATCGTCTGGCCGGGAATGCTGAAGATCGATCCGATGGTCGCCGCGAAGACGATCACCCACCCGTAAAAAAACGGAAACCGGCTTGGCGCAAACGGCGTCCGCACGCCCCAGATACCGCCCGTTTTTTTCGTAAAATGTGGCTCGGTCACTCAGCCGCCTTCCCGCCCGGCAGCGGCACCTGCCCTTCCCCCCGCAAATATGAAACCAAGTCGCGCAATTCCTGATCGGTGAACGTCAGCAACAGCCCCTCCGGCATCATCGAGAAATTCTGCGGCTCGATCGCCGCCACATCGCGCTTGGCCACCGACAACACCTCACCCGGCGTCGCCACAGTGATCGACTGCCCCTCGCGACTCCGGATCACTCCCACCAGCACGCGGTCGTCCTTCATACGCACGATGGTCATCCGATAGTCGTTGGGGATCTCCGCGTTGGGATCGACGATGTTCGAGATGATGTAGTGCATATTGCGCCGGTCCGATCCGGTAATGTCCGGCCCGATCGTGCCGCCCTCTCCGTACAACTTGTGGCACTGCACGCACACCCGGTTGAACAGCGCCCTGCCCTTCGACAGATTGTTCGGTACATTCGTCCGCAGCTCCGCGATGCGCTTGTATTTTTCGATCTCCTTCAGCTTGGCCTCCGGGGCTGATCGGCTCACCCCCCAGAACCGTTCGATCTTGCTGTTCAAAGTATCGTCGTTCAACGCGCGAAGCTGCCGCACCACATCCGCCGACAACACCTTCGCCGGGATTGTTTTTTTCTCCACGGCTGCCATCAACGCCACCGCATACGACCGTCGCGAGGCCAATGTCGCCATCGCATCCCGCTTGGCTTCCGGTTTCATTTTTGAAAAACGTGCAATGATCACCTCCGGCACCCCCGGAGCATCAAATGCAGCCAACCCTCGAACTGCCGCCCGCTGCATCGCTGCATCGTCCAACAGGCCAAGCAGCACCGGCGGCAGCCTGGCATCGCGCGCCTCGACCAACGCCTCCAGCGCCTGCTTGCGCTTGGCCAAGCCAAGCGATGTATCCAGCAATTGCCCGCGCAAGTCATCCAATGCCGCCTGACTGCCGAACTTGAGTGAAAGGGAAAGTGTCAACTCGCGCACCTCGGCGTTGGGGCTCTTGGCCAAGCGCTTGGCCACGGCCGCCCAACCCTTTGGCTCCGGCACATCACGCTGCCCCTTCAACGCCGCAGCGATGCCCTTCAAAATATCCAGTTGAAACTGAGCCTCCTCCGACACCCCCAACACTCCAACCAACGGCTCAAGCGAACCGGCGTCCTGAGCCCGTATCAACATCGGATGGAGGACACCCACAGACAACAGCACGATGCATAGTTGTTTTGTAGTGATCATTCTCCTGATGACAATTGTTTCACGGCCATTCGGCGGGTGATGAATTGGCGGAGCTTGGGAATCTTGCAGGCGACCAAAAGTTGAACAGCCTGTTTTGAGTCGGCCGCCACAACCGGCTCGGCGGCGTACCAGTACATGAGCGGCAGGTTTGGATCTTTCGCATCCTCCACCCGGGCGAGCAACACCTTGAGCAACGGCGCCCGCATCGTCACCGGAACCCGCTGGGCGGCACTCGCGAGGTACAGTCGAACGAGGGGGGATTCTTCGTCACGCGCCATCTCGGTGAGCATAGCCACACCCGCCTCGGTGAGGCGAATGTCATTCATGAGCAGTTGGACCGCCCATGAGCGCACGTACTCGTCGCTGTCCCTGAGCAGGTCGATCAGGTCGGCCGCCTCGATGCCTTCGCTCACGTACAACGCCCACAATGCGCGGAGTCGCTTGGGAACGCTCTCGTGGCCGGAGAGTTGTATCTTCAGCGCGGCATCCGCCTCGTGAAACCAATTTGCCCGATGCCCGCGCCAGGCGGCGTGGTTCTTTTCCAGATCCGGCGAAAACGGACTCCAGATTTTGTGCGAGTAGTCCAACCGCTCATGCAGCACACGTCGGGCGTGGCGAACAAACCAGTCGTTGTCGTGCATTTGCAGTTTCGCCAACTCGATGTTTTTTAATTTACCAATGTCACCCTTCCACGGCTCCGGTTTACCGTAGGTAATCTTAAAAATGCGCCCGGTGTGTTTGCGGGTGTTGCGGGTGTGATGACATTCGCCGGTGTCGGAAAAGTCACTCACGAACACCCCACCATCCGGCCCATAGGCGAGAGTCACCCCGACGAACCACGGGTCGGCAGATCGCACCACGTCCGGGGCATGGCTGGCGGCATAGCCACTGTCCCTGCGTGTCAGCCTGTCGTGATTAATGCGGCGGCCGTGGATGTTGTTCATGAACACATCCCCCCGGTATTCATCCGGCCAGTTGTCGCCGAGATAGACCATCGTGCCGCAGTGCGCGTGGCCACCGCCGACCAGGTCCTCCTCCGGAGTGCCGATGCCTGCGCGGATGGTTTTCGTGTTCGAAAAATGCAGGTGATCCGCAATCGTCTCGATGCGTTCATAGGCATACCTGCTCGTGGGCCGATTGCGGCCCGGCGCATAAAACGCGCCCTGAATGACGTGGAACAAGTGCGGGTTGACGCAGTTGCAGATGAAGGCGTGGCCGTAATCGTTCCAGTCGATGCCCCACGGGTTCGTCGTGCCCACCGCGAATGACTCCCATTCGTTACGCACGGGATGATACCGCCACACGCCGCCCTCGAGCCGGCGGCGTTCCTCCTTCGGCGTGCCCGGTTTTCCCGGCAGCGACCAGTTGGTGACACCGTGCGTGCCGTACAACCATCCGTCCGGCCCCCAGGCGAATCCATTGGCGATGTTGTGGGCGTTGGCGTGCGTGCCAAACCCATCCAGCAGCACCTTCGGTTCGCCATCCGGCACGCCGTCGTAATCCTCGTCCGGG
>DKGH01000188.1:0-30534 GCA_002453165.1 Verrucomicrobia bacterium UBA6775
AGCTTGGCCAAGTCGACCTCCAAGGTCGCTTCCTTTTGATCCTTCTTCACTTCCAGTTCGCCCAATTTGTCCAACTGGGATACGCCGTATGCCTTGAGTTTGAAGTTCGCGGTGAATTCCCCATGCCGCTCGATGCCAAGCGGAATCTTCACCTTGCCGTTCGCTGGAGCCTTGAACAGCGCTTGGCCAACCGGTGCCACTCGCACTGGCTCGGGATCGCTGCCATTCACCGACAACACACTGCCCTTGGCCAAGCGCGCCAAGACAGGCTCATTATTGTAATCGCCGACACGATGACGAGTGACCGTGGTCGAGGCAGGCACTTCTACCGGCTTCCCCCCGATCTCGGCCTGGCCTACGAATCGTATTTCACCCGTAAAAGCTTCCTCCGCACTCTCGTTCATCAGGTGCGCGGTAATGGCACCCTGCCCCTGCTTGATCTCATCATTCCTCAACCTGACCCCCTTCGGCAGGTTTTGGGTTTGAATCTTGATCGGCCCGTTGAAGTTGCCACTTCGGATTGCCACAAATCGAATCGGCAAACTGGAGCCCTTACGGAGGTGTGTTGCCATCAACTCAATATTTCGCTTGTCCTTCGCCACCGGTACGGTCTGTGGATGAACGAGCAGCTTAAAACCGGGGGTCTCCCGCCGAACAGAAACAAGGTAGGTCTTGAATGAATCATCCGAGGCCTGGTTAAATAAGTCGCGCAATTCAACCCGCAGGTAGCCGTCGGACTTTGCCTGAAACCGCCACGACACGTCGCGGTTGGTCATGTTAAATTCACGACCACCCGGATTGGTTTTCAACTCGTAAAACTCATTGGCCTTCTCAGGACTCTCCTTACCATCCGCAGCAACGTTTACTACCTGTGCTGTGACGTACGGATTCGTGTTATGCCCCAACCGTTGTGAGTGGACGTCCAGCCAGTATACGCCGTCCTTTTTCACTGGGAACCTGTACACGTCCACATCCCGCGCCGGGAAAAACCGACCGGCTAGCACCCCCGGTGAAGACACCTGTTGCGGTTTTGCTTGGTTTTCGACGTCATCCTTTTCAAGTGTGATCGCTTGACCGTTCGCATGGGCGATGAAAAACGGATTGCTCACCGACGATCCGGATGCCAAGCGGTACACGCCCCCGTCCAAAACGATTGATGCGGGAGGCAAAATGACACCACCCGGCAACGCGGCCCGAGCCAAATCCCCAGCCCGAACAACCAGTTTTTCAAGCGACCGGCCGTCCGCGCCCTTTTTATTAGATGGCACCGAATTGGGAAGATTCCTGCCGTACAGCGTCACCGCCGATTCCTTCAAGTCACTGAGCACTGGCGGGTAGACGAAGTCAATGTGCAAGCCAGTCGTAATTTCCAACCGAAAGAAATGCTCCTGCCCCCCGGCGAATGCGGTATCATGGACTTGAATAAATAAATCTGCGTCCCCGGCCGGGATATGATCGATCAAGCCATCCGCTCCGGCGCGTTTCAAACGACCGCCAGTGGCGTCCCTCAAATACACAACCGGATCCAATCTTGAGTCAAGCGCCTCCGCCGAGAGTCGCAGCAGTAAACGCTGATCCTTTTTCGCGGGTAACCTGAACCATGCGGACTGTCTCGCAATGGCGACTCCGTTCACGACAGATAGGGCACGTACAGCGAAGGCTGCCGCCATGCTGGTGTTGTTTCCGGGGCTGCTTAATTCATCGAGCGGGCCAACAGAAAACGGCCTCGGATTCGACACCCCGAACGCTCCGATGTAACGAACCTCGTAGACACCGGACGGTACTTCTGCCGCCGCCTTTACCCGGAATTTATTCTCTCCCGGCTTGATCAGTTCGGCACTGATACCTGAGTGGGAAAAATAAAGACCGGTCGCCCCCTCCAAATCTCCACCGAATGCAGTGATCACCGTCTCTCCACCGGCTTGGCAGCCCAAAGGAAAGACGGCGGTCAATCGTGACGTTGGCAGTTGGCCAAGCGCTTGGCCAAGCGCGCCAAGCAACAGCAGGCCAACAAGCGAACACCGGGAAAAGAATCGAAAAGCCATGCTCATTAATACGCTTGGCCAAGCGGCAGCATTCAACGCAACAACTTAGTGGTTGAAGAGAAATTCCTTGGTGTTCACCAAGGCCCAGAGGATGTCCTCGAATCGCTCCTTGGTTTTGTCCACCGGCTTGCCGTCTTTGTCCACGGCCTCGCGATTCAGATAACCCACCGCCACATCGACCTCCTCCTTGCGGGGCAGTCTCGCGAATGCCCGGTAGTAGAGGCTGTTGAGTTTCATTTCATGACTGCTCTCCTTGTCGGACGCCAGTTCTGCCGCTCGGCCATCTTTCCGAGCCAATTGTTCGTGGATGTTCTTCGCGTTAAACAGGTGAAGACTTTGGGCAAGGCTGGCCTCCTGTGATCGTTCGCATTCGCAGGCACTGGATGAGTCCGGCCGACCGAACACGCTCAGGAAATAATTCGAGCTGTTGTAGCTGTTGTCCGGCAGACACACCGCTCGGGTGCCCACCGGTAGGCCGCTGAAATCGCTCTTGGCCAAAATCAAGTCATTCAACGAATCGTAGAGCACCTCCGCCGTCAGGCGCTTGGGCTGGAAACGCGAGAAGTAGTGCTTGTCCTTTGCGTTGTGCTCGTTGGGCACGGAACTGAACTGGTAAGTGGTCGAAGTGGTGATTACCCGGACAAGTTCCTTCAGGTCGTAATTTGATTTCTCAAAATGATTCGCCAACTCATCCAGCAAGGCCGGATGGGTCGCCGGGTTTGTGGAACGAAAATCATCCTCGGGATCAACAAGCCCGCGACCAAAGAAATGTTTCCAGTAACGGTTCACGAGCGTCTTGGAGAACAGGCGATTGTCATCGACCTTCATCCAGTCGACCAAGCGATGCCGGGGATCTTCGACTGCCGCGATCGCCAACTCGCCCGAGCCCAACCCGGCCGGCTTGACCGGCTTGTTGGTTTTCTTGTTTGTCACCTGTGCGACGCCGGCGCGGTGGAAAATCATGTCCTCCCCGGGGCGACCGGCGTTTGCCTTGCCCACTCGCGAGAAAAACGCCATGAAGCTGTAGTAATCGTTTTGCGACCATTTCTCGAACGGATGATGGTGGCACTGGGCACACTGCAGGCGAGTGCCAAGGAACAACTGCGCCGTGTCCTCCATTTGGGCCTGCTGCGAGTTGACCTGCTTGAACCAGACCGTCGGCGGGCTTTGTTTGATGTCTCCCGACGCGGCGAGAATCTCGCGCACAAAACGATCGTACGGCTTGTTATTGTAAAAACTCTCCTTGATCCAATCGTAAAACGCCATAGTGGTTTTCAACTGTGCCCCGTTGGCTCGCTTGTTGCGAAGGAGCGACGACCACTTGTTGGCGAAAAACTCGGCGTACTCCTCCGTCCTCAGCAGGCGCTCTACCAAAGCGGTTCGTTTGTCGGGCGACTTGTCTGCGGCGAATGCCTTCGCCTCGTCCACCGTGGGTAACCGCCCTGTGATGTCGAGTGTCACACGACGGAGAAAGGTCGAATTGTCCGCCACAGCCGAGGGTGGCATGCCCACTTTTTTCAACTTTGCGAAAATGAACTTGTCAACGAAATTCTGCTCGGATGGCAAACTCTCGACAGGCGCTCCCAGCGGAACCGACGCCCGAAAAACGGATGCCTTGTCCTGGTAACGAATCATCACTGCTATCTCACCGGGATGATTTCCCGCAGTCACCAAGCCGGTGTTGTCGGCCTCGGCGAATTCGCGATCGTTCGCTTCGTACACGGCCGAGTGGGTGATGTCTTCCACTGAACCGTCAGTCATCCGCGCCAACACCACGAGTTGCTGCTGTGCGCCTGGCTTCATCACGCGCTCGGCAGGGTGCACCTCGATCGCGTCCAGCTTGGGATCGGTCGGCTTGCCGTAGGGCATGCCCTGTCGCATCCACTTGACGATCATCTTGTAGTCAAATGAGCCGGCATCAATCCGTGATCCGCCGCCGTGCGGCAACTGGCCGCTGGCTTTCAGCAAAAGCAGACTGCGCTCCGGCGCGGCCGGAAAGATGCGCCGCCCGCGCGCCTCGCGGAGTAGATACTCGTAATCCTCCGGTGGCTCGAAGCCGAGCAGCGAGAGTTTGAATCCGTTCTGGCCGCCGGACTTTCCGTGGCAGCCGCCCCCGTTGCAGCCGTGCTTGGTGAACAACGGCACGATGGAGTTTGAAAAATTGACCTGTTTTTCGAGCGCGGCGTTTTTGACCTCGAACGGGATGGATGCCTTTTCGCCAGTCTCGGTCTCGACAGTAATCTGCCCTACCCCGTTCACGACCGGCTCGACCAATCCATTGGTAACCCGAACCAGCCCTTCTGGCTGGGTCGTCACCCTGACCGTGCGAGTGTGGTCGACGAGAAAACCGTCCGGCAACGATTCGGTGACGAGCAGTTGCTGTCTCGCGTCAGAGCCATCGAGCACGACGCGCTCTAGCGACTTGCCACCCCAACCTGGAGTGGCGACCTGAATTGCGGCGTTTAGTGATGCAAGACTCAGCAGGCAAACGACGAACACACCTGCTAAACCTGCAATCCTCCTTGAAATTGCTGTTAATCCAACAGACATAGGTTTTGGGAAACATCCGCGAATTTCGGGTAGATGCAAGCGGAAAAATGCGCTTGGGCACATAGCTCAATGAAGTACGGGAAGGTCGCTAGGCTGCACCACCAGCTCCGCATCCAGTTCGAGATAGAATTCGAGGCGCCGCTCAGTCTCCAATTCGTCGATACGCTTGGCCATGAGCAGGTACGAGGCGTAGTGATTTCCCTCCGACTTCACCAAATCGCCATAAAACTTGGCCAAGCGCTGGTCCACCGAGGCCAATGCCACCGCGAGAATCTGAAATTTCTCGCAACTCCGCCCCTCAATCATCGCCGCGCAGAGCAAATGATCGATCACCTGCTCGTTCCGCCCCCTGCGAACCGAGTTCATCATGCCGGAAATCCAAGGGCTGGAGATCGCTTGGCCAAGCGCCATCCCCCTGTCATCCAGTATCTTAAGCACCAAGTTGAAATGCTCCAACTCCTCGATGGCGATCTCCGTCAACTCAGGCAGCGAGTCCGCCAACTGCTGATACCGTTGGAGTTTCAGGGCCGATTGCGCCGCTTTTCTCTCCAAATGGGCATGATCGACCAGCACGGCATCCAAGTTTGCTAGCACCTTGGTCAGCCACGATTCCGGAGGTTTTGCTCGGAGCATCAACATCGCTACACCGCAAGCGCGGCGGGCGAACAGTACGGCAGTCATCCCTCGAATGGCAAATCCCGGAAAAAATCCGGTTTTTTGAGTGATTACGGGATTCTGGTGCTTGACAGTCGGCTTGTTACTGCTAGTTTTCTTTCCCTTTTTCCGAGCGAAAGAGGGGAAACAGGGGATGCACCATGTGGCGCACAGACGACTTTGAACCACATTCTTCCCGCTCACTGGGGAGATTTTTTTAGATTCAGATGAAACAAACATTCCAGCCGTCGAACATCCGACGCAAACGCAGGCACGGTTTTCGCGCACGTATGGCCACCAAGGCAGGTCGCAAGATTTTGGCCGGTCGCCGCGCGCGCGGTCGGGCACGACTCACTCCCGCCTAAGCCCTTCCGGCATCCATGACGGCCTCCGGCCAAACTGAGATTTTTCCTAAGTCCAGCCGTATCCAAGCCAGCGCGGATTTCCGGGCCAACCGGGAAAACGGTCAGCGCTTGGCCAAGGGCTGTCTTTTGGCCAATTGGCAAACGCTACCGCCGAATTCTCCCTCCCGCCTAGGGGTGGTCACCAGTCGCCGTGTCGGCAAAGCGACAATTCGAAACCAAGCTCGTCGCATGATGCGCGAATGTTTTCGACTGCATCACGGCGAGTTACTCAAACGGGTTGATTTGGTTTTGGTCGCAAGACAGTCCATCGCCAATCGGGGGTTCCGGGCTGTGGAGAGGGATTTTCTCCGCTTGCTGAAAAAGACCGGCCTCCTGCCCAACTCGTCCGGCCCGGCCTACCCGGCGACAGACTCCAATTGATGAATCCGCTGCAACATCTTCTTTTGCTGATGATCCGTTTTTACCGTCTGGTTTTGTCCCCGGCTAAGAATGCCCTGCTTGGTCCGGGCGGTTCCTGTCGTTTTTCACCAACCTGCTCTGCGTATGCAGTGGACGCCATCAAGGCCCACGGCGCGCTGCGTGGCAGCTGGCTTGGGCTCCGCCGAATCGTGCGTTGTCATCCGTGGGGTGGATGCGGGCATGATCCCGTCCCGGCCAAGTGGACTGAGCTTGGCCAAGCCAAGACCTCTCGTTAATAGAAATAGACTTTCATGGATCGTACCGGAATCATCGTTGTCACCATCTGCGTCATTCTGCTTTTCCTGACTTGGCCGGAGATGCCGCAGCGCCCGCAGCAACCGCAGCCTGTGACAACCTCCACCAATGCGGTTGGCACCAACGTGGTCCAGCAACCGGTACAACCGGCCGCCGCCCCCCTGCCTTCCACTCCGGGGATCAAACCATCCGTCGAGTTGGAGTCGGAAAAACTGGTCACGCTGGAGACTGAGGATTCAGTATACACATTCACCTCGGCTGGCGGACTGAAAACGGTGGGGCTGAACCATCACGAAGCCAAGCCTTGCAGCAGTACGAATCAAGCGGATGTGATTCACTTAAATCACGGAGTGGATTTGCCAGTGTTTTCGCTGAACGGCCTCGAGGACTCGGAGTTCAGCATCGATCGCGATGGAGGACTTGTCACAATGGTTTCCACCAATCAGGCTGGCATCCGAATCACAAAACAATTTGTGGCCGGCACCAATTATCTACTCCATACAAGCATCAAGCTGGAAAATAAAGGGAGTGAATCGGTAAAATTGAACCCCTCGAAACTGGTACTCGGCACAGCGATGCCTCTCCGGCCCGATGACACATATCCGGTCTGGGGCACCCAATGGCACAACGGCGAGGACTTGGAGGAGATCGACGAGGGATGGTTCGCCAATCGCACGCTGGGCTGCTTCCCGGGCACGCCGCGTGCGCAGTTCGTTTCCCCACCGCAAGCCCCGATCAATTGGGGCGGTGTGCACAATCGTTTTTTTGCGATGACCACCATGCCGAAAACACAGCTGCCCGGCGCACGGATTCATTCTCAAAAAACAACCAACCACCGGTTGCTAAACGACATCCCGACCGAAGGGCAGTACGTTCATCATGCCGGAATTCTGGCTACCCTCGAGTTGCCGCATAGCGAGCTTGAGGCCGGCAGCGCCGTGACGCACGAGTTCACTACATACGCCGGCCCGAAGGAGTACCGCACACTGGTGGCACACGGTGTGGCCGAGAATAACTCGCTTCAGTCAGTGATGGGGTTTGACGGTTTCTTTGGTTTCTTTGCCCGCGTCCTGTTGCGATCGATGAACGGGTTGAACGGGTTTGGCCTGTCGTACGCCTGGAGCATCATCGCAATCACCATCATCATCAAAATATTATTCTGGCCGCTGACCAAGGCCAGCACCGTCTCGATGAAACGCATGTCCGCCTACCAACCGCAGATGGCCGATATACGCGAAAAGTACAAGAGCGACCCGCAAAAGATGAACCGCAAGATCATGGAGTTCATGCGGGAACACAAAATCAATCCGATGGGAGGTTGTCTCCCGATCCTTATTCAGCTCCCGGTTTTCTTTGGTTTCTTCACGATGCTCCGCAGTGCGGTGGAATTGCGCGGGGCTGAGTTTCTCTGGATTTGTGATCTGTCTGAGTCCGACACAGTGGCACACATCTTCGGCTTCCCGATCAACCCAATGCCGATGCTCATGGCGGTTACCATGCTGGTTCAAGCCCGGTTGACACCGACCTCCCCCACCATGGATCCCATGCAGCAGAAAATGATGAAGTACATGCCATTGATTTTCATCGTGATCCTATACAATTTCTCCTCTGGCCTGACCCTTTACTGGACGGTGCAAAACATGTTGAGCATCCTGCAGACCAAACTCACCCGGAACATCGTTGTAGACGTTCCGGATGCGAACACCGCCAACGCAGCCTTGGCCAAGCCGATCAAGGCCAAGCCGAAAAACAAACGTAAAAAATAATTTCCCATCATATCATGAGCGAATCCACTCAAGACCCCAAGGCACTCCTCGAGTCCATCCTGAATAATCTCGGTTTCGAGACTACCGTTGAGGAGAAGGACAAGGACGGAAGCAAAGTACTCGACATCCAGGCACCGGAGGATTCCGGTCGACTGATCGGTCGCAAGGGCCAGACGCTCTTCGACCTGCAGTACATCCTCAACCGCATCCTGTTTCAACAGGACGAAAACGCGGACAAGGTGCTGGTCGATGTGGCCGGGTATCGATTCAGCGAGCAGGACAAACTCGTCGACAAGGCGATCAAGGCCGCAGATCAGGTTCGTCGCTGGGGCGACATTGTCGAACTGGAGCCGATGAACTCCTACGATCGTCGTATCATCCACAACGCGCTCAAGGACGATCCCGACATCGAGACACACAGCGTCGAGGTCGACGGCACCCACGACAAGGCGATCATCCTTCGCCCGAAGAGCTAATTCCTTTTCAAGCGCTTGGCCAAGCGCTTGGCCAAGCGGACACCGCCAAAATGGAATCCGCCAAACACGACGTTCAGCGCAAGACCCTCGAGGAACGCAACCAGATGAGCGAACTCGAGCGACTGCGGCACTCCTGCGCGCACCTGCTCGCCACCGCCGTGCTTCGCCTTTGGCCCGATGCCAGGCTCGACATCGGTCCGCCCACTGCGGAGGGATTCTATTACGACTTCGACCTTGAGCACCGTTTTTCACCCGAGGACTTCGAGACCATCGAGGCCGAGATGAAAAAGGTAACGAAGGAAAACCAGACATTCGAGCGCAGCACAAAAACACGCGAGGAGGCCAAGGCCTACTACGCCGAGCGCGGGCAAAATTTCAAGGTCGAGCGCGTCGACGACATCCCCGAGGGCGAGGAGATTTCGTTTTACCAAAACGGCGAGTTCGTCGATCTGTGCGCCGGCCCGCATGTCATGCGCACCGGCAACATTAAGGCATTCAAGCTGCTGCGAGTCGCCGCCGCCTACTATCGCGGTAACGAAAAGAACCCGCAACTGCAACGCATCTACGGCACGGCGTTTAAGAATAAGACACAGCTCAACGAGTGGCTCGAGGCTCAGGAGGAGGCGCGCAAGCGTGACCACCGCAAGATTGGCCGCGAGATGCAGCTTTTCGCGTTTGACGACGATGTCGGTCCCGGGCTGCCACTCTGGCTGCCCAAGGGCACGGTGCTCATCGAGGAACTGGAAAAACTGGCCAAGGAGACGGAATTTGAGGCCGGCTACGAGCGCGTGCGCACGCCACATCTCGCCCGCGAAAACATGTACAAAACATCGGGACACCTCCCCTACTACGCCGAGAGCATGTTTCCGCCAATGGAGGTGAAGGATGATGATCCGGACAAGCCGACCGACCGGATTTATCTCAAGGCGATGAACTGCCCGCATCACCACAAGATTTTCTCAGCCGTGCCACGCAGTTACCGCGAACTGCCGTTGCGACTGGCTGAGTACGGAACCTGTTACCGATACGAGCGCTCCGGCGAATTGATGGGCCTAATGCGCGTGCGCTCGATGCAGATGAACGACGCGCACATTTACTGCACCCCGGAGCAGTTCGCCGACGAATTTCGCGCCGTCAATGAGATGTACCTGAAGTACTTCAGGATTTTCGGATTCGAGAAATACAGCATGCGCTTCAGCACCCACAGCCCAGATCGGCTTGGCGACAAGTATGTCGACGAGGCGGAGTTGTGGACACAAACCGAGAACATGGTGCGCGACGTCCTCGTGGAGTCCGGCGTCGACTTCGAGGAGGTTCCGGACGAGGCGGCGTTCTACGGACCGAAGATCGACGTGCAGGTCTACAGCATCTCCGGTCGTGAATTTACAATCGCCACCAATCAGGTGGACTTCGCCGTGCCCAAGCGCTTCGGACTTGAATATAAGACTCGCGAGAACACACCGGAAGTCCCGTTGTGCATCCACCGCGCCCCGCTTGGCACGCACGAGCGGTTTATCGGTTTTTTAATCGAGCATTACGCCGGAAACTTTCCCCTTTGGCTGGCACCGGATCAAGTACGTCTCCTCCCATTTGGCGACGATCAGATCGAGTACGCCAAGGAAGTTGTCAACGAGTTCCGCAAACACGAGGTGCGCGTCAGCCTGGACACGACCTCGGACAAGATTGGTGCCCGCATTCGCCGGGCCGAGACGGAAAAAGTTCACACTATCCTGCTTGTTGGCCAACGGGAACAGGAAGCCGGCAACTTGGCGGTCCGCGAACACGGCAAAGGCGATCTCGGAGCCAAGCCGAAAACCGAAGTCATTAGTGATCTGCTCGAACGAATCAACACACGCCAAGGCTGACCGGGCTTGGCCAAACGCTCAACAATTTCAAACATAATGAAAGTACTTGTCTGCGACCCCATTTCTCAAACGGGGATAGAACACCTGCAGCAGCAGAACGGACTAGAAACTATCGTCCTCGACCGCTGCCACTCAGAGGAAGAATTGATGCCGATCGTTAAGGACGTCTCGGCCATGGCCATCCGTTCCGAGACCAAGGTCACCAAGGCAATCCTCGAGGCAGCGCCGGAGATGCGCATCGTCGGCCGCGCCGGGGTTGGCGTGGACAACATCGATATCGAGGCCGCCACGCAAAACGGAGTCATCGTGATGAACACGCCCGGTGGAAACACCACCGCCACCTGCGAGCTAACCTTTTCGATGATGATGGCCCTCGCCCGGAACATCCCACAGGCTCACGGCTCAATGGTTGCCGGCGAATGGAATCGGAAGGCATTCAAGGGGGTCGAACTTTACGGGAAGACACTCGGCGTCCTCGGAATGGGGCGCATCGGCGGTGAGGTTGCCCGGCGCGCCGTAGCATTTGGCATGCGCGTGATGGCCTACGACCCGTACATCACCCCATCGCGAGCCAAGGCGTTGCAGGTCGAATTGGCATCACTTGAGGATATTTACACTGCGGCGGACTTCATCACCGTGCATATGCCGATGACCGACGAAACCCGCGGCATGCTCAACAAGGACACCTTCGCCATCATGAAGCCCAGCGTGCGCCTACTTAACTGCGCCCGCGGTGGCATCATCAACGAAACCGACCTCTGCGAGGCGTTAACGGCGGGTAAAATCGCCGGCGCGGCACTTGATGTTTACGAGAGCGAACCGCTTTCCAATGACTCACCCCTGCGCGATTGCCCGAACCTGATTTTAACCCCACACCTCGGCGCTAGCACCGTGGAGGCACAGGACAATGTCGGCCTCGAGGTTGCCCAAGGGATTTCAGACTACCTGCTGCACGGCAGCCTGATGAATTCCATCAACATGCCCAGCCTCGATGCCCAGACCTCGGCCAAGGTACAGCCCTACCTGCGCCTCGGCGAAAAAATGGGTGTGCTGTTGGCCAAGCTTGGGCAGGTCGGTACCGAGCGACTCGCGATCACCTACGGCGGTCTGGCCACCGAGTTGCCCGGCGACCCGATCGCCCGATCGATAATCAAGGGCTTCCTCGGCGCGGCCGAGGGCGAAGAGGTCAACCTCGTTAACGTCCGTTCGATGGCCAAGGAACGCGGATTGGTAGTTGAGGAAATCAAGTCCACCGAACAGGTGGACTTCCGTGAGTGGCTCCACATTCGTGCCTGGGCCGGTGAAGAAAAAGTCTCTGTCGCCGGTTCATTTTTCGGCCTCGCCCAACACCCGCGCATCGTCCGCCTCAACAGCCAACCGGTAGAGATTATTCCGGACGGCATCCTGTTCATGATGACAAACAAGGATCGCCCCGGCATCGTCGGCCACCTCGGAACGGTCCTTGGCAATCACGGCGTCAACATCGCCAACATGAGCCTCGGCCGAGACCGCGAGGGAGGCCAAGCGCTAACCGCGCTGAATATCGACAGCATCCCCCCCGCTGAGTGCCTGGCCGAGCTTGAGGCCGACCCGGACATCGGCACCATCCGCATCGTACAGTTTTAATCCGCTTGGCCAAGCGCTTGGCCAAGCTCAACTATTCAAATCAATCTCGGCCGCCAGAAATGCGGCGGCTCGGTTCAATCGTGTTGGCACATCAATGGATGACAACACGATCTGCCGTTCGAAAGGGTTCCGCAAAAACGTAGCAGCGGTG
Organism: Verrucomicrobia bacterium UBA6775; assembly: GCA_002453165.1. Taxonomy (GTDB): domain Bacteria; phylum Verrucomicrobiota; class Verrucomicrobiia; order Limisphaerales; family UBA1096; genus UBA1096. The sequence goes on from DKGH01000188.1 coordinate 12,213, forward strand.
TAGTCGGCCAAACCCGACGCGTTATCGATCAGCTTCATCATATCAGCGCCAACTTCCGACATAGTATCAGCCATGCCCTTATCCGACAGGGCCTGCTTTTGGTTGAACAACGCAGAGGGAATCATCCTCGGCGACAGCCCTTCGGTCCCAAGTTCCAGCCGTTTTTCAATTAGATCCATCAACCGGTCGCGCAGCGATTCGATCTCGGGCGAGTCTTCCCCGGACGACTCCATCACCCGGACTCTCTCCAAACGATAGGGCCGATACTTCTCCGCCCCGAGACATTCCACGCGTGCCACACCCATCAACAACAGATTTGAAGTACCGTCCTTCGCATCAATACACACCCGCACCATCCCCACACCGACGATGGGCATCGGGGATTCCTTCCCGGCAACGGACTGCCTTAAAGCCACACCAAACATGCGATGTGAGCCCAGAACATCCGATAGCATCCGGCGGTATCTAGGCTCGAAAATATGAAGCGGAAGCAACGCGTCAGGGAAAAGAGTCGCATTCGGAAGGATCATTAGGGGAATGACATCCGGAATGTGCATTGAAAAAAAACTAGCCGAATGGCGTATTTTCACAAGTAAATCATAAAATTTGGGGTTGCCATGTCGGGCAGAGCGACCCACTATAGCCCAACTATGAAAGGCGGTGGATTACTCATTTTAGCGGTCGTGGCGCTCATCGGTGGAGCGGTCTCAGTGGTTTTTCTTTCCAAAGCGAAGACTCAAGTCAAGGAACACGAGGCGACTATCGAGACTCAAAAAGGCAAAATCGACACCCTGACTCAGAAGAACATTACACTGACTCAGGAGAAAGCCGACTTAACAACGAATCTCACTCAGGCCCGGGATACGATCACCCAAACTGAAAATCGCCTGTTGAAACTGAAGGATGATTTCGACGTACAAAAAGCCGAGCATGATGCGTTTCTCGAGAAAACAGCAGAGGAGTTGGCTGCCAAGGACGAGACGATCAAGGCTCTCAATGACGACCTGGCCGCTGCCAAAAACAAGCACCGGGATTACGACACGCAGATCAGCGATTTGAATACCCAGATCGTCACCAAGGATCAGAAAATCGACGCGATCCAACGGCGCCTTGAGGCCAGTGATGCCGACCGCGAGTTTCTCCTCAAGCAACGTGACAAGCTCATCGCCGAGAAGGCCGAACTCGAGAAACAGTTTCAGGACATCGCCGTACTTCGCGAAAAGGTTTTGAAACTTCAGGGCGAACTCATGGCCTCAAGGAAACTTGAGTGGATTCGTCGCGGACTCTACGGCGGCGCCCGTCAAAAAGGCGGCTCCAAGCTCATGAGCATGAGCCGCAGGAAGCCGAAGGAAGTGCCAACGACCAACGCCGACTTGAACGTCGAAATCCGACGCGACGGCACGGTCAAGATCGCCCCGACCTCCACCAACACTCCCCCCGATGGTGTGACTCCATGACGCCGTCCGAGGTACTTCAGGACACTCACAAACGAATCATCCGGGACTTGCGGGTCAGCATCACTGACCGCTGCAATTTCCGTTGTGTCTATTGCCTTCCCGAAACTGAGGAAGCAGCCAACTTTTATCGTCACCAGCGGCCTGACGAACATCCATCGAAACAGGAAACAAAGCTCTGTTACACGTGGAAACCTCGCGCGCAAATTCTGACGTATGAAGAAATCACCCGTATGATTCGGGTTGCCTCCTCGCTTGGCCTCAACAAAGTTCGGATCACTGGCGGCGAACCGTTGCTCCGCAGGAACGTGGAATCGCTGATTGAATCCATCGTAGCGCTTGGTACCATTGATGACCTTTCCCTGACGAGCAACGGCACCCATTTCCCGCGCTTGGCCAAGCGCTTGAAAGAGGCCGGCCTCTCTCGCATCACTCTCAGCCTCGATTCACTTGACCGCGAAAACTTCAGAAAAATCACCGGCCGCAATGGGCTCGACGATGTGCTCGAATCCATCCGCTTGGCCAAGGCGCTTGGCCTGACTCCTGTCAAAGTCAACGCCGTCATCATTCGCGGCCTGAACGACCACGAGATTGGGGCACTGGCCCATTTCGCCGTGCAGGAAAATATCGTGATGCGGATGATCGAGTTCATGCCGTTGGACTCCGGCCGAGCGTGGCAGCGCGAACACGTTGTGCCCGGCAGCGAAATTCTGGAACGAGTTCAGGCCGAAATCCCCGTCGCTCCCCTGCCCGCTCAACACGCTGCAGAGACGGCATCCCGTTGGTCTCTCGGCGATGGCCAGGCGGAGCTTGGGATCATCGCCCCGGTGACCCAGCCATTCTGCGGCCAGTGCAACCGCATCCGCCTGACTGCTGATGGCCACATTCGCACCTGCCTGTTTAGTGTCCATGAACACGACCTGAAACCGTTACTTCGCAATGACTCCAGCGACGATAAACTTGCCGCTGAATTGCAGCGGATCGTCTGGAATAAGGAGCCTGGACATCAAATAGGACAGTCCGGATTTGTCCAACCGGAACGCTCCATGAGCGGTATTGGTGGCTGAAAAAGAGTGACGTTTCGCTGGAGAACCCCTAACAATTCCCCATCCCATGGATCTGACCACGAATTATCTGCGCTCAATCAACACGATCGAAAACATCGACATCGCGATCCTTGTCAACAACATCATTCTCGATGCGGTCGGACAGCAGTCGAGCGACATCCACATTGAGCCGTGGGAGAACACCATTGCCGTCCGCATCCGTGTTTCCGGCATCCTGCAGGAACTGACGCACCTGCCGCTCGAGTTGCTTGACCGGATCACCGGGCGAATCAAGGTCATGTCCGACCTTGTAACCTACGAGTCTGAATTGCCGCAGGAAGGCCGCGCGCCAGCCAGCCCCGACTTCGGCAACGTTGAATTGCGCGTCTCCGTTTTCCCAACTGTTCGCGGCGAAAAGGTGGTGGTTCGATTGTTCGATCCGCGAAACCGGAGTTTTGACCTGAAGACGCTCGGGTTCGAATCGGATACACTCAAGCAATTCATGAAACTGATTCGCAGACCAAGCGGATTGATACTATTGAACGGCCCCACCGGCTCCGGTAAAACCACCGCCATTTACTCCGCGCTCTGTCACCTCGTTGAAACCCACGGCCCCACCGTCAGCATCAGCACCGTGGAAGATCCGGTGGAATTCAACCTGCCAATGATCAGCCAATCGCAGATCAGCAACTCACGTGGGTTCACCTACCCGAAGGCGCTGCGGTCGTTGATGCGGCAGGATCCCGAGGCCATCATGATCGGTGAGATTCGTGATCCAGAGACCGCCTCCATCGCGGTGCAGGCCGGGCTGACCGGGCACATGGTCATTAGCACCATCCACAGCGACAGCACGGCCGGCGTCTACGCCCGGTTGATTAACATGAACATCGAGCCGTTTTTGTTGGCATCCAGTATCGCCGGGGTGCTTGGCCTGCGACTGCTCCGGACCATCTGCGAGCATTGCAAATTAGAGACTCAGCCCAACGCCGAGCAACTTGGCCTGCTGCCTGAAGAATTTGTACAGTCGACCACATTTTACACCGGACAGGGATGCGACCACTGCGCCGACACCGGCTATCACGGACGCGTGGCGGTGACGGAGTTGCTCATGTCCGACGAGGTGACCCGGGAAGGCGTCATCCAAAAAATGCGGACCCGCAAGCTCCGCGACTTGGCCATTGATCAGGGCATGACCACACTCTGGCAAAATGCCCTGGCCAAGGTGCAGCGAGGCGAGACCAGCATGGATGAAGTCATTCGTATCGTCGCTGTTGACCAGCTTTAATTAGCCGCTTGACCAAACGCTTGGCCAGACACAAAAAAATGCGCCCTCCGATTGAAGGGCGCATTTGGGCAAAACTACTTACCGATCCACCTTGGCCAAGCGCTTGTTCGAGGTGGCATCGTACACCTCGAACTCCTCGGGGTGCATCCCCTTCTCTGCGCGGAATGAGATTTTCACAAGGTAACGCTTTTCCATGTCGATGAAAATATCCTCATCCTCGTTCCGCAAGCGATCGAGCACCGTCGGATGCACGTTCACACGCAGGTTGAAGTCGGATTCCTGTTCGCGACGCTGCTCAAGTTTGTCACGTTTCTTGATGATCTCACCTAGCTTGCGCTGGATGTCCACGCTCATCGTCAGCGAACTCTTCAATTTACCTCGGCCGCTGCAATGTTCGCAGTCGGAATAGGCCGTGTCGCGCACGCTCTCCGACTGGCGCTGGCGCGTCATCTCCATCAGGCCAAGGTCCGAGATGGGCAGCACGTGTGTCTTGGCCTTGTCCTTGCGAAGCCCGTCGCGCATCCGCTGGAACACCTCACGCCGATCGCGCGGCGCCTTCATGTCGATGAAGTCCAGCACGATCAGGCCTCCGATGTTTCGGAGTCGCAGTTGGCGACAGATCTCCTCCGCCGCCTCAAGGTTCACCCGCAGCAACGTTTTGTCCTGTTCCTTTTTGTTTTTGTTCTTATTCCGATGGCTGCCGGTGTTGACGTCGATCGCGACGAGTGCCTCGGTTTCGTCAATGATGATGTAGCCACCGCTTGGCAACGAAACTTGCCGCAGGTACGCGGTCTCGAGCTGCCGGGTAATGCCGAACCGGTCGAAAATCGGCTCGGAAGAAGCGTACCGTTGAACCTTCTCGATGGAGCGCTTGGAAATGCGTCCGATGAGTTCCTTTACGCGCTCCGTCTCCGATGCGTTATCGATGACGATCCGCTCGATGTCCTCGGTCAGGAAATCCCGAACGGTCCGCTCTATCAGGTCCGGTTCCTCAAAAACACAACTACCCGGCGACTGGCTATGAACCCTGCCGGTGATTTCCGCCCATGTGTCGAGGAGGATTTTTAGGTCACGAATGAAGTAACCCTTGCGTTGGTTTTGACCGGCAGTACGGATGATCACCCCCATGCCGTCCGGGATATTCAGTTCGCGCACGATTTTTTTGAGACGTGAGCGCTCCTCCTTGTTTTCGATCTTACGCGAAACACCCGACTGCTCGGAGTTGGGCAGCAACACGAGATAACGCCCCGGTAGGAGCACGTTAGTTGTCACGCGTGGCCCCTTGGTGCCGATTGGCCCCTTGGTCACCTGAACGATCAATTCCGTCCCAGCCGGGTATTTTTTCGGAATATCCTTGTTGGTGATCTTGGGCTTGGACTTCTTCTTTTTGCCACAGTCAACCACGTCGTAGGAGGAGTCCAGCGGGCTGGGGATGATGTCCCAGTAATGCAGAAACGCATTCTTCTCGTAGCCGATATCGACGAACGCCGCCTTGAGTCCATCCTCAAGGTTTCGAATCTTGCCCTTGTAGATGCTGCCCACCATGCGTGGGTCGTCCACGCGCTCAATGGTCAGGTTCTCGAGTTGTCCCTTGACCGTCACCGCCACGCGGGTCTCAAGGGATTCCGCATTGACGAGGATCTCCTTGTGGGAGTGCTGTATCGGCCGAAATATTCCCTTCACCTTGCTGACGAATTTCTTCGCCGTGCGCTGTATTTTTTCGGAGACGGAATTGGCGGGTTCTTCCGGCAAATCCACCGGCGTAAAATCACCATCGCCCGCCTGCCCTTTTTTGCCACGGGACCGCCTGCCCTTGGGCTTGGGACCTCCGTTGCCATTTTCCTCATTACTAAGTTGGCGCTGCGCCTTGGCCGAATCCGTGTCGGTGTCCGGCGGCAGCCCGTGCGCCTGGTTCTCGGCGCGAACGATTTCCTTCTCGTGTTGTTTCGTGTTGTAGATTTCATCCTGCGGCGTCTCGATCGTCTCGACATTTTCCCGGGCCTTTAGGCCGGATCGATCGGGACGACGGTTGAGCCCGCCGGAGGGTTTGAATCTCATGCCGCGTTTATTGCTGCGGCGAAATGAACTCTTTTCAGCCATTGTTTCCTAATATGATTTTTTATGTAGTTGCACGTTTTGCAGGACAGCAATCGCAATCAACGAACTAAGCACGGAGGACCCCCCGTAGCTCAGCAGTGGTAGTGGTATGCCGGTCACTGGCATCACCCTCAGGTGCATGCCGATATTCACGAACACATGGCAAAAAATGAGAGCCACTACTCCCACCGCCAACAGCTTGCCAAGGCGATCCCTCGCCTCGGCTGCGATCTGCATTCCTTTCAGCAGAATGATCGTGTACAGCGCCAACACAGCTATGCTGCCCAAAAACCCAGTCTCCTCCGCGATGACGGAGAAGATGAAGTCGTTGTGGGCCACGCCCCTCGGGAGGTATCCCAACCGGGTTTGCGGCCCCTGCCCCCACCCCTTTCCGGTCAACCCGCCAGAGCCAACCGAAATCTCAGCCTGCCTGATGTTGTGAGTCCGCTCTCGCTGCAACTCACGGGCAGCCTTGCGCTCCGCCGGGGTGGCGTTTGGCGGAGCGAAATCCTTGTCAAAATAAACCAACAACCGTTGGCGTTGATATTCCTGGAGGGAGATGCGCCAGTCCGCGGGAAAATACAGCGCGTTGATGATCACAAACAAAACCACCACCGTGGAAGCGCCCAAAAATTTCCCGAGAAAACGAAGCGGCACACCCGCAACAAACATCATCGCGGTGCCGATCGGGAAAAAGACCAGCGACGAACCCAGATCCGGTTCTTTTAATATCAACAGGAACGGCAGCGCCGTCATTCCGAGGGCCTTGAGAAAGACCCCTGGCATCAACATCTCCTCGTTTGGCCGGGTTAAAAAATCAGCCAAGGCGAATATAAACGCCAGTTTCGCAAATTCCGAGGGCTGAATGAGGGTTATTCCCAAATCAAACCAACGCTGGGCACCGTAGCGCACCACGCCGATGCCGGGAATCAGCACCAAAATAAGTAGGATAATCGTGATCCAGTATGCCGTCCGCGCCCAACCGGCCAAGCGATGATAATCCACCACGATAAAAAACAGGCCTAGCGTCAATCCTACGGCATAAAAACCGAGTTGCCGAAAAAAATAGGTATTGAGCAACGGCTCGATCTCGTACTGATCCATCGCGGCGCTGAGGATGAACGTCGCCCCAAACACCATCAGGCCAAGCAGGCTGAATAGGAGCATTAGGTCGACGCGAAGCTTGCGCAAATGTACCAGAACTGACTCCATCACCGCGTGACCAAGCGAGGCCCTCCTTTCCCTTTGTTCCTTTCAATCTCCTGTATCGCACGATAAATCCGACCGGCAATCGGGGCGCAGGTCGTGCCTCCGGACTCGCCGCTCTCCACCATGACCACGACCGCATAACGCGGTGACTCCACCGGTGCAAACGACACAAACCAAGTAATGTGATCAGTCCGGTACAATCGCACTCCGGTGCGCGGATGAAATTTTCCGGTCGGCACCTTCTTTTGAGCCGTGCCGGTTTTGCCCCCGACCGACATGCCTCGGACCCTTGCGGCTCGGCCGCTGCCATCGCGATCGTCGACGTCCGCCAGCATCGCCTTATGCAACAGCGAGATGGTCTCCGGCTTGAGATTGAGGTCGGCCACCACCTTGCTTGGAATAACCCGGTTCTGCGCTTGGCCAAGCGCGTGCGGTGATTTCACCCGCAAGATCAGGCGCGGCTGCATCAGCTTACCCCCGTTGGCCACGGCCGATGTCATCACCGCCATCTGCAACGGCGTCACGATGATCTCCCCCTGACCGATACACAGGTTCGCCACGTCCCCGGCCGCCCAACGCGAGCTTTTGCCGTACTGGTCTACTTTCTTGAATTCATTCCCACGCGGAGGGAAGTACCCTTCGCCTTCACGAATCGGGCTGGGCAATTCATCGCCATCGATCGCCCAGGGCTGAATGGTTTTTTTGCCCAACCTAAAACGATTTCCCCAATCCAACAGGATGCGCTTACCCTGCTGCCACTGGTCGGTACGATCGTCCGGTGTCAGTGCATAATGGATAAAATACGTGTTACTCGACCGCTTGAACGCCCTGACAAAATCGTAGTCACCCGGAGGGGCTGTGTCATCCAGCGTGTAGTTCGGATACAGCCTCTCGTTACGGAAAAAGCCCAGGTTGTAAACCTTGACTTCCGGGTCGAGGATTCCCTCCTCGAGATAGGCGATGGAGGAGATGATCTTAAAAACCGATCCCGGTGGATAAGCCACGCCGCCACTACCCACAGCACGATTGAGCCAACGGTTGAGCCGGCTGTCACTGAGCTGGGCAATTTCATCCTTGGAAAAACCTGTGATGAATTTGTTCGAGTCAAACCCTGGACGTGAAACCAATGCCAGCAGGTCGCCGTTGTTCGGATCCATAACAACCACGGCAGCGCGCGTCTCCGCGCCGTGCGATTTCAGTGCCTCCTCGGCGGCCAATTGAATGTCTCGGTCAATGGCCAACTCAATATCCTGCCCGGACTTCGGCCACGCCCAGACATCTTCGCTTGTCCGGTAGCTGATGTTGTTAACCCGGATTGTCTTCGCCCCGGCCTCGCCGCGCAACCTCCGGTCGAACAACCCCTCGAGGCCATCGATACCGGCGTAGTCCGGCAGTCGGTAGCGATAGGAAAACGGCACCTCTTTGTCGTCCGCCGGTTTATCCTCGCGACGCAGATAACCCAGCGTATGAAACGCCATGTCGCCGTTGGGATACGTCCGCACCGGGTTGACCGACAAATCAATTCCCGGCACTCCGTGAATGAGTTCCACAAACTTGGCCACCTGATCTGGCGAAAGATCCTGCATCACCGCCAGCGGCATATAGAGTTTTTGATGATAGTGCCGGTGAAACCGCTCCGAGTCGAGCACGAGCGGCTGGCCAAGACGCATGCTGACCTGCATCGTCAGATTGCTCACCACCTGGTACCGCGCTTCGCGACCAAGTTTTCGTTGCGCCGTGCGCCCAAGTTCTCGGCCGTTCTTCAATCGGAAATAATGCTCACGAAAAAGTGGACGCAACTCATCGATGTAGACGTGCACATCGAACCGCAACCTGTTGACGGCGAGCGGTTGCTTGTTGCGGTCAAGAATCCGGCCGCGCGTGGCTGGCAGGCGAATCGCCCTGACAGACTGGTTCTCCTGTTGGCTTCGATAGTCTGCAGCTGTCGCCACCTGCAAATTCCACAGCTTACCGACCAACAGCAGCATGCAGCACAGGATAAAGATCACCATCAACCTGATCGGGAGATCCTTGCTGCGGAGTTGATCAAAAACGAACATGCCTAATCCTTGCCGCGCACGATCTGGCGGTTTTCATTGGGCCAACGGTTGGGATCGTATACCGGATGGGAAAACCAGCCGACCAAGCGCTTGGCCAAGCCGTCAAACAACGGCACGGCCGCGCCACAGAACAGCGCGTTGATCAACGCCCACAGGCCCATCTCCCAGCCGAGCAACGGCATCGCGCCCGTCATCTTCAGCAAGCCGATCTGCATCAACGGCACGATCAACCCGGCTGTGGTGCCGAGATAAAACTGGGCCACAAATTCACCACCGAGGATTTTCTTCCGAAAGCAGTAAACAACCCACCCCGCAGCAAACAGCGGCAGGATACTGACGCCAAGCGGATTGGCGGAGAGACTGTCCAGCCACAAGCCACTCAGCACTGCGGTGGTCGAGATGTGTCCCGCCCCCATTCTCAGCCCAACGCAGACCAGCAGCGCCGGCGTCAAATCCGGCTGGAACCCCAGCCAGAGCCTTGGCCAATCGAGGTGCGACTGCAGAAAAATGAGAAGATAAGCCCCCAGCAACAGCACAAGTATCTTGTTGAGGCGTCCTGTCATGTCAGTACTCCGTCAACACCCGCACTTCCTCGAGTTGGTTTAAGTCTGCGTTCAGTTTGACTCGCGCCTCGATGTAAAGACCGTCCTTGGACAGCCACGAGTCTTCCACCACGCCAACTGGAATCTCCTTCGGGAACGCACCTCCGAGGCCGCTGGTCACGACGGTCTGCCCCGGGCGCACTTCGGCGTCGTTTGGCAGGTAGGTCAATTCCACTACCCGATAGTCGGAACTGAACTGCCTCGGGGCGACGATGCCGCCCTGGTTGCGGGACTCCTTGATGAGCGCGGAAAATCGGCAGTTGGGGTCGCCCACGAGAACGGCCCATGAGGTCTTTGGGCCAACTTCAGAAATGCGGCCAACCAACTGTCCCTCCGTCGAGATGACCGGTTGATTGAATCGAATGCCCGCCTGGCTGCCCTGATTCAGCTTGATCCGCCGCCACCAATTGAACGAATCGCGGCCCACGACCTGTGCCAGTTCTGACTTCCACGGAATGCGCCGCCCCAAGTTTACCGCCGCGCGCAACCGCTGGTTTTCGGCACGGAGATGGTCCAATTCCATCTTCATGTCGGCCACGGCAAACTCGGCCTGCACCGCTTGGCCAAGCGCTTGGTTATGGGGGGGATTTCCCGGCTCTGTGGAGGCCGCTTGGCCAAGTGAACTGACCACGCTCTGGCCAGCCGTACTGACACCGATCACCGGAAGGAACAGCCCCCCGATGGCCGACTTCAGCTTGGCCCGGGCGCTTTCCGGCAGTAGCAGGAGCAGGAACACGGTCAGGAGCACTGCCCCGACCGCTGTCTGCTGCGATCTATAAAAAAACTGTTTCATCCCGTCTCTCAACGGGACGAACGCACGTTATTCGCCGCTGGAGGAAGCCACTCTCCGGAGGAACTGCAATTCCTGCAGCACTCTGCCGGTTCCCTCGGCCACAGCCGTCAGGGGTGAGTCCGCGATGTGAACCGGCAGGCCGGTTTCCTCCGCGATCAACTGGTCGATACCCCTCACGAGGGCTCCGCCGCCGGCCACCACGATCCCTCGGTCGACCAGGTCGGCCGAGAGTTCCGGGGGACAGCGTTCCAGCGTCAGGCGGATGGACTCCAGAATGTTGTTTAGGGGTTCCTTCAATGCCTCGCGGATCTCCTCGGAGCGAACCGTCATGATCCGCGGCAGGCCTGCGCTCAGGTCGCGGCCCTTGACATCCATTGAAAGCTCCTCCTCGAGCGGATATGCGGAACCAATCGTCATCTTGATTTCCTCCGCTGTACGTTCGCCTATCATTAGGTTATAGGCACGCTTCATGTAGGCAACGATGGTGTCGTCAAACTCGTCACCGCCGACACGCAGACTTCGACTGAACACGATGCCAGCGAGCGATATAATCGCTATCTCGCAGGTGCCGCCGCCGATATCCACGATCATATTGCCCGTGGGCTCATGCACCGGCAGCCCCACGCCAATCGCGGAGGCCATCGGTTGCTCGATCAAATACACTTCACGCGCACCGGCGTGGGTGGCTGAATCCTTGACTGCCCGTTTTTCCACCTCGGTGATTCCCGACGGTACCGCCACCACCACCCGAGGTGCGATGAGTTTGCGGTTGTGAACCTTCTGGATAAAGTTCCTCAGCATCGCTTCGGTAATCTCGAAGTCGGCTATGACCCCATCCTTCATTGGACGGATGGCAACGATGTTGCCCGGGGTACGACCAAGCATCCGCTTGGCTTCGTCCCCCACCGCCAAAACGGTGGTCATGCCGGCCTCGATCGCGACGACAGAGGGTTCACGCAAAACGATTCCCCGGTCTCTTACATAAACCAAGGAATTCGCCGTGCCCAAGTCGATTCCAATATCGTTGGAAAACAGGCCTTTAAGATCGCCTAACATGAATAGCGCCTAAAAACCCTAACGTACGATTTGCACTTCCAGCCCGTCAAGTGAATACCCCTTAAACCGCTAGAAAATCAGGAGTTACCGACCCAAAAACGGCGCCTCAACGAATCCGAACCTTGGCCACGGGGATGGTCTCGTCGGCGATGTTTCCCTTATTCCCCAGCAAATGAAACTCGATGAACGTCCGGAATCGCTCCGGCAACACGCCCCTCCCCCCGCTGTGCCCGCCACCGTCCACTGTCAACAGAGCCGACCGCACCCCGGCCTTCTTCAGCGCATTGTGCAGCAGCACCGACTGGTTATACGGCACCAACATGTCCTTCGTCCCATGCATGATCAAAAACGGGGCGTCACTCTTGTCCACATACGAAATCGGATCCGCGGTGAGCGTCCTTTTTTTGTTCTCCTGAATCGCCCCGCCGATCAATTGGCTCTCGGGCGAGTCCGCCGCATCGTGATCGATCCGGCTTTCAAAATCGTTCATCCGTAGAAAATTCGTCGGGCCGTAATAGTCGATCACACATTGCACCCGCGTCGACTGGTCGGTGTGCGGGCCGATCGATCCATCCATCGCCTCGACCCCGGCAGACGTGCCGAGCATCGCGACGAGGTGTCCCCCGGCCGATGTGCCGTGGACGGCAATCCGGTTAGCATCGAGATTGTACTTTTTGGCGTTGGCCCTGATCCAGCGGATGGCAGCCTTGCAGTCGTGAATCTGCGCCGGCCACTTGGCGTGCTGGCTCAGGCGATACCCGACCGTCACACCCGCGTACTTGCCGGTTTTCAAATAACCGTGCAGGCGGTTCAGCCCGCCGTCCTTGCTTCCTGCACGCCACGCCCCTCCGTGAATATAGGCGATCACCGGCAGCGGCTTGTCGTTTCTGCGTTTCAGCGGCAGGGCCATGTCCAGCCTCTGCCGTTCATGATCCGTTCCCGCATAGGCGATGTCTTTCGTGACTTTGAATCCGCTCCAATCCCGGGTGGGGCGCTTTTGGCGTGAGTCCTGCGCGACCGCTTGGCCAAGCGCCGCGACACACCCCATCACGACTGCCAATCTGGAAAAGTTCATGCCAAAAACCTGCCGCACTTGGCCAAGCGACACAAGCCCGACCCGACTCCGGTCTTGCATCCCGGGCGCCGCTTGGCTTGGATGCCGCCATGCCGACACTCCGCAACGCGGCCATCGCGCTTGGCCTCGCGCTCCTGATCATGCCCGACACCCAACTCCCCGCCGCCAATTACGACGAATCCAAGGTGCCGCAGCACACCCTGCCCGATCCGCTCAGGATGCAGGACGGCTCGCCGGTGAAGACTGCCAGCGACTGGACTGAAAAGCGGCGACCCGAGGTGCTTGACCTGTTCCGCGAACACGTTTACGGCCACGCGCCGGAGCGACCTACCGGACTGAAATTCAAGGTCACCCAAAATGACGACACTGCACTCGGCGGCAAGGCCATTCGCCGCGAGGTACTCATCACCTTCGCCCGGAAGGAGGAAACCCCAGAGGCGCATCTGCTCATTTACATTCCCAAGAATACCGACGGCCCGGTGCCCACTTTTCTGGTAATCAACTTCGACGGCAACCACCTCATTCACACGGATCCCGCGATCTCCATCTCCAAATCTTGGGTGCGAAACACCCGGCGCCACGGCATCACCGACAACCGGCCGAAGGAGTCGAACCGCGGCAACACCAAGTCGATCGCCGCCGGCAATGTCGAAAAGGGCTTCTCCGACAAGCCGGGCGACAATGCGCTGGAACAAATTCTCAGCCGTGGCTACGCCCTCGCGACGATCTACTACGGCGACATCGACCCCGATTACGATGACGGTTTCTCCAACGGCGTCCACCGGCTCTACCAGAAACCGAAGCCCAATGAATGGGGCAGCATCGCCACCTGGGCGTGGGGGTTAAGCCGCTGCCTCGACTACCTAGAGACCGACCGTGAAATTAACGCCAAAAAAGTCGCCGTCATGGGGCATTCGCGCCTCGGCAAAACCGCGCTCTGGGCCGCCGCCGAAGACGAGCGATTTGCCATGGCCATCTCCAATAACTCCGGCTGCGGCGGCGCAGCGCTAAGCCGGCGCGAGTTCGGGGAAACCGTGAAACGCATCAACACCAGTTTCCCCCACTGGTTCTGCGACAACTTCACGAAGTATAACGACCGAATCAACGACCTGCCGGTGGATCAGCATATGCTCGTCGCCCTTTCCGCCCCGCGCCCGGTCTACATCGCCAGCGCCACCGGCGACGAATGGGCCGACCCGAAAGGCGAATTCCTCTCCGGTCTCCACGCCGGCCCGGTATACGGATTGTTCGAATTAAAAGGCGTCGAAGCCACCGAGCAACCCAAGCCGGAAAAACCGGTGGGCGCTCACATCGGCTACCATCTCCGCACCGGCGAGCATGCAGTCACCGCCTACGACTGGGCCCAGTACCTCGATTTCGCCGATCGGCACCTAAAGTAACCGGCAGCTCTTGGCCAAACGCTTGGCTTAGAATGTGTTTTTGCGGCCGGGCGTGCCGCCCTTTTCGCGCGAGGCTTTCCAATTTTCGGGATCATTTCCGTCGCCGCCCTTTGCCGAATCGACTCGGGAGAGGGAGCGACCACTGCCATCCGCCTTGCTTGGCCAAGGCGCCTTGTCTTTGAACGTCACCGAGTCGATTTCATTTCCAAGCGCGTCGGAAAGGATCACCGTTTCCCCGTTGTTGCTGAGTGAGCGGATGTACTTGCCCGTCGGCTTGAAGCCGTAGCGTGATTTGAACGCCTTCGGATCAGCGGCCACCACCGTGTGCCCTCCCGGCTCCAGTATCGCCCCGTCTGGAAACTGAAAATACACCCCTCGAGTCAACGCGACCCCGGTGAGAGCCACAGCCTCTTTGCCGGGGTTCCTGATCTCGACAAACTCAAACCGCTCGGCCGCCACGTTTCGCCCCTCTTTTTTGTCGCCGTTGGCGTGGTATTGAATCTCTGAAATCTCAAGCGCTGACCCGGCAATCGGCCGGACAAAATACAATTCACGCAACGCGCTCCAATCCTCCGCATTTTTGGTTCGTGTTTTCAACACAACCCCGACCAGATCCACCGGCTTACCAAGTTCAACTTTTTGAGCCGTGTCCGAAATACCCCCGCCGATTGCCCGGGGATCACTCCCATCCTGTGTGACATAAACCTCCCCCTTGGCACCAGCCGGTAACTGAATAATGACCGAGGCATCGGCCGGCGCCTCCCTCACTCGATGTACAATCGGTTCGTCCCCAAAAACAACCATCGGCGCCGGCAACTCGGGATACAGACCACGACGCTGAAGTTGCCTCACAACCTTGTCACGACGGGCCGGAAGCCAGTACTTGAGAAGATAGTCTGCGTTGCGCCGCCACCGCGTCGGGGATTCATCGGTGGTGTTTCCCCAACGTGCCGCCTCCGCCGGGATCGCCCGCTCCACCTCAGCGACGCGACGCGCCATTTGCTTAACCGAGTTTCCCGGCGTCATGGAACCGTTGTTGAACAGGTGGCGGTGAACGTGGTCCGCAAACAGAAGTCGATACTCTTCGTTTTTTGAAAGGCGTTCGTGGAGCGTTTGCCCGTTGAACCATTCCAACCGACGAAACTTCGCATCGGTGGCCGGGGCCGTACGATCCTCCCAGCCGACATCCATCGAGTGCTCCGCGTCGTGCCGGAAAAATTGAAACCCGAACGGTTCGTCGTGATCGACCATACAGAAAAAGTTGTTGGTGGATCGCCCACCCCACGCCGCCGCCTCGTCATTGCTGCCGGTGTAGAAAATCCCCAGCATGTAATCGATCAGGTTGTCGGGATCGACCAATACCTTGCCATCCGGATCCGGCGATCCATCCGGCTTTCGACCAAGCAGCGCGAAGTAGTCGGCGTTGCTCCCGGACCAGTCGAGCGTCTTTTCGAACAATTCGCGGAACAGGTCGACCGTACCGTCAGTGACTTCGGTCGGCTTCATCCAACCCATCGCCTTGATGACGTCAAAGTCTGCGGCATCACCGCCAAAATAGGATGCACCAAATCGTGCCTCCGCACGTTCCTGCGTCATGAAAAGCCCCCAGTAAATGCCGTTCATGTACGCATGATAGTAGTTGCTCTTCGTGTGATGATGCCCGCTGATACCCTGCAGGTCGCGACAGAAAATATCGCGAAGAAATGTGTTCCTTTTGCTGTTCTCAAACGCCCACGAGTGGTTTTGCGCAGTCCGCAGATCGATCTTGTCAAACTCGTCCACCCCGGCTTTTCCAAACAACGGATACCTAAGTTTTCCGTTGCCGTATTCCTTACGAAAGAAGAATCGATACGAATGTTTCGGGTTACGGGAGGACGCACTGTATCCACCACGAATCCGAATCCCGGTGTTGACCTGAAACCCCTTTTTCCCGTCCGGATAAATCAGCTCAAGCGAACCGGCGATCTCCGTTTTTTTGCCCTGTTCGCGTGGATTTGAGTACAGCCCTGTCTCCGAATTGAACCACGAATCCAGCGGAGCCACGATCGACATGGTCGGGATGGATTTCAACGCCGAGACGATTTGATCCTTCCAGCGTGGATCATCGAGCACCTCCCGGTTCATGCCGTAAATCAAAACCTGCCGATTCGCACGGTTCCCCTCCGGCCATCCGCCCCCCGGACTGCGATGGGACTGTTCCCGAACCTGTTCCGCGAACAGGTAGGTTGCGGTATCGACATTCGACGGTTTCACCCCCTCCTTCCTGGCGTAGACGCGAAGAATCACCCCCGGCGACAACGGCCTCCCATCCCGGCTTGTCGGATCAATCTTTACCTTGAGCGGATTCGTCCCCCTCCGGGCAGTGGCCGACTCGCGCGGGTCACTGCCGTCCAATGTATAAACCAAAGTCGCCCCCTTGGTCTTGGTCGTAATTGTCTCCTCGAATGGCGTCTCGTAAAAACCTCGACCATGCTCAAATTTGGTATCCGCTACGGATGCAGCCCGCAATGTTGTCGCAAACAGCAGCCCAAAAAGTGCAACGGTAAGATGAAGTTTCATGGTGCGCGGACTGTCCTCGCGCTTGGTTTGGAAGACAAGGCAATTTGAGCGCTTGGCCAAGTGTGCTCATTAGAAAAAATGACTGGAAAAATGCCCAACCCTTAACACTCCATTCATGATCTAGGGCTTTCATATGTAGTTGCTACAACATATTTTGCTGCAATTCTATCATTTCATCAACCATTAAAGTTCACGCTTGCAACTCGCTTGGCCAAGCCGGACTCTCACCGGCCATTTTTGAGATGATTCGATCAAGCGTTACAATTGCACTGGTGCCGGAGGCCAAGGGTGGGCCATTTGTGTTTTGGGATGACCTCGCCGCTGGCTGCGCCAAAGCGGCTGAACTGGGGTTCGACGGTGTGGAGGTCTTCCCGCGTGGACCGGAAGCCGTTGACAAGGTGCAGCTGCAGGATTTGCTGGCGCAGCACAATCTTCAGTTTGCCGCAATGGGAACCGGTGCCGGCATGGTCGTGCATCAGCTTTCCCTCACACATCCGGAAGCCGACATCCGGTCAAAGGCGATCGACTTTATCAAGAGCATCATCGACTTCGCCGGGCCGCTTGGCACACCGGCGATCATCGGCTCGATGCAGGGCCGACACGGCGGCGATGTCAGCAGGGAGCAGGCGCTCAACTGGCTCAGCGCCGGTCTCAACGAACTGGGCACCCACGCCGACGGTCACGACGTTCCGCTGCTCTACGAGCCTCTCAACCGTTACGAGACCAATTTGTTCAACCGCATCGGCGAGGCGGCGGACTTTTTGCGCACGCTGGATGCGGAAAACGTCAAGATTCTTGCCGACCTGTTCCACATGAACATCGAGGAGCCGTGCATCGCGCAGGGTATCCGCGACGGCGGTGACAAAATTGGCCACGTCCATTTTGTCGATAGCAACCGTCAGGCCGCGGGGCGTGGCCACATGGATCACGCCCCGATCGCCACCACGTTGACCGAGATCGGCTATGACGGTTTTGCCTCGGCTGAAGCCTTTCCGGTTCCTGACTCGGACACGGCAGCCAAGGCGACAATTGATGCCTTCAATAAGCACTTCCGTTAATATGGGTAAACAACCAAAAAGCGCATCAGGCAAAACCGGCCCACTGGTCGGCAACTGGATTCACATCGTCCGGGTTCTACTGTTCTCCGCAGCGATCATCACCGCCTACCTTTCGCTGGCCGCGCTTTCGCAGGCGGAAACCATTCCCGGCTGCGGCCCCGACTCCGGCTGTGACAAGGTGCTCAACAGCAAGTGGGCCAAGTGGCTCAAAATTCCAGTCTCCCTCCCCGGCCTCGGGCTATACGCGTTTTTCTTCGTCAGTACATTCGGAATTAAGGGAGGCAACCGCGAGAAAGCCAAGCGTTCGCTGAACACACTCACTCTGTGTGCGGCGGGAATACTTGCGGCAGCGATATGGTTTGTTGGCATCCAGGCGTTCGCCATCAAGTCATTCTGCACCTACTGCTGCACCGCCCATGCGCTGGCCTCCATCGCAGCCATCCTGTTCCTCACTCAGGCCACCTCAGTCGCGGATAAATTATCCGTGCGACTCAACCTTGGCGGGGCCGGAGCTGCCGCAGCGGGACTCGTCGCGCTGATTGCCGCAGGCCAGGTGCTCATGCCAGCGGACGATCACTGGGCCAAGCAAATGGCCGACAAACAAACAAATAAAGTAACGCAGGTCGCC
>DKGH01000188.1:30922-35382 GCA_002453165.1 Verrucomicrobia bacterium UBA6775
AACACTCCGCCAGCCCCCAAGCCAGCCGCTGCCGATTTATTCCCCATCCCACGGTCCGGCATCAGCCTCGATACATCGAAACTCGCCGTAATTGGAAAACGGGACGCCCCAAACCGGTTCGTGTTGATGTTCGATTACACCTGCCATCTATGTCGCAAGCTACACGGTTTCGTCCGCCAAGTGATGCCAAACCACAAGGACACCCTCGCCTGTTTTCTCGTCCCGATGCCACTCGACGCAGAGTGCAACAAGCAGTTGAAGAGCACTTCACCGTCCCACGTGAACGCCTGCGAGTACGCCAAAATCTGCCTCGCGGTGCAACAGGTTGCGCCGGAGAAATACGATGCTTTTGACCAGTGGCTGTTCAGTGAACATGAAACCGCCAAGCCGCTGGAACTCGTGCGCAACCATGCTGAAAAACTGGTTGGCAAAGAGGCGCTTGGCCAAGCGCTTGTCAGCGCCACCCTGCAAACCCAACTACAGCGCAACATCGAGATTTACGAGTTGAACATCAAAAACTGGAACAGCTCCAACATGCCCCAGACCTTCATCAAGAATCAGGTGATCTTCGGCCCGCCGCCCACGGCCAAGATTCTCGAGGATCACCTCAAGAAGGAGTTCAACCTCAAGTAGCCGGTTGCGATTGCCCGCTTGGCCAAGCGGCGGTAGCCTCGCGCATGCGCTGGATTGCCCGCGAGCATCAGTTCAATTTCCCCCGCCCCACGATCGTGATGGGGATCGTGAATATCACGCCGGACTCATTCACCGACGGTGGCCGGTTTCTCGATGCCGATGCAGCCGGGTCGCATGCCCTCCGCTTGGCCAGTGAGGGCGCGGAGATTCTCGACATCGGCGGCGAGTCCACCCGCCCCGGATCCGCAGAGGTGTCCGAACAGGAGGAACTCGACCGCGTCATCCCGGTGATTGAGCGCTTGGCCAAGCGACCGGAATTGGTTCTCTCCATTGACACCCAAAAGCCAAGCGTCGCCCACGAGGCATTGGCCGCCGGGGCCTCCATTGTCAACGACATCGCCGCGAACCGCTCCGATGCAGAGATGTGGCAGGTCGTCGCTGAAGCCGGAGCCGGCTACGTCTGCATGCACATGCAGGGTACTCCGCAGACCATGCAGGCCAACCCGGAATACGAGGATGTGACCAGTGAGGTGTGCGACTTTTTCAGGGAACGACTGGCTCTACTCTCGAGTCACGGCGTGACCACCGACCAAGTGGCGTTGGATCCCGGGATCGGATTCGGCAAAGCCCTCGAACATAATATAAAGTTGCTCAGGGACTTGAATAAGTTTAGCTTGGTCGAGCGTCCAATGTTGGTCGGTGCTTCCCGGAAGTCTTTCATTGAGAAGCTGTTGGGAGCACCGATCGACGAACGCCTACCAGCTTCACTCGCCTGTGCCGCTTGGGCGGCCATCCAAGGCTCTCAAATTATCCGAGTCCACGATGTTGCCGAGACGATTCAGGCGGTTCGCATGGCCGAGGCGTTGGCGCGATGATACAATGGATGGTTCGGAAACCAACTGGCTGCAATACTGGCGACCGGTCGCAGAGATCGGGATTCTCTCGGTGGCCATCTATTATACCCTGACGTTCTTTCGGGGCACACGTGGCTGGCCAATTGTCCTCGCCTTCCTCGGCCTGCTGATCGGCCTGTTGGTCTGCATCGGGCTAAACCTGAAAGTGCTCGAGTCGTTACTGAACTATTTCTTTGGCCTGTCCGCCTTCGCGGCGTTGATCATCTTCCAACCGGAACTGCGCCGATTGCTCGCCGGGTTGGGCAACCTCACTTTTTTTGGTTCACTGCGTGAGCAACGGGAAAATATCGAGGTCGTGATTCAGGCGGTGGATCGATTGAGCGAATCCCGAATCGGCGCACTGGTTGCGATTGAGCAATCCACCCACCTGCAGGACGTGGTAGAGTCCGGCATCACGATCGATTGCGAAGCCACGCCGGAAATGATCGAGACGATCTTTTTCCCGAACAACGCGATCCACGACGGCGGCATCATCATCAAGGAGGATCGCATCCTCAGTGCGGCGTGCATCTTTCCCCTGACCCGCCGGCAGGACATCAGCAAAACCATCGGCACACGCCACCGGGCTGCCATCGGCATGAGTGAGGAATCCGACTCTCTGGTGATCATCGTGTCCGAGGAGACCGGTGCCATTTCCACCGCGCACAAGGGGCAGCTCGTGCAGGGTATTTCCCTGAAAAAACTTCGGGGCACGTTGAACTCCATTTTCGTCACCCCGATCCGTAACCGCAATATTTCCGCCTGGTTTAAATCCTTCAAGGAGCGGCGCAAAAAAGCCAAAGCCAAGATGGCCACAACCTGACATGGCTTGGGAACTCATATTCACACGAAATATCGTATGGAAGGCACTGTCCATCCTGTTCGCCGTGGCGATCTGGTACACCATCAACGGTCGCCAACAGGCAAACGACCCACAGCGAGTCAAGGATCAGGCATTGGTGGAGCCCAAGTTGGAAACTCCCGCAGCGATCGGCCCATTGGAAACTCCTGAGGTCACCACTAACCGGGTAAACGTGGCACAAAGTTTCACGATTCGAATCCTCCAGCCTCCCAACGATACGAATCGCTACTCACTTGAGCCAAGCGAGGTCATTTTGGAACTAGCTTCAAATGCCGACCCTGCCCCGGACCTGACCAGCCCTGCCGCGATCAAGGTCATGGTCGACCCGATCGATTTGCCGGAAGGCATCAACGAGACAAACATCAACGTCCGGGTGTCCGTGCCCGAGGATGCCATACTGAAAAATTTCAATCCCAAGGAAGTTAAGGTGACCCGCATCATCAAGCCCCCGACACCGCCCGAAGAAGTTAAAGGAAAACCGGATGAGAATCCGGATGAAGTCGAGGCTCCAAAAGAAACTGCTGATTAATTATCGGTTTCAGCAACTCGGTTCATCTCCAGCATCTCCGAGGGCAGACGCCCAATCGACTGATTCGGCATACGATTGTCGATCGATCCCTCGGCGAATTCATTCAGCGAGACGCTCCCATCCCCGAACACGACGCACCCTTTTTCGCTGTGGCGAAAGTGCGCCGTTTTCTCCCGGCTGTTCACGTAATAAAACTCCTCGATCATTGGGTTCTCCTTTGAGGCGGGAGCTTGAAACGTATTCACCTGTGCGGCATCGGCCAAAAACGCAGTGGTACTCGGACTCGCGAGCGACGAAATCAAAACCGGGCTACCATTCATGCCACCGGCTAGATGCAGATTGTATCCGTAACCATAAGCCGCCCCCGTGGCCTTCAATTTAAATCGGTCGTTGATAAAATCCAATCGGGGACAAACCTCCACTCCTGTGCCAACGATGTACTGGTGCAAAGCGCCCTTCGTCGTATCAAAACGACGCTCCCCTTCGGCCCCTCGCTGCAGCCAACCAAACCAGTAAACGTCCCCATCCTCCAATTGTTCATCTCTATAAGGAAACGCCCGGCCATCGTTATCACCCCAATACATATGTCCAGCCTTGCCGAACTGCATTAAATTGCTCATGCAAACTATATCAAGCCCCTTGTTTTTCGCCCTTTGCAACGCTGGTAGGAGCAACATCATCACGATTGCGATGACCGCCACGATTACCAGCAATTCCACCATGGAGAAACCCTGTTCGCTGCCGGACTTTGTTCCTTTGACTGACATCACACTATCGGATGATGCGGTAAAACTGATTTCGCCCAACCGTTTCAGGGTCGGCGAAACGCATAAAAAACTGGCTCGTTTTCCGGACAGCATCCAGCGATTTCCAGTTGAGTAGATCGCCCGATCGCTGCAACTGCCAGTCATCCGGGGTAACAACGAACGCTCGAGCACTCCATCTTCCGTCATCCAAATGAACATCCACAAGGCTTGGACCCGACCGACTCGTGGCGATCGCCAATTCATCAATCGTCCCAGTAGCAAACAGGCTCGATTCACTGCCCTTAGCCGTGTAGTTGCTAATCGAGAAGGCATCGATCAGAAATCCGGCATGGGCGTTTTTCCGTTTAACCTCGGCGATGGATTTCCACGGCTTGCCATCTTCCAACATCTCCGATTTCAAAACCCCGGTTGAGCCATCGTATTCCATTCGCACAGTGTACACCTTCCCCTTGATCAACTCGGCCGGGAATGTGAACCCGGCTGAAAACTCGCTTTTGCTCGAGGCTACCGCTGGCGAAACCGTGGCCCCAAAACCGGTGTCCGGAAAATAGTCCCACTCAACAAGGTTCGGCGAATCTGTTCCGGTGCCACGCTTGAATTCCGCATCCTTTGCTGACGCCAAATTCAGTAGACCGACGGCTACTTCAAACGTATACGGCTGGCCATCCAGGTGACCCGCCTTGACGTCATCGAGGGTCAATTGAAACGTGAACGCAAACGAATCCTTTTCCGTCAGCGCTTGGCCAAGCGGCCGGTAAAAATAACTATTCGGCTTC
>DKGH01000215.1 GCA_002453165.1 Verrucomicrobia bacterium UBA6775
CTGGTCGCGGTGGCCATCGGCAGCCTCGTGGCCGGGCTGGGTGTGGCGGCGTTCAAGGAATCCAACGTGGCCCTCGCCGGGGTGATCTCGTTTGCCCTGCCAATCGTCGGGCCACTCCTGCTTCT
Organism: Verrucomicrobia bacterium UBA6775; assembly: GCA_002453165.1. Taxonomy (GTDB): domain Bacteria; phylum Verrucomicrobiota; class Verrucomicrobiia; order Limisphaerales; family UBA1096; genus UBA1096. Next base: position 126 of record DKGH01000215.1, read on the forward strand.
GGCCAAGCCCAAGGTGGAATACGAGTATGAGGACGACGGCGACGATGAGTACGAGTACGATGAGGAGGCGGAAGCCCCGGCCGGGGCGGTCATGGGCGACACCGGTGGCAGTGCCGTTGCCGGCATGTTGCCGGAAGCCAAGAAGATGAGCTTTGCCCAGTCAGGGCCGAAGAAGCAGACCAGCACCAACGAACAGTCGTGGGATCGCGATGACACCCGGTTTGACCGGTCATTCTTCCAAAACAATTTCCCGAACTATTTTAAAGTCGTCCTAGGTGCCACCGAGCGCAACATGGTGCTGGCCATCAAGACCGGCAAACGCGAGTACGTCGGCCAGCGCATCAAGCGCATCTCCGGCGCCGACCTGCACATGGAATTGCTCAGCGGCAAGGAGCAGAAGATTTCATTTAGCGAAATCGGTTCAGTAGACTTGCGCCCGAAATAGCTAACGGAGTATATCCCGCTTGGCCAAGCTGCTTGGCCAGCCGAAAAAAATGAAAATAAGAGCGATCCTCTTGTTCGGTTCACCCGGTGCCGGCAAGGGTACACAGGGGAAAATTCTCGGCCGAATTCCGAACTACCTCCACGTCTCCAGCGGCGAACTGTTCCGCAACCTACGCGTGCAGAATCCGCTTGGCCAGTTGTTCATCGACTACGCCTCACACGGCAACCTCGTGCCGGACGAGCCCACGATCAAGCTGTGGCGCGACGACATTGAAAACCGCATACGCAACGGGCAATTCAACCCCGAGACAGACACCGTCCTGCTCGACGGCATCCCCCGCAACGTCAATCAGGCAAAGCTGCTTGAGGACCGAATCTACGTCGCTGGCATCCTGAACCTATATTGTCGAGACCTCAACATCATGGTCGAGCGGCTGCAGGCACGAGCCCTTAGGCAAAACCGGCTCGACGATGCCAACCTTGAGACCATCAAGACCCGCCTCAAGGTCTACGAGAACGAAACCAAACCGTTACTCGACCACTACGGCGAGGATCTCGTGCACACCATCGACTCCACCCAGTCGCCGGTGCTCGTGCTGCGGGACACGCTTGAAGTCCTGGCCGGGATCGAGGCGCCCTGACCTTCACCGTGGCCAAGCCGATACGCGTCGTTTACATGGGGACGGCCGACTTCGCCTGCCCAAGCCTCGCGACACTCGACGACTCCACGCTGACCGAGGTACTCGCCGTGGTCACCCAGCCGGATCGTCCCCGTGGCCGCCAGCTCATTCCACACCCCCCGGCCGTCAAGGTCGAGGCCCAGCGCCGCAACCTGCCGGTGCACCAGCCGGAGCGTCTGCGGGACGATTTTGAATTCCTGACCGGGCTTGCTCCCGACCTGATCGTCGTCGCGGCCTACGGGCAATTCCTGTCGCAACCCGTGCTTAGCCTCCCCGAGCATGGATGCATCAACGTCCACGGTTCACTGCTCCCGCTCTACCGCGGAGCCGCACCGATTCAGCGCGCCATCCTCGACGGTCACACCGAGACCGGTGTCACCATCATGGAGATGGAGGCCGGGCTCGACACCGGCGCGATGATCAGCAAAGTCCGCACCCCGATCGAGCCGGCCGACAACGCCCAGACCCTGCACGACCGGCTGGCCGAAATCGGTGCCACGCTGCTCATTGAGACGATCCCCGGCTACGTTGCCGGAGAGATCACCCCCAAGCCGCAGGACGACTCGCAGGCAACTCACGCCGCGAAAATCACCCGCGACATGGGCCGGGTTGACTGGTCAAAAACAGCGACAGAAATCTGGAATCAGGCCCGGGCATTCACCCCTTGGCCCGGCGTGTTCACCCACCTCAACGACAAACTGCTCAAGCTGCTGGAGGTCGAGCCGTCGGATGCCGCTGGACTCGCGCCGGGCGCGCTTGGCCAAGCGGACGCCGACGGCATCCTCGTTGGCTGCGGCGAAGGCGCACTGCGAATCAAGCGCCTCCAAAAAGAGGGCGGCAAACGGCTGACAGCCGACGCCTTCCTCGCCGGCAACCCGCTGCCGGCAGGCACCGTGCTCGGTTAAATTGCCGCTTGGCCAAGCGCGGTTTTTGACCGAAAATCGCCGGCATGGAAACGGTGGTTGAACAGGCCCTCCCCGACGCCAACGGGCGCTTTGGCGAATACGGCGGGCGCTACGTCCCGGAAACCCTCATGCACCCGCTGCAAGAACTCGAGGACGAGTATTTCCGCGCACAGCAGGATCCGGAATTCCAGACCGAGCTGCAGTATTACCTCCGCGAATTCTGCGGCCGCCCTACCCCGCTCTACCACGCCGAGCGACTCACCCGCGAACTTGGCGGCGCGAAGATTTACCTCAAGCGCGAGGACCTGCTGCACACCGGCGCCCACAAGATCAACAACGCCATGGGGCAGATTCTGCTGGCCAAGCGCATGGGCAAAAAACGCATCATCGCCGAGACCGGCGCCGGGCAGCACGGCGTGGCCACTGCCACCGTAGCGGCGATGTTCGGGTTCGAATGCGTCATCTACATGGGCGCGGTCGACTGCAAACG
>DKGH01000036.1 GCA_002453165.1 Verrucomicrobia bacterium UBA6775
AAAAAGATGGTGGGTCGGGTGAGACTCGAACTCACAACCAACGGCTTAAAAGGCCGCTGCTCTACCATTGAGCTACCAACCCGGCGTCCGGGTTCTCCCCGGAGGGCGCGCAATTTAGTCATCCCATTTTACTTGTGCAAGCACTTTGCTCGTCATCCTTCTTTTCTCAGGCAACACTTGGGATTACTCTCCGCGGCCACATGGAAACTCGCAGACTTGGCAATACGGATCTCGACCTCACTCCGGTCGGTTTTGGCACCTGGGCCATAGGTGGCGGCGAATGGGGCATGGGCTGGGGACCACAGGAGGATAAGGACTCCATCGAGTCCATTCTCGAAGGGCTCGGGGCCGGCATCAACTGGATCGACACCGCCCATGCCTACGGCTTCGGACTGTCCGAGGAGGTCGTCGGCAAGGCGGTCAAGGAATGGGGTCAACCGGTCATCCTCGCCACCAAGTGCGGCGTATTGCCGGATGAAAACAACTTCCCCCGCCGCTTTGCCTCCCGAGAGACAATTATTGAGGAGGTCGAGGGATCCCTCCGCCGACTGCAGGTCGATACTATCGATTTGTACCAGCTCCACTGGCCGGAACCGGACGAAAACGTCGAGGAAGCCTGGCAAACCCTCCTCGATCTAAAGCAACAGGGGAAAATCCGCTGGCCAGGCGTCAGTAACTATTCCGCCAACCAACTCACCCGTGCCGCCGCGCTTGGCCCCGTCTCTTCGCTGCAACCGCGCTACAGTATGCTCAACCGCCAGATCGAGGAGGAAGGCCAGATGGATTGGTGCCGCGAAAAAAACTGCGGCATCGTCTGCTACAGCCCGATGGAGAGCGGCCTGCTCACCGGCAAAGTCAACCGCGAGTGGATCGACAGTCTGCCGGAAAACGATTGGCGCCGACACAAGCCGGATCACCCGGTGGCCGCCCTGCTCCACCCGCCCAAGCTCGAGCCGTTCCTGCAACTGGTTGAGCAACTCAAGACGATCGCCGAGCCAAGCGGACACACGGTCTCGCAATTGGCCGTCGCCTGGGCGCTACGACGCCCCGAGGTCACCTCTGCCATCGTCGGTGCGCGACGCAAGGGCCAGATTGCCGAGACGGTACGTGCCGCCGATTGGTTGCTTGGCCAAGCGGAACTCGACGCTGTCACCGCCGCGCTCGACACGTTCAGCCAAGCCACCGCCTGACCGCGCTTGGCCAAGCGTGAGCAATTTGTGACGAATATAGTCATTGCAATTCAGCCCCTTCGGGCTTATTTTCCCTGAAGTGACTCTCGCCATAACACTGCTGATCGTCGGGCTGGTGCTTCTCTTTGCAGAAATCCTGCTGCCAGGGATGGTGTTGGGAGCCTTGGCCCTGTTGTCCATCGGTGGCTCCGTAGCGGCCGCGTACATGAACACGGAATATGGGCACCTCTTTCTGGCCATCGCCCTGACATCTGTCATTGGATTCACTTTTTGGTTCGTTTTGATTTTTCCAAATACTCGATTCGCCAAAACGCTGACGAGTCAGACCAGTGTAGGAGACCTCGGAATTGACCACTCTAAGTTAATCGATCAACATGGGGAGGCATTCACCGATCTACGCCCTTCCGGTAAGGCGAACATTAACGACCAGCGGTTCGACGTGGTCACCGAAGGGGTATTTTTGGAAAAAGGCGATCCGATCCGGGTCATCGCAATCGAGGGACAACGCGTTGTTGTCCGCAAAGCGTAATTTCAACACAACAAAAACATGACACAACAAATCATCGCACAATCAGAACCGAACGGAATGTTTATGCTGATTCTCTTTGGGATCGTCGGCCTAGTCCTTCTGGTCGGCGCATTAATCATCCTCAACTTCGGTATGACGTGGTTGCGCGCCCGAGTTTCGGGAGCGCCGGTCAAGTTTATCGAATTGATCGCACTGCAGTTGCGAAAGATTCCCGTCGGGCGAATCGTTAATGCCCGTATCACAGCCGTGAAATCGGGCATCAATGTCTCAATCGACGACCTTTCCACTCACTTCCTCGCAGGCGGAAACGTGGACATGATAATTGCCGCGCTGATCAACGCCCAAAAAGCAAACATAGACCTTACGTTTGACCAGGCCTGTGCCATCGACCTTGCAACCAAGGGCACCAGTAAAAACGTGGTTGAGGCAGTACACACTTCTGTCAACCCGCAGGTAATTGACTGCCCACCCACTTCCGGTTCCAAGCGCAGCATCGACGCCGTGGCCAAGGACGGCATTGTCATCAAGGCTCGCGCCCGTGTGACGGTTCGCACAAACCTAGCGAGCTTCGTCGGTGGTGCAACAGAGGACACCATTGTTGCTCGTGTGGGCGAGGGCATCGTCTCCTCCATCGGTTCCGAACAGAGCTACAAGGACGTGCTCGAGAATCCGGATCGAATTTCCAAGACCGTGTTGTCCAAGGGGCTCGACAGCAACACCGCTTTCGAAATTCTCTCGATCGACATCGCAGACGTCGATGTCGGTGAAAACGTCGGTGCAAAACTGCAGGCGGAACAGGCTGAGTCGAACAAGCTCGTTGCCCAGGCGCAGGCGGAAGTCCGCCGTGCGGCCGCTGTTGCGCAGGAGCAGGAGATGGTCGCCCGCGTGGCAGAGATGAAGGCCAAGGTCGTCGAGGCCGAGGCACAGGTACCGCTCGCCATGGCCGAGGCATTCCGCGACGGCAACCTCGGTATCATGGACTACTACCGCATGAAGAACCTCGCTGCCGACACAGATATGCGTAGCAAGATTGCGGGCGGCGGTGAAAACTCCGGCTCAAGCGGACCATCTCCCAGTCCCTCCAAGGGCTAACACAACTTGCTGTCGAAATTGACAGGTTTCATTTCCGACCATCAGGAGTTTCCGCTCCTGCTGGCGGAATTGGATGCAAACACCCTGTTTTACATCGTGGTGGCCCTGCTCGCCGCCATCTCCCATTGGATCACCAAGCGCAAGGAAGCGGCCAAGCAGGCAGAGTTTCTGGAGTCGGCTGATGATCACGATTTCGAGGTGGATGGAGAATCGCAGGAATCCACCGGCAGCAGCTGGCTCGACAAACTCGAAAACATGGTCGAGGAGGCGGAGGCGCATGTGGAAAAAACCGCAAAATCGGATCTGCCTCCCATCATTGCGGCGCCGGTTGAGGCCGGGGAACAGAAGGTTCCCTGCCCGGATTGCGGTATCAGCGTCTACGAGAACCGGCTGCAGGCGCACATCGAGGACGTCCACCGTCAACCGGAACCACCGCCCCTTTTTCAGGATAGCCCGATCGAGGAACAGCTGCAGGCGGCCAAGGTTGCCCCGGTTCGCCTCCAGCAATCGCCTGTTTACAATTCTCCGATTTACAGCGCCAACATAGGCCAACAAATTGCCAACGACTTGAACGCCGCGAGGCAGGGTGTGGTCGCCTCCATCATCCTCAACCCGCCCAAGGCTCTTGAGGATCCTGAGCAGGCCACCCGGTACTGATTATCATTCGCTCTGCTGGCATTGCGGACAGAAAAACGTCCCGCGCTTGGACTGCTCAGCCCGTACAATCTTGCTCCCGCAAGTTGGGCAAGCTTCCCCTTCCCTTCCGTACACCCGAAAGCGTTCACGTGACTGGGGTGCTTGGCCAGACGCACTGCCAAAGTAAAACAGCCCGTCGCTTTTTCCTTCACCCGCAAAGTCCAGCTTCAGTTTCAAGCCAAGCTCGATCTGCCGGCCAAGCGTGGCGTGAATGGCCTGGTGCAGCAGCTTCAGCTTGGCCAAGCGCAATTCGGATGCCGCCACAAACGGCGAAACCCTGGCTCGATGAAGCACTTCGCACGCGTAAATATTGCCAAGCCCGGCGATGTGTCGTTGGTCCATGAGCCGAACCTTCACCGCCTGAATCGTACGCGCAAACGCTGCTCCCAACTGATCAACCGTAAAATCCACCGACAAAGCATCCAGTCCGAGTTGATTGAGTGAATCAGTTTCCAGAGTCACCCGACCAAACGAACGGGGATCCCTGAACACCAAGCGCTTCCGACCCAACCCAAGCACCACCGCCGTGTGCACCGGAAGCGGGTCGCCTGAATCCTGAACGAACAAACGCCCGGTCATGCCAAGGTGAATGGTCAATGGAAAAGTCGCGCGCGACCGAGCCTTCGCCAAGTCCAACCACAGGAATTTACCTTTCCGGCCGACACCCTTAATGGAGCATCCGGTAACTCCATCTTCCAATTGTTGCGGTGATTCAGGTCTCACCACTCGAGGCTTCAAAACCTGGAAATCAGAAATCCGTTTGCCGACCAGTAACGGCTCCAGATTACAACGCAGTACCTCGACCTCCGGCAGTTCAGGCATGGCGCTTGGCTTTCGTCAGCGGAAAGGCGTTCGGGATATGGCGCACCTCGTTGACCTCGCCGTCAACGAGCAGCACCTCCACAATATCGAAACGAAATTTTACATTTGGATCGCGCAATTGCCGGACATACTCACGGGCGGCCTTGCTCAGCAATGACCGCTTGCGCTGATCCACCGCAGCAGCGGGGCGCGTCCAGCCACCCTCCGTGCGGGCCTTCACCTCCACGAAAACAAGGCAGTCGTCATCCCGAAAAACGAGGTCAATCTCACTGTCTTTGGTTTTGAAATTGGCCACCAAAAACTTCAACCCGGCCGACTTCAGGTGGCGCTTGGCTGCCGCCTCACCCAACCGGCCCCGCCTCAAATGCTCCGGCTCCCTCTTCCCGCCAATCAATCTTTTGAAGAACTGAAACATCTCTGTCCGTCATCGCTCAAAACAGGTTCAGCTCGGCCTGCGGTTCCGGCTTGATCGGGGCGAAGCTGTGGCGATGTACCGGGCAAGGGCCCAGCTTGGCCAAGGCGTCCAGATGCTCCCGGGTGCCGTAGCCCTTGTGAGACGCAAATCCGTACCCGGGAAACTCGCGATCAAACTCCTCCATCATGCGATCTCGCGTGACCTTGGCAAAAATACTGGCCGCTCCGATCGAGTAGCTGAGTGAGTCGCCCTTGACGATCGCGGTTTGCGCTGGGCCAAGCGCCGGAACCGGTCGCCCATCGACCAACAGATGATCCGGCGCTTGGCCAAGCGCGGCCAAGGCCTCATGCATCGCCTTGTGGGTGGCCTGCAAAATGTTGATGCGGTCTATCTCCGCCGGCTCGACCACCGATAACCCGAATTCCACGTCATCAAACTCAACCAGAGCATCGAACAATTTTGCCCGTTTTTTTGCGCTGAGTTTTTTGGAATCGTTGACATCGCACAGCGACTCCGGCAATCCCGCCTTGATCGCTGCGATGGAAAACACGGCGGCGGCCGCGACGACCGGCCCGGCCAACGGGCCCCGGCCGACTTCGTCCACCCCGGCGATTCGCTGGCAGCCATTGGCCAGCCACTCCCGTTCATGGGTGAAACGATCCGGCTCCATGGTTACACGAACTTGCCGGGGTTGAGGATGTGGTTCGGATCGACCGCTTTCTTGAATGCGGCGTGAAGTCGGCGCACCTCCGCCGGGGCAGCTTGTTCCCACCACGGCAACCGGGCCACGCCGATACCGTGTTCGCCGGTGACCACGCCTCCCCACGCCAGCACCTGCTGAAAAAGATCGTCCAGCGCCGCGTCACTTCGCCTGACCTGTTCCGGGTCGGCCTCGTCCATCATCAGGTTGACGTGAATGTTCCCGTCTCCCGCATGGCCAAAACAGGCCACGCGGATACCGTGTTTCTTTTGCAGTTGAGCAGCAAACTTGAAAAGCGGCTCGAGCATACCCCGAGGCACGGCGATGTCGTTGTTGAGTTTTGTCAGGCCGGTGTCCCGCAGCGAATAGGAAAACTCACGACGCAACGCCCAGAATTTCTCGACGGCGACTTCCCCAAATCCTTTTTGGATGAACAGCGGTGAGAATTCGCCGATGAGTTTTTGCAACTCGCGCAGTTCGCTGCGGGTCGATTTTTCCTGCCCATCGATCTCGACAATCAGGTGCGCGTTGCAACCGTCGAACTGCCTGCTGCCGGTTCGCTCGCGGGCAGCCGCCAGCGTAAAGGCATCGGCAATCTCCAGCGCGGACGGCAGAAAACCGGCTTTGAAGATTCCCCGGATCGCACGCGCTGCGTCACGCATCGACCGGAATCCCGCACCGACACAAGCCCTGAACGGCGGCTTGGGCAGCAGCTTCAGCGTGGCCTCGGTAACGATTCCAAGCAGGCCCTCCGAGCCCACAAAAAAGCGGGCGAGGTCGAAGCCGGTTTTGTTCTTGTGACACCGGCCGCCCAGTTTTGCGATTGAGCCGTCCGGCAACACCACCTCCAACCCGAGCACATAATCTCGTGTCACCCCGTACTTCAGGCAGCGCGGCCCACCGGCATTCGTGGCGATGTTTCCGCCGATGCTGCAGTCCGAACGGCTCGCCGGGTCGGGGGGATAATAGAGTCGCTTTGCCTCCACAGCATTCTGCAACGCCGCCGTGATCACGCCCGGCTGAACCACCGCAACAAAATCGTCCTCGCTGACCTCGCGAATGCGGTTCATTTTTTTTAGGCTCAAGGCGATACCGCCCCGAACCGGCACACAGCCACCGACATACCCGTACCCCGCGCCCCTCGCAGTCAGCGGAATTTTGTGTTTGTTGGCGAATTGAAGAATCTGCGAAACCGCCTTCGTGCTTCGGGGAAAGGCCACCGCCTCAGGAGGATGGCTCGCGAACCATTTATCCCCGGAATGCCCGGCCAATGTTCGCTCGTCCATCCGAAGCGCGCCCTTGGGAAGACTGCCTTGCAGCCGTTCCAGTTGCCTTTTCCGGGCAGTGTTCATTCGACCGGATAGCCGCACGACTTGAGCAGCGCCTTCGCCTCCGCCTCCCTATCGTCCGGCACCTGCACGCGGATGCCTCCCGCCCCTAGCACATAGCCCTCCATCGACAACGCACTCGTTTCGTCCGCCACGAACACGATGAACCCGGCCGCCTCAAGCTGCGATCGCACAAGCTGCGCCTCCGCAGAGTTGAACGCCCGAAACACCGTCCTCAAGTCCATGGCTAAAGTTCCACTGTTTTTGCCTCGCGAATCGACTGCAACACGGCAAACGTCAAGTGCATGCTCTGGCGCGCCTGCGCATACGGCAGCGGGTGATCTGCCCTGCCCTGCAGGAATGCCAGCCATGCGGCCATCTGTTCCGCATGCCCCTTTGATCCATACTTGAAATTGACCTTCTTCCGTCCCTGATGAACCTCCAGCGACTGGAAGTTGGTGATGTCGGCAACGATTCCCGCGCCATACACCGTGCAGCGTTCCTTCGGGTAGCTGGTGTCGCCCTCGGCGGAGTACAGCAACTGCCCACAGGATCCGTCGGCGAACTCGATCTGCGCCGAGACACTGTCCGGCACCGGCACAGCGCCCTCGGTTGGCCAGGTGGTTTGCGCCGTGACACGCACCGGTTTCGAATCAAACAGAAAACAGAAATAGTCCAAAAAATGGCACGACTCACCGATCACCCGACCGCCGCTCTCGTCGATGTTCGCAAACCAATGCTCCGGATCCAGTTTGCCGGCAAACACACGAAAGCTGGCAGACTTGGGTCCGGGCGCTCGATCCAGGCGGCTTTTCAACTCCACCGAGGCGGGTGCGAATCGGCGATTGAAACCGACCTGAACACTGGTCGGATTCGTAGCGATTGCCTCGTCGATCTCGCCCAGTTCAGCCGTCGTGAGGCAGAGCGGTTTCTCGACAAAAACATGTCGGCCAGACTGAATCGCGGAGAGCACCATCGGCGCGTGCAGATGGTTTCGCGTGCCAATCAACACCGCGCCTCCCGCTTGGCCAAGCGTGGCCTCGGCATCGGAGGACGCGTCCGCAAACCCAAACTTTTCGCGGACATGTTTCGCGCTGAGGGCCGTGTTGTTGACGATTGTGCCAAACGGAATCTGCCCCTTCAGGCTTGGCAGTAGCATCGTGCGAACAAAGTTGCCGGCACCGATCACGTCCAATCGATCAACCGGCTTGGCCAAGCGCTTGGTCGACGGATCCTCGGCGACCGCTGACGGCTTGGTCTCCGCTTGGCCAAGCGCATCCTCCGGCTCGCCATACTCCATCACCACGCCAACATCCTGCGAAGAGCCATCACCCAACGCCTTGTAGACCGGCTCGAACTCGGTGAACTTGATTTTCCGGGTCGTGAGAGCCTCGAGGCTAAGGCCTCCGCTTTTCAAAAGGTGCAGTCCTGCCTGAAAATTTCGCTGCTCCGTCCAACGCACGTACCCGATTGGGTAGTCCGACCCGCCCCATTCGTACGCCGGGTCATATCGACCGGGGCCGTACGACCGGGAAAAACGAACGTCGATTTCCTTGCTGGAAAAAATACGCCACGGCAACTCAATCTTGGTAATGCCCACGTCAACCATCCGGCCACGATCCCGCAACGCCTCGGCACACTGCTCAATCGGCGTGTTGCTATCGGTCCCGACACAAACCACCGTAGCGTCCACGCCGATGCCGTCAGTCCATTCGCGAACCTCATTTTGCAAATCCTGCTTGGATGAAATCACCACGCGCTCGGCACCCATCGCCTCGGCATACGCGCGGCGCGATTCGTCGAGATCGACCGCCATCACACGCGCGCCGTTGGCCCGCAGCAGTCCGGTGACGAGTAGTCCCACCAGACCCTGCCCCATCACCAGCACACGGTCGCCCAGGCGCGGCTCAGTCTGACGCACGCTGTGTAGGGCGATCGAGATCAGCGTAGTGTAGGCAGCCTGCCACAACGGCACTTCGTCCGGCACTCTGGCCACGAGCATGTCCGGCACGGCGATGTACTCGGCGTGAAACGCGCATTCCGCGCCGCCGCAGGCCACGCGGTCACCCACCCGGAAACGGGAGTTCCCCTCGTCCACCGCCTCAACAACGCCGGCCGCGCTGTAGCCAAGCGGGGTCGGTGAGGACAGGCGGTTGCGAACCTTTTCGTAGGCGGATTTCCAGCCGAGGTTGCGGGCGGTTTCCAGCACCTTGCGAACCTGATCGGGACGCGCCTTGGCTTTCTGGAGCAGATTCATCTTCGCCTGCTCCACTTTCATTTTCTCGGTGCCGATGGAGATCACGGAATGAGTCGTCCGCACCAGCACGCCGCCCGGAGGCGCCACGGGACGGGGCACTTCCTGCATCTCAAGGCGCCCGTCCTGATATTGAGCAATCTGTTTCAACGCGGAAAGGTTTAGCACAAGCCGCCCCGCGTGACGAGGGATGAGCGTTCGGCCGTGAACCAGCTTTTTCCCTCGACTCACCGGCCGGGCCTGCTGAAATGTCGCCCGTTCACGATGCGGATCAGTCTGCAACTTCACCTGTTCGTTTTTCTTGGAGCGTTCCTTCTGTTCACGATGGAGCCGCTTGTGGCGCGCATGGTATTGCCTGTGCACGGTGGATCGTTTCATGTCTGGACGACCACGCTGACCTTTTTCCAGGGCGCCCTGTTCCTCGGGTACGTGTATTGCCACCTGCTGGCGCGGCGGCTCGGGGGATGGCATTTGCTTTTGGTCGCAGCACCACTGATCTGGCTCCCCGTGGCCAACGGCATCGGCCTGTCAGCCCCCGGCGAAGGCGACCCGGCCTGGGCGCTGCTGAGTCAGTTGACGTTTCACATTGCGCTGCCGTTTGGCGTACTGGCCACCACAAGCGTGATCGCCCAGTCGTGGTTCACCCGCAGCGACACGGGCGCAGGTTCACCGTATCCGCTTTATGCCAGCTCAAACATCGGCTCGCTGCTTGGCCTCCTCGGGTACATCATTATTTGCGAACCGCTGTTCGGTTTAAAAACACAGCGGATAATCTGGTTCGTCGGCTATGGCGGATATGTCGTCCTCGCCTGGCAATGCTGGAGGGCCACTCATCAAAAGAAAACGGAAACGGCCCCAGACGCGCCCCTCACAACTGATCTCAAGGGCTCGACCGTCCTCTACTGGCTGTTGCTGAGCGCGATCCCCTCGGCGTTCATGTTGGCGGTTTCGAACGTCTTTACCCTAGAGCTGGGCTCCGTGCCGCTGGTGTGGGTCTTGCCATTGGTGATTTACATTCTCACCTATGTGCTGACGTTCAGCGAGCGTCAATGGATTCCGGCCAGGGTCCTTCACGCCCTCTGGCCTGCGGCGGCTGTGCTGGGTGTCTGCTCGTTTTATTTTGCCACGGGCGGTTCTCTCTGGGCATTTGCAGTTCATGCGCTGGGGCTGTTTATCCTCGCCATGGTCGGGCATGGGGAACTTTACCGAATCCGACCGGCGCCCGGCCAGTTGACCATTTTTTATCTGGCGATCGCGCTGGGCGGATGGCTGGGCAGCATGAGCGTCAGTCTGGTTGCCCCGATCCTGTTCAACAGCCTTTCGGAATACCCGTTGATTCTCGGGGTGTTTGCGTTGGTGCTGCTCATCCTGCGAAAGGGTGACTTGCCCGGGGCATTTCGACAGCATCCAGCGTGGTGTGCCGTTGCGGTCTGCCTCGCTGCCATTCCTCCATTCGTCATCACCCCGGAGGAACCGGTTGCCGGCCGTGAAGTGCTGTACCAGCATCGCAACTACTACGGCATTTATCGCGTGGTGAATCACCCGCTCAGCGCGAAAGATCATGCCGACCTCACTGCCGACGAACGCCGACTGCTCGGCAAGCGCGA
>DKGH01000159.1:0-252 GCA_002453165.1 Verrucomicrobia bacterium UBA6775
GATGCGATGTACATTCGTGTCACGGCTGACAACGGCTTGGCTGGTTTTGCCCCGGGGCCGGCTCATGAACGGGCGGCGCGGGAGATTCGGGAGGTTATTAGCCCGTTCCTTGAGGGGCGCGAGCCAAGCGCTTGGCCAAGTTTTGATTTTCAAGGCGATCTTGAATTGACGAAGACGTATCGCGCGGTGGAGATCGCCCTAATGGATCTGGTAGCTCGTTTTGAGGGTTGTCCGCTGAGCGAGATTGCGGGC
>DKGH01000159.1:643-908 GCA_002453165.1 Verrucomicrobia bacterium UBA6775
ATGGAGCCGGAGCGGTTTGCCGAGGAGGCTGCGGCGATCGCTGGAATGGGTTTTGCTGCCTACAAGATGAGGCCGGCTCGCGGGCCGGAGGCTGACTTGGAAACGGTTCGGCAGATGCGTGCTGCCGTGGGGCCGGATGTTGGCCTAATGATTGATGCGCATTCGTGGTGGCGCATGGGCGATAAAACGTATTCGCCGGAGACGATTTTGGACTTGGCCAACTCGATGGCGGAGTATGCGCCGACCTGGCTGGAGGAGCCTTTAC
>DKGH01000159.1:1302-3349 GCA_002453165.1 Verrucomicrobia bacterium UBA6775
ATCGCGACAGGTGAGCACGAGCCGGATGAGGCGGGTTTCATGGATTTGTTCGATAAGGGCTGCGCGGATTTCATCCAGATGGACGTTTGCTGTCAGGGCGGCTTTGCGATGGGGCAGCGCATCTTTGAAAAAGTGCGCGAGCACAAATTGCGGTTTGCGTTTCATAGCTGGGGTACAAACCTCGAAGTGCTTGCGGCGGCTCATCTCGGGGTTTGCTGGGAGGAGGACGTGGTGGAGTGGTTGGAGTTTCCCTGTTACTCGAATGCGGGTCGACCGGGCATGTATCCGTTCGCGGCATCTGATGAAATTTTGAAGGAGCCGCTTGCGATTGAGGGCGGTTATCTTGTAATGCCGGATGGGCCTGGGCTGGGTTTTGAGATCGACGAGAGTGTTGTCGAAAAATACCCGTTCATTCCCGGACCGTGGTCTTATTTCAAGATCGATTCTCCGTCGGAGACGGTTGCTGTGACGGGGGATCACAGTGTGAAATGGGTCGAGGGCGACCAACCGAGCTAGACGTAAAATGGATCCGCTGATTGTTCTTTTGATTGGGATGGCCGTTGTGGTCGGCGGTGTTCTTTGGCTGCGGTTGCATGCGTTCGTGGCATTGATTGGCGGCGCGCTGGTGGTTGGTGCGTTGGCGACACCGAAGGGGATCGAGCAGTCGGTCATGAACGATTCGCGCATCGAAAAGGAGATGCGCAAACAGGCGACGAACCGACTGGGCAAGGATGATCCGAACCTGACGAATCTCGTTCAAGTGCTGCACAAAACCCAAGCGCAACACACTAAGGCGCAGTCGGTGATTTCCCGTGTGACGACTGCGTTCGGTAAGGCGTGTGGCAGCCTTGGCATCCTGATCGCGATGGCGGCGATCATTGGCAAATGCCTGCTTGAGAGTGGCGGAGCGGAGCGAATCGTTCGCTCGGCGCTCGGTTGGCTAGGGGAAAAACGCGCACCGCTGGCTTTCACCGGTAGCGGTTTTTTGCTCGGGACACCGGTGTTTTTTGACACGGTTTTTTACCTGATGATCCCCCTCGGTAAAGCGCTCGCGATGCGATTCCGCGAAAACTACGGGTTGTACATCATGACGATCGTGGCGGGGGCAACGATGGCACATTCGCTCGTGCCTCCGACACCGGGGCCGTTGTTCGTGGCGGATCAATTGAACGTCGATATCGGCACGATGATTTGGATGGGGATGGTAGTGGGGAGCGTGGCCTGCGCCACCGGGTATGCCTACGCCCTGTGGATGAACGGAAAAAACAAGTGGCAGATTCCGCTGCGGGACTCGGTCGATTCGCCCTTGGCCAAGCTCGAGGAGATCGCCCAGCGCGACGACAAATCGTTGCCGTCGCTTGGCCTGTCTGTGTTGCCGGTGCTGCTGCCGATCGTGTTGATCGCCGGCCGATCAATCCTAAAGGAGGCGGACGTCGTGCTGCCGCTTGGCCTGAGTGGTGTCCTCGACCTGCTTGGGGATAAAAACGTGGCACTGATCCTTGCCGCAGTCATCGCGCTTGGCTTGTTGGCACTGCAGAGGCGCGGCGACAAGCAGGCGTTGGCCAGCTCGGTGCAGGCGGCTTTGGCGAGTGGCGGCGTGGTGATTCTGATCACGGCGGCCGGCGCTTCGTTCGGCACCATGCTGCAGCAGACGAATATCTCGGGCCGGATTGATGAGTTGGCCTCGGCGTATAACATCACTGGGCTGCTCGTGCTGCCGATGGCGTTTTTTGTGACGGCCCTTGTGCGCACCGCGCAGGGTTCGGCCACAGTCTCCATGATCACGACCGTGGGCATATTCGCCGGGATGGCGGAGGGGCTGCCGTTCCACCCGGTCTACCTCGCGATGGCGATCGGCTGCGGCTCGAAGCCGTTTCCATGGATGAACGACAGCGGCTTTTGGGTGATCAACCGCATGAGCGGGATGACCATTCAGGAGTCAATTCGCAACGTGTCGTGCATGATGACCGCGATGGCGGTCGACGGCCTTCTTGCGGTGATGCTTCTCGCCTGGCTGTTTCCGATGAGCGGTTGACGCTTGGCCAAG
>DKGH01000159.1:3701-6783 GCA_002453165.1 Verrucomicrobia bacterium UBA6775
ACCGTCAGGTCCAAAAAATTCTGCATCATCGTGTGGCCGTGCTCGGTGAGGATGCTCTCGGGATGAAACTGCACGCCCCAGATGGGCAGCTCCCTGTGGCGCAGTCCCATAATTTCCCCCTCTTCGGTTTCCGCAGTGACCTCCAGACAATCCGGCAGAGACTCGCGTTTCACGACGAGTGAGTGGTAGCGCGTGGTGACGTAGGGGGAGGGGATGTCCTTGAACAAATCCCTGCCGTCGTGGGTGACCGGTGAGGTTTTGCCATGCATCATCCGGTAATTCACCACCACCTCGCCGCCGTAGGCCTGCCCGATGCATTGATGCCCGAGGCAGACGCCCATGATTGGCAGCTTGCCGGCGAAGTGCTTGATGACATCGATCGACAAGCCTGCCTCGCGAGGGGTGCAGGGGCCGGGGGAGACGAGGATGCGCTCCGGTTTGTCGGCTTCGATCTGTTCAAGGTTGACCTCGTCGTTTCGATGCACCAACACGTCCGCCTTCAACTCGCCCAAGTACTGGACGAGGTTGAATGTGAACGAATCGTAGTTGTCGAGGACGAGAACCATCGGCAGGCAAAGTACAATTCAGAAAGCGCTTGGCCAAGCGGCGTGTTAAAACTCGAACTTCACATCGCCCAGGCGGGAGGCGATTTCGTTGATTACACGATCCTCGTCGGCTTCGTCGCTGGCGGCGAAGGTGACGCTGAAACGAATCGCCGGCTCGGCGTCGTCCCACGGCACGGTGGAGATGAGTTTCTCGCGGATCAGCCACTGCGAGAGCGCTTCGCCATTTTCAAATTCCACCCGCTCTCCATCCGATTTCACGGCTGCCTTGGCCGCGCTCATGTAGAGGAAAAACGAGCCGCCGGATTTGTTGACCTGAAAGCCGGCGCTCTGCAGCACGCCCACCAGCTTGTCCATGCGGCGAGAGTATTTGGTTGCGATCGCTTCGGTGATTTCTGGATGATCGTAGCAGTAAGCAGAGGCGTTTTGGATCGCGAGAAACTGGCCGGAGTCGGTGTTGTCCTTCACGTCGCCGTAAGCCTTCACGAGCAGCGAGTTGCCAACGACGAACCCGCAACGCCAACCGGTCATGTTGAAATTTTTGCTTGTGGAGTGCAATTCGATCCCGACGTCTTTCGCGCCCGGCGTGGCAAGAAAACTGAGCGGCTGGTTGCCGTCATAAACCAGCCCGATGTAGGCAGCATCGTGAATGACGATGAGATTATTGGCCTTGGCGAACTCGACCACCTTGGCGAAAAACTCCGGCGTGGCACTGGCGCCGGTTGGGTTGTTCGGGTAATTGAGCACGAGCACCTTGGCTTTCTCGAGCACGTCGGCCTGGATGCTGTCGAGATCCGGCAGATAATTGTTCTCCGCTGTCAGCGAGAGGTTGTGCACCTGCCCGCCGAAGTATTTGGCGTGTGTGCCGAATACCGGATAGCCCGGAATGGTCATGATGACATAGTCGCCAGGGTTGATGAATGCTGCCGGCAGGATGGAGAGCGCGGCCTTGCTGCCGATCGAGTGCAGCACCTCGGTGTCGGGGTCGATTTCGCTGACGCCGCATACCTTGTCGAGGAAGTTCGCGGCGGCGACCTTCAGGGCTTGGCCGCCGTTGTCGGAGTAGCCTCGGTTTTCCGGTTTCTGAGCCTCCTCATGGAGTTTGTCCACCACCTCAGGGAAGGCCATCTCGTCCGGTTCGCCCACTCCCATGTCGATGATCTCCGCGCCGGGATTGGCATCGAGAGCCGCCTTTTTGGCGCGCTTGATCTTCTCAAACTTATAAATGGCCGTGTCTTTACCGTAGTTGACTCCACCAATGCGTTCCGCGAAAAGGTTTTGAATGTAGCTGTCTGACATGTTTTTGGGGTAGGGCGCTTGGCCAAGCTGGCCCAAGCCGCGCACAGCTTATTCACGAAACCAAATAGTGCAAGCCAGCTTGGTTTTGAAAGTGGAATGCGAATGGACCCGAAGAGTGGCAGTGGGGGCATTGAGCACGCTTGGCCAAGCGGGTGGGTTAGTTGCGCTTGGCTTGTTGCCGATGTGCTTTTGCCCACTTGTGGAAGCTGCGCCAATGCTTGGCGTTTGACACGTAGTTTTTATAGAGGATGTATCCCGCATAAAGGCCAAACGGGAACATTGTCAAACCCTCCATATCATCCGATTCGGTGGCTGCTTAAAACCCCATGAAAAATAAGAATAATACGAACAGAAACGATCAGGAGTGGAATGGGGAGATTTGGCTTCCAAGTGTTTCTCCCGCAGACGTCACAGGTGTAGAAAGTTGCCGGTCTAGGCGTTGATTGACGGCAGGCAAGTTTTGCCGGGATGTGTCCAAACAACCTATATACCATGCTCGCCTATTTCTGGGACTTACCATTCCTCCATGTGGCCATTGAATTTGTGAACACGCACGGTGGGCCATTTTTGATACTTACTGTATCTTGCGGCGTACTAGTGCTACCGGTTGGCGGAGATAAATGCCGCCGCGATAGCCAGCGCGAAACAGCCCAGCACCAGTTCTTGCTTAACGGGAGTCATAGAATCTAGGTTTTTTTTGATTTGCTTCCTGAAATATTTCTTTAATCCGTGTAGTTCGATAATCAAAAATCCGATTTAATTGATGTCGAACAGCAAGAAACATTAACTCACCGAGCGGAAAAAATGGCAGTCTGTACCGGACCTCATCTTTGATCATTATTCCATCCTCTTTTGTTTCAAAGCTATGAGTATGGATCCATTTCGAATAAGGCCCCTTTAGTTGCTCATCCACAAAGCGCCGCTCAGGTTCCCAGGCTGAAATAAGCGTCTTCCAGTTAAATGAAATTCCGAATAATCGAATTCTGTAATCAATCAATGTCCCATTCTTCATTTCAATTGGGATGGGACTCAATATTTTGAAATTAAGTTCCTTAGGGGTAATCAGTTCAAGATTCTGAGCGTTCGAAAAGAACTCGAAAACCTTCCGCATATCGGCGGGCACGAGAATCTCCCTTGTCAAAAAATGGTCAATCAAGTTTATTTGTTACCTATCAGCTTTTGATTTTTCCCTTGTCCCCATTTAACTAGATACAAATACC
>DKGH01000094.1 GCA_002453165.1 Verrucomicrobia bacterium UBA6775
CGTTCGCACATGAAAAATCGATTCTCCCTCCGACTCATCCTCGGTCTGTTCCTCGTGGCCGGCGTTGCCGCTCAGGCAGCCGACGCCAAGTTTAAGCCACTCTTCAACGGAAAAAATCTCAAAGGCTGGGAACCCACCCCGGGCGGCAAATGGGAGGTGAAAAACGGCGTCATCGTCGGCACCAGCCCGAAAAGCGAACGCCGTCACGGCATCCTGCTCACTAAGAAGCGATTTAAGGACTTCGTGGTGAAGGCCAAGTTCCGTGTGCTCCACGGCGACAGCGGATTTTACTTCCGAGTCGACCGCGTGAAGAGCGGAGTCAGCGTCCACGGCTTTCAGGTCGAGATCGATGAAACCGACGAAACCGGCGGCCTGTACGAGACCGGCGGCCGGGGCTGGGTCCACCAACCGACCGCCGAAGTGGCAAAAAAGCGCGCCTACAAAAAAGGCGAGTGGTCCGACCTCGAGTTGACGGCCAAGGGCGGCGACATCACCGTAAAAATCAACGGCGTCGTCTCCACCAAGCTGACCAATGACAAAAGCCGCAAGGAAGGCCACATCGGCTTGCAACTCCACGGCAGCCAGGTCATGCACGTCGAATACAAGGACATCGAGCTAAAGCCCCTCTAAAACCAAGCGCTTGGCCAAGCGGTGGCGATCCTGCCGGGTGAATCATTCGTTCTTTTTTGCTTGGAGCGGTTTCGTCCTATCATCTCATTGTCGCGTGGGCTTGCCCGGTGACGGGGTGGCCGGTAACGTGCGCGCCGGTTTTTCGGAGCCGTTTTTCTCATGAGTGTTCGAGTTCGTTTTGCCCCAAGCCCAACTGGCTATCTTCATATCGGCGGCGCCCGTACGGCGTTGTTCAACTGGCTTTATGCCCGCCATACCGGCGGCACGTTTGTCCTGCGCGTGGAGGACACGGACGACGCCCGCAACACGCGCGAGGCGGTGGACGTGATTCTCGGCGGCCTGCGCTGGCTTGGGTTGGATTGGGATGAAGGGCCAGTCTCAGGTGATGCCATGCAGGAGAGCCGCGGCGATCGCGGGCCGTATTTTCAATCCCAACGCAGAGAGATTTATCAGCGCCGGATTCAGGAACTGCTCGAAAAGGATTTGGCGTACGAGCACGAGGGGGCGATCAAGTTCCGCATGACGCGCGAGCCGGTGACGATCCCCGATCTGGTGGCCGGCGACGTGGTGCGAAAGCTGACCGATCGCGAGGAGGCCGATCCCGACTTTGTGATCGTTCGCTCCGACGGCAAGCCGGTGTTTCACCTAGTCAACGTGGTGGACGACATCGAGATGGGCATCACACACGTGATCCGCGGCGAGGATCATCTCTCGAACACTTCAAAGCATGTGGAACTGTTCAAGGCGTTCGGTGTGGAGTTACCGAAGTTCTCGCACATCCCGCTCATCCTGAACAATGACGGCTCGAAAATGAGCAAGCGCGACACCGGCGCGTCAATGACCACGTATATGGAGGGCGGCTACCTGCCATCGGCCGTGGTGAATTATCTCAGTCTGCTCGGCTGGTCGCCGAAGGACGACACGGAGGTGATGCCGGTGACGGAGTTGATCGAACGGTTCGACCTCCCCGGTGTACAGCGGGCCAACGCGCGGTTCGACATGACCAAGCTGGACTGGCAAAACTACGAGCATATCCGCGCGCTTGGCCCGGATGATTTCAGGAGCCAAGCGCTTGGCCAACTGCAGGCGGCCGGGTTCGACACCGGCGACCGGGACGCTGCCTACATCGATGCCGCCATCGCGACGTGCACCGACAAGATTAAGAATTTAAACGACTTCGCGGCATACATCGGATTTTATTTTCAGGACGAGGTCACCTTCGACGAGCAGGCGGCGGAGCAGGCTTTGACGGCGGAGAACAAGCCCCATCTGGCTGCACTGCGCGAGGCGTATGCCGGTCTGGCCAAGTTCGATGCCGACACGCTGATGGAGTCGCTCAAGGCGACTGCCACAGCGCGCGAGGTGAAAAACAAGGTGCTTGTCATGCCGGCCCGCGTGGCCTGCACCGGCAGCAAGGTGGGGCCAAGCCTGTATCATTTGTTCGAGGTGCTTGGCCAAGCGGAGGTGTTGAAGCGGTTTGACGCCTCGCTGGCCAGAATGTAAGCCTCTGCGGCCGACGCGAGCCGTCGGCAGGCTTTTTTTGAACGGGACAGCCCTGTTTGGTAACTGTTCCGTTGGTCAGGCCGACCCAGCGCCTGGCCAAGCGAGAAAAACTCCATGGTTATTTTAACAACAATTTATGTAGTCGCGGCTGTACTGCTACTTTTCGGTGCGGCGATTTTCGTGCACGAGTGGGGCCACTTTTACGTCGCGCGCAAGTGCGGGATGAAGGTGGAAGAATTCGCGATCGGTTTCGGCAAGATTTTGTGGAAACACGAGAAGGATGGTATTCTTTACACCATTCGCATGATCCCTGCCGGTGGCTTCGTGAAGCTACCGCAGATGCTGACCAGCGAGGCGATCGAGGGCGGGAACGAAACAGAGAAGACCGAGCCGCTGCCGGACATTTCGCCCTGGGCCAAGATCGCGGTGGCGGTGGCCGGGCCGATTATGAATGTCGTTTTTGCGTTCGTGTTGGCGGGGATCATTTACTTCGTTGGTTTGCCGGAATCCATCACCCCGCCAATTGTCGGAGAGTTGGATAACGAGTCCGAGGAATATGCGCTTGGCGTACGAGAGGGTGACATTATCACGAAGATCGACGGCGAAGCCATACCGAGTTGGGAAGAGGCGTACGAGTTGACGGCGTTTGCGGCGACTAATCGGTTTGAGGTTACGTTCCAGCGGCAGACGGATTCGGGAGTGGAAGAATTCACCCAGATCCTGACGGCCAAGCCGGTCAGTGAGAAGATCACGATCAAGCGCCTGCAGTTGCCCTCGAAGTTTCGACCGATTGCGGGAAAGGTGATGGGGAATGGTGCCGCCGCCGCGGCGGGGCTGAAGGCCAAGGATGAAATCATCTCGCTCGGTGGGGTGCCGGTGGGTGGCCCGGGGCAGTTAATCTCGGCGCTTAAAGAAAACGGAACAAACAGGACAGAGATCGCTGTGCTGCGCGAAGGAGGCGAAATGACTTTTCCGATCACACCCAAGGATGTTGAAGGCGTTATAATGATCGGTGTCCAGTTTGCCCCGGCGCCGCAGACCTACATCGTGAGGAATCCGGGGCCGACCCCGATTGAAAATGTCTCCGGAGTGGCAACACTCATGTGGCGTACCATCAATGCCCTGTTTCACCCGAAAGAAACCGGGGTAGGTGTAAAGGATTTGAGTGGCCCGGTGGGCATCCTCGCGATGCTGGGCGCCTGGGTGAAAACCGACTACCGACTGGCACTCAACTTCCTTGTGTTGCTCAACGTGAACCTTGCAATTCTCAACATGCTTCCGATACCGGTGCTCGATGGAGGGCATACCGTGATGGGATTCATTGAAGGGATTTTTCGTCGGAAAATTCCCGTAAAGATTCTCGAATGGACAACAACTTGTTTTGCAGTCGCCCTGATTTCTCTGATGCTCTATGTGACCTTTCACGATGTATTTGAACGAAGCGATCTGTTCGTCGATATGTTCAAAAACGAATCAGAGATTAAGGAGCCGGCTGACCCCGGCGAATAGTTTCAGTGATGGTTTATTGCGACTCTCCATATCGTTATCAGCGCCGGAAAACCCGCCCGGTAACCATCGGTAATCCTACCGACGGGGGAGTAGTAGTCGGGGGCGGCGAGCCGGTTGTGCGACAGTCAATGATCACCTGCAGCACGCTCGACACGGAGGCCAGTATCGAGCAGTCGATGGCGCTGGTGGATGTCGGTTGCCAGATTATTCGTATCACCGCACAAACCAGGCGCTACGCCGCAAATCTTGAGCACATTATCGCCGGCATTCGAGATCGCGGCTCCAAAGTACCGGTGGTAGCGGACATTCACTTCAAGCCAGACGCTGCTATGGAGGCGGTGAAATGGTGCGAGATGGTGCGCGTCAATCCCGGCAACTATGCCGACTCGAAAAAATTCAATGTCCGCGATTATACCGACAAGGAATACGCTGCTGAATTAGTCCGCATCGAGGAAGAATTTGCGCCTCTTGTTGAAGAATGCAAAAAGCGTAACCGCGCAATGCGCATAGGTACCAATCACGGCTCGTTGAGCGACCGCATCATGAACCGTTACGGCGACACGCCGCTTGGCATGGTGGAGAGCGCGCTGGAATTTGCACGCATTGCACGTGATCGCGATTTTCACAATTTTAAGTTCTCGATGAAGTCAAGCAACCCGAAGGTGATGATCGAGTGCTACCGACTGTTGACTGCTCGCTTGGCCAAGCTCGGACCCGACTGGAATTACCCGCTACACCTCGGCGTGACCGAGGCGGGCGACGGCGAGGATGGGCGCATCAAGAGCGCTATCGGCATCGGCTCGCTGCTGTGCGATGGCTTAGGCGACACGATTCGCGTCTCGCTCACTGAGGATTCTCCTAACGAAATTGCAGTCTGTAATGCGCTTATTGCGGAAATCCCGAAGTTGACCAACACCTACACCAAAGTTCCAAGTGTGCCCCTTTCGTACAATCCGTTCGAGTTCAAACGTCGGGATACTCCAGAGATCAATTTAGCCGATAGTGTCGCTTGCGGTGGAGATCAAACCATACGCGTGGTAGTCACCCAAGCCGCCTGGGACAAGCTCGCCCCTCGTATCCGCCCTGGCGACGACGTAAAGCCGGAGGCTATTTACGAGGATTTAAACCTTCTCGAAGTTAATCCGTGCGAGCCGATCAACGTCAATTGCGAAACGCAGCTGGTCACGGTAAAGGATAACATTGATTTGCCAGTAATCACCGCATTTCGCCTGCTTGCCGGACAGCTCAAGGCCGCCGGTGCGAATAACCCCATTTTATTAAAAGACTGTCTGTCATTTAACGAAACGCAGCTGGAACCGAACGTCGCACTGCTTCGTGCTGCAGTGACGATAGGTTCGCTACTGTGCGACGGCATCGGCGACGCTATTCTCGTTCGGGGCGAGAGTGGGGCCGGGCAGTCACTGCGCTTGGCCTACAACATTTTGCAGGCGGCAGGCTGTCGCTCATTCAAGACCGACTATGTCGCGTGCCCAAGCTGCGGGCGCACATTGTTTGACCTGCAGGAAGTCACCGCGCG
>DKGH01000056.1 GCA_002453165.1 Verrucomicrobia bacterium UBA6775
CCCGCGTACATCGTCTGGTTGCCACCGCCGCTCGTGCCCGTGATACCCAGCCGCTCGCCGTCCACCTCCTTGCGCGTCAGCAAATAATCCACCGCGCGCATGTTCTCGTAAACCTGCAGCCCGCTCAGCGGCTGGCCGATGGGCCAAAGCGTCGCCGCCACCATCTCGCCGTGATACTCCCCCAGCGCCTTGCCAATGCCACGCTCGCCCGCACCCATCGCATCCACCGCCAACGCAAAAAAACCCAGCTTCGCCAAGCCGATACACCGCGCTTGTACCGTGCGATCCTGTTTCGCTCCACTCCAGTGCCCATGCACACACAACACCGTCGGCCGTCGCCCCGGGCCATCGGGCACGTAAGCATTGGCCGTCATCCACACACCCGGCAGGGTTTGGAAAATGATGCGCTCCACGCGGTAGCCGTCGCGTTTGTCCGTGCCGAGAATGCGCGGATTCAATTCACACTTTTCCTCCGGAAACCCGCCCCATGCCCGCAGCAGCTTTTTGCGAATCATCGCCCGTTGCGTCTGCCATTCCGCCAACGTCTCCGGCGTCCGCTCCAGCGCCCGCAACGCTGCCGCCCGTTTTTTGACAAACTGCAAAAAAGCATTAGGCGTCTCCTCCGCGGCCGGCGCTGCCAGGGCAAATAGGAAAATGAGGATGAAACTTTTCATCGTTAGGGCTCGGCCGATTAAATGCAGCCCGCGCCTATTTGTCAGCTAATCATTTATTGGTCAGCTTTATGATTTTTTAAAAAATCTGCACGAGGACCCGCTTTTTCCCGGTGAGTCCGATACCGGAGTATCGTCGTAAAGCTCCTTACTTGGGACGAGGCTGTTGTGTGGATCTACGCCACAATGCTGCTGACGACGTGGCCGTGGACATCGGTCAAGCGGCGGTCGATGCCGTTGTGGCGGACGGTCAATCGTTCGTGGTCGATGCCGAGCAGATGCAGGATGGTGGCGAACATGTCGTGGCTGCTTGTACCGGTTTCGCTTTTCCAACCCCAACGATCGCTCCGGCCGTACGCGCTTCCGCCCTTGGCCCCGCCGCCGGCCAGCCACGTGACAAACGTCCCGCCGTTGTGATCGCGCCCGGCCTGTCCCTGGCTGAATGGCATTCGGCCAAACTCGGTGGTCCAAACAACGAGCGTGTCCTCCAGCATACCGCGCGCCTTGAGATCCTTGATCAGCCCGGCGATCGGCTTGTCGACCTGCCGTGTCATGTGCGGAAGCTCTTTGTGGATGTTGGCGTGGTTGTCCCAGTTGTTGGTTGGTCCGCCGGCACCGCTCCAAATCTGGACAAACCGCACGCCTCGCTCGAGCATTCGCCGTCCGAGAATGCAGCGCTTGGCAAAATCCGCCGTCGATTTTTCGTCGGCTCCGTACAGGCTGCGCACGGCCGGGCTTTCGCCCTTGAGATCGAACAACTCGGGTACGCTCAATTGCATCCGCGCGGCCATCTCAAGGCTTTGGATGCGTGCCGCGAGGCGGGAGTCGCCCGGAGTGCGGTCCATGTGCCGCGCGTTTAATTTTGCCAACACTTCGCGGCTGGCCGCCTCGCTGGCCGTGTTGATGTGCTTAGCCGTTTTGGGCGGAAACAGGTAACGAACCGGCTGCGTGTCCGAGGCATCAATCACCGTGCCCTGATGCTGTGCCGGCAGAAAACCGGACGTGAAGTTGCCGTGATTGTTGTAAGGCAGCCCGTTGGGATCGGGCAGGACGATGAACTCCGGCAGGTTTTGGTTGATGCGCCCCAAGGCATAACTGATCCACGCACCCATGCAGGGAAAACCGGGCAGCGTGAAGCCGGTGTTTTGCATGTAGCTGCCCAGGCCGTGAACATTCGTGGGGGAGTTCATCGACATGAGGAACGCGAGGTCGTCCACGACCGACGCCATGTGCGGCAACACGTCGCTCACCCAGCGACCGCACTCGCCGTGCTGTCGAAACGCAAACGGGCTTTTGAGCACTTTGAATCCGGGCGAATTGGTCACTGACTCCACCAGTCGCCCGTCGCCCGGATCAAACTTTTTGCCGTTCAACTCGTTCAGCATCGGCTTGTGATCAAACGTGTCCATCTGGCTGACCCCGCCGTTCATAAAGAGTTGGATCACCCGCTTGGCCTTGGGCTGATGATGGTGCTTCGAGTCGTCCGCCGCCTCAGCGGCGAGCGCTTGGCCAAGCGCGAGCCCGGCAAATCCACTCGCCGTGGTTTCAAAAAAACTGCGTCTGGTAAGGTCTGTTTGCACGTCAGTTCACAAAAAGAAACTCATTGCTGTTGAGCACCACACGACAGGCGTTGGCCAAGCCGTGTTCGCGTGCGAGCTGCGAAACCAAGCGGGCTTCTTCTGGTCCAGGCGCGCGGTGGTACGCCAGTTCAAACAGGCGCCAAACCTGTGCCTCGGGCGTGGGGGCATCGCGTTGGAGCCGCTTGGCCAAGCGCTCACTTTGGCGGACGAGGAAACGATTGTTCAACATGCCAAGCGCCTGCAACGCTGTCACCGAGGACTCGCGTTTTGGGGCGTGTTGCGAGGCGTCCGGGCAGTCCATCAACTGCATCAGCGGATCAGGAACGGTGCGAAATACAAACCGGTATACACTGCGTCGATGGTTGGCCGCGGCATCGGGATCGAAGCCGATGTAGTCGAGGGTCGGCGTCACGTGCACGCCCTTGCTCATGTTGAACTGCCGGTCAGACGGCCCGCCCATTCGCCAGTCCATGTTGCCGGCAAGTTGCAAAAAAGAGTCGCGGTAAGACTCTGCGTCCAGTCGTCTGCGATTCATCCGCCAAAGCAAACGATTGTCGGCATCGCGCTTGGCGTAGTTTGAGTTGTGTGCCGACCTTTGTCGGTAGGTAGAACTCGTCATGATCGTCCGGTGCAGCCATTTCATCGAGCCACCGCGCGTGCGGAATTCGTACGCCAACCAGTCGAGTAACTCCGGGTGGCTCGGCCGCTCACCCATTCGGCCAAAGTCGTTCGGCGTACCGACGATCCCGCGCCCGAAGTGGTAATGCCAAATGCGGTTCACGATCGATCGCCACAGAATTACGTTGCGATCATCGGCCAGCCAGTTGGCGAGAGCCGCCCGCCGTTGCTCCTCCGCGTTGGGTTGGTCGATCGCGAATCGGCTCTCCAATTCGTTGACACAGCTCAACGCCCCCGGCCGGGCTTCCTTGCCGGGCGAGTGGATGTTGCCCCGGTGAAGCACATGCACCGTGCGCGGCTGTTTTGCCGGCTTGAAATTACCCAGTGCAGTGAACTGGCTGGCCACGGCGTAGACCTTTTGTTGCTCGCCGAGAGAGGCCAAATCCCGCTCATTCACGGTCTTGGCAAAATGGAACGCCAATTCGTGTTTTTGCTCTTTTGTTCGTTTTTCTGGCTTAAAATCCAGTATTTCACTAATCTGTAACGATATAGATTGTTTAAAAATCGGTTTGGACAAATGAGTGAGTGAAAGCCGTGGGCGGCCGATGAGGTGCTGTCGGCCGTGATTTTGGTGTAGCTCGATCCGGATCGAGTCTCCCTTGGCTGCCGTCAATGGAGTTTCAAAAACGAACAGCGCCCGGTGCGCTTGGCCCTGTTGCGGATGGATGCCCCAGGCGGAATCGGGGTTGGTATCGATGGCGCGGTCGATCGTCCAGTCGTCCTGATTGAAGCTGGCCATTGCCTTGGCGATCTTGACTGGTGCGCCGTTCACCCGCACGGCGATGTCGGTCAGGTGTAGGTTGCCGTTTTCTGCGCGCCCGGGGCCGTTTCGGGGCAGCGACTTGTCGGTCAACACATCCAGTTGCAGGGCGGTTGCATTGGCGATCGGCAGCTTGGCGGTGAAGGTCGTGACGTCCTTGGGCGGCGCTTGGCCAAGCGCAAGGAAGGAGCCGTCCGGCTTGGCCTCGAACTCGATCCCGCTGCTCGACTCGACCTTGGCCGAGGAGAGGACGGCCCAGTTTGACTGGCTGCGTTTCAGGTCCGCTTCCAGCTTGGTCAGGTCAGCCTCGGAAAACATCCCATCCGGCACCTGCCCTTGGCCAAGCGCGCGTTGGCGGGAGAGCAGCAACGCTCGGCGCTTGGCCAAGCGTGCATCGTTGTCGAACGGGCGGTCGATCTTGTCCACACCGGCGAACACTGCCTGCAGCGCGTAGTAGTCCTCAGTCGGCACAGGGTCAAATTTGTGGTCATGGCAGCGCGCGCAGTGAACGGTGGTACTGACGAAGGTCGACATCACCGTGGCGATCATGTCGTCACGGTCGAGGTACTGCGCGATCTTCTTGTCGATTGTGCCGTCGGAGATGCCCATCTGCGAACTCTCGTCCCACGGCCCGGTCGCTAGGAAACCAATGCCCCGCGTCGCAGCCGGGTCGTCCGG
>DKGH01000187.1:0-381 GCA_002453165.1 Verrucomicrobia bacterium UBA6775
ATTGTGATTAGTAGTTGTTTCATATCGCTTAGAATATTTCACTCATGGTTACCAGACGCGTGTTTAACTGCGCGGTAAATCATCAAGAAAATACCACTCCCTAGAAAGCCAACGATGAGCCCGCCCAGTCCGCCTAACAATAAAAATCCTCCATACATTTGCCCGATAACCAATCCAATTATTACAGTGAAAAGTATGATCACACCTTGAATGAGGTTATCCTTTGCTCTGACATTCACGCCAACGACGGTGTCACTAACTACGTTGTAGGTCTCCTTTGCTGTCAGTCTATCCTTCGATTGCGATTCTTCAATTTTGGGCGGTAGGTTTTTCATGTCGCCCAAAGTTCATCTTTTTTGATTATTTAAGCAATACAATTAT
>DKGH01000187.1:740-6936 GCA_002453165.1 Verrucomicrobia bacterium UBA6775
ACCAAATCAACATCTATGGATCATCACCAATGCGGCCAAGTGTTAGGTATGGGAGCAGCTTGGGGTCTTTATAGCAGGAAACGCTCAATAGACGGGCAACCTCATCCGGGGAGAAGATGCAAGGCTCGCTCTCATCCCTCCTTGGTCGCATGACTCCCTTGGTCGGGTTTGCCGAAATGTATTTTTCCCTAACACACCAGTTAAAAAACGGACCAATCTTGGCAAGAACTCCATCAATTGTACTGCGTTTCCAGCCGCATTTACGAAACCAACTCTCAATCATGGAGGTGCTTATCTCGTGGCATTGCTTGCCTTTGAAGTTAATGCACAGCTGTTGAAGGTAGAGCTTAATTTGTTTGAAGCTGCTAGTTCGCAAATCCTGCCCTTTCTTAGCATCAACATAACGGCAGACGGCATCTGAAAGTGTAATATAATTTGGAATCTCTTTTTGACTGAATAGAGCATGAGCCCCAGTCTGATATTTTAACATGATCCTTTGCTGTTCGATTGTCGGAAGGCTATGCCAGAATTGTTCAACAGGACTCTTACGCCGAAGTTCGGTCAACCAAGTTTGAGCTTCTGCCTTTGTGTTAAAGAAACGCTGTGTGCGCTTCCCGTTGATCTGGGCTGAAACCCGCCAACGAGGATTACCGTGATTGATGACCTTTCGCAGTGTCAAAATCCCGCTAACATCCGCTAACAAAAATTTGCGGAATTTAGCTGCGAAAACTTAACACGGGTTTTTTGAAAAGTTGAAAAAGACTAGGAAGATGGTGCGCGATGTTGGGTTTGAACCAACGACTTCTACCGTGTGAAGGTAGCACTCTACCGCTGAGTTAATCGCGCAACGTGGCGGCGAGTCTAGTGCGGTTGTTTCCGGTGGCAAGTTCTTTCCCCTTGGCCAAGCGCTTGGCCAAGGGTATCACGGGCCGATGCGTTCATTTCTCAGGCGGGGGATCGCCTCGTTTTTATTGTGTGCCGGCTTGTCGTCGCTTGGCCAAGCGGCGGAGCGGCCGAACATTCTTTTCGCCATCGCCGACGACTGGTCGTTTGGCCACGCCGGCGCGTACGGGTGCGACTGGGTGCGCACACCCAACTTTGATCGCCTAGCCAAGGAGGGTATTTTGTTTCAGCGTGCCTACACTCCGAACGCCAAGTGCGCGCCGTCCCGCGCGATTATCCTGACCGGCCGCAACTCGTGGCAACTGGAGAACGCTGGCAACCACATGACGATTTTCCCGGCTAAGTTTGGTGGCTGGGTCGAGTTGCTGGAGGCCAACGGCTACACTACCGGTTACACCGGCAAAGGCTGGGGGCCGGGTTTCGCGAGGGATGCCAACGGCAAAGCCCGGAAGATCACCGGCATGGCGTGGCAAAAGCAGAAGGCCAAGCCGCCGGCACGGGCGATCTCCCACAACAATTACGCGGGCAACTTTGCCGATTTTCTCAAGGCTGCAAGCGAGACCGAGGGCAAGCCGTGGGCGTTTTGGTTTGGCACCACCGAGCCGCACCGCGGGTACGAGTACGGGGTAGGGCGGCGCATGGGAAAAAAATTGTCGGACATCGATCGTGTGCCAAAGTATTGGCCGGACAACGAGGTGATCCGCAACGACATGCTCGACTACTCGATCGAGGTGGAGCATTACGACAATCATCTGGGCAAAATCGTCGCGACACTCGAGGCGGCCGGCCAACTCGACAACACGTTGATCGTGGCGACGTCGGATCACGGCATGCCTTTCCCTCGCGTGAAGGGGCAGGCGTACGAGTCTTCGAACCACATCCCGCTGGCGATCCGCTGGCCGAAGGGCATCAACGGCCGGGGCCGGGGGGTGACGGACTACGTGAGTTTTACGGACCTCGCGCCGACGTTCATCGAGGCGGCCGGTGTAAAGCAGATCGCGCCGATTATGCAGCCGATCACCGGCCGGAGTTTGTTCGACATTTTTCGGTCGCCGAAATCGGGCCGCGTGATCGCCAGCCGTGACCATGTTTTGATCGGCAAGGAACGACACGACATCGGTCGGCCAAACAACTGGGGCTACCCGATCCGCGGCATCGTGAAGGATAACTGGCTGTACCTGCACAATTTTGAGATCGACCGCTGGCCATCCGGTCACCCGACCACTGGCTATCTGAACTGCGACGGCAGTCCGACCAAGACGACGATCCTCAACCAGCGCCGCGATGGGATGTACCATTTCTGGAACCTCAACTTTGGCAAGCGACCGAAGGAGGAACTGTTCTACCTGACGGGGGATGCCGACTGCGTGAAAAACCTTGCCGAGTCCAAGTCTCAATTGAGGATGAAAATGACGCTGAGGAAACAACTGTTTGCGGAATTGCGTGCTCAGGGTGATCCGAGGATGTTCGGCAAGGGGGACGTGTTCGACAACTACCCGTACTCCGGCGCGGCGACCGACAATTTTTACCAACGCTACACAAGTGGCGAAAAGGTTCGCGCCGGCTGGGTGAATCCCGCCGATTTTGAGAAGGAAAAACTCGACTGAGTGCTTGGCTAGGCGCTTGGTCGTTGGTGAATATGCCGATCCGTCGCGGCGTCCCGACTGGCGCGGCGTCCTGTTTTTATGCTGATTTCGGCTGGCCACTTGGCCAAGCGGATGGCAGCATCCGCCCGTCCTTACACTTTTCAATAAAACTCAATGATCATGAAAATGACCAAAACGATGCTACTCGGAGCCGCGCTTGGCCTGTCATTGGCCGGGGCGCAGGCTGGTGACTGGGGGAACTGGCGCGGGCCAAACTACGACGGATCCACCGATGCGAAAAACCTGCCGACCAAGTTCAGCAAGACTGAGAACGTTCTCTGGAGCGTGAAGATGGACGGCCCCAGCGCCGCCACGCCGGTGATCTGGGGCGACAACGTCTTTGTTTCCTCGTCCAATCAGGAGAAGGAACGGTTGAGCGCGAATTGTTACGACCGCAAGACCGGCGCGCTGAAGTGGTCGCACCAGGTGGCAAAGGGGTTCCGGCAGGACAACCGCAGCAACTACGCCTCGCCTTCGCCGGTGACCGATGGGCAGGTCGTGACCTTCTTTTACGGCGGTGGCGAACTGGCCACGTATAACATGGATGGTGACAAGCTGTGGGAGTTGAACCTTCAAAAGAAACACGGGGAGTTCGCCTTCCTGTGGACATTCTCCACCAGCCCGTTGATCCATGACGGTGTTCTTTACATGCAGGTGTTGCAGCGCGACACCAAGGTGAGCGGCCGGGGCAGTGACGACAACCGCTCCTACCTGCTGGCGCTGGATCCAAAAACAGGCAAGCAGCTCTGGAAACATTATCGCCCGGCCAAGGCTCGCTCCGAGTCGCTCGAGGCGTTCAGCACGCCGATGCCGTTCAGCCACAATGGTCGCGACGAAATCGTGATCGTCGGTGGCGACTGCCTGACCGGTCACGATCCCAAGACCGGCAAGGAACTGTGGCGCTGGGGCACGTGGAACCCGTCACGCATCGGTCACTGGCGTCTCGTGCCGTCTCCTGTTTCCGGCAAGGGCGTCCTGCTGGCCTGTGGCCCGAAAGGCGCACCGGTGTTCGCCATCAAGGCCGGGGCCAAGGGCGACGTGAGCGAGGACAAGTCGAGCATCGCGTGGCACAGTGAGGGTCGCCGCGACCAGGTCACCAGCGACGTCAGCACGCCGCTGTTTTATCAGGGCAACTTTTATGTGTTGTACGGCGAGGGTCGCGACAAGATTCTCTCCTGTGTGGATCCGAAGAGCGGCAAGGCCAAGTGGGCCACCGATCTCGAGAGCCGCTCGCTTTTCCGTGGTTCACCGACCGGTGCGGATGGGAAACTTTACGTGCAAAACCATGCCGGAACCGTGCATGTCATCGATGCGAAAAGCGGCAAGGTGCTGCACAAGACCAACATGGGTGAGCCGGGCGACGACCAGACCCGCGCCACCATCGCCGTGGCACACGGGAACCTGTTCATTCGCACGAACAGTCGCCTCTATTGCATCGGCAGCTGATAGTTTGTCCCCACTTTTCGAAGCCCTCCAGCCGGAGGGCTTTTTTATTTCACCGGAATGTTTTGCGGAACGGCGTTGAACATCCGCTGCAAATCCCGGTCGTTGGGGCCGGAGCCGGGCTGAAGAACGATCCATCCGCGTTTCTTCGCGATGGCAGTCGTGTTTGGCTCCACCCAGCGCCACGACTCGGCGTGGCCGTCCGCGAAGGACAACACCGTGCCGTTGTTGTGCCGCGTGGCCGGAAAGCTGATCCACGTCCACTTCGAGGTGCCGAACAGCGTCCACTTGCCGGCGTTCGAGCCGAAGGCACTCTGCTGAATGCTCTTGGTGTGTTCGTCGATGAAAACGAAGGCATCCGATGTGGACGGATTCTTCACGTCCCCGATCTTGTGCCAGCAATTTTCGTACATGCTTTGGTTCGGGTCGTAGCGGAAATTCATATACATGTTCATCGACACACTGCGGACGCGGGGAATCTCGCCCTTGTCGCGAACAGTCGACTTGTCGGCGGGACACTTGTAGATGCCGGAGGAGTCGTTGTACTTGAAGAGGGCGCCCTTGCGTATGTTCGTGTCATTCACATCGGTGTAGGCGTTGCCGTGAAGCCAGGTGGAGCCCTGACTGGTCCAGCCGGCTCGGCTGCCGCCCCCCGGGAGTTGGGAGTTGGCCGGCATGCTGTCGTCGTGATCCCCGGCGTACATCGTCCAGCAAAGCTGTAGCTGCTTGTAGTTACTCAGGCAGTAGGCACTGGTAGCCTTGGATTTCGCCTTGGCCAAGGCCGGCAAAAGCAGGCTGGCAAGGATTGCAATGATTGCGATGACTACCAGCAACTCGATCAGGGTAAAGCCCTTGGCCAAGCGGGTAGAACGGCGGTTGGAGTGGGCGTTGAACCGTGTTTTCATCTGTCAAGGGAGACTCGCTTGGCCAAGTTCCAAGTCAAGGATGATTTTGATTGGATATAATCGCCCACCCGAATCTGGGTCTGCCTGGTTTCACTTTTTTCGAAACGCCCAAAGGTGTTTATCGCCCCGGAGATAGAGGGTGTCATCCACGATGGCCGGTGTGGCCTCCAGTTTTTCGCCAATCTCGTTTCGGGCGATAATCTCAAGTTTGTCGCTTGGCTTGATGACGAACACCGTGCCGCGTTCGGCCGCAATGAATATCCGGTCACCCACTGTGATCGGTGTGGCGTAATACTCACCGCCGACTCCCAGTCGCTCCTGACTGTAGATTGGTTTGCCGGTGGTCGTATCCACGCAAGTGACGAAGCCGCCTTTTTTGACGAGGTACAGTTTATTGTCCTGCACGATGGGTGAGCAGACGTACGGGATGCCGCGTCGCACCTGCCACTTTACGTGCGATCGGGTAATGTCTCCCTTGCCACCTGTTTTGATCGCATAGAAAGCGTTTCGACCGGCCCAAGGTTTTATGGTGTACCAAAAATCCAACTCCTCGAGATTGATGGATTTGTCTCCATCCTGATCGGTCATGGGGAAGACATCCTTCATGCGGCCTGACGGGAATTCTGCGAACGAAATTTTGTTGTCCTTGTTTTTGTCGAATTGTTTGAAGAACCCCTCGGCGCTCTCGAGCGATTCCGAGGTCAGGCCACTGTCCTCCGGAAAAAAGGACGCGATGCGACTGCGGCCGGCGACGTGCGCGGTGGACCATCCTCCGTAATAAATCGTGTCTCCAACTGCCAGAGGGGAAACGCACACAAACCCGGGCAACCCGGTGGCTTTCCAGACTTCACTCCCCGTGTTGAAGTCATACGCGACAAGTTCCCCCGAACCACCTTGGAGCACCTGCTTGGCTCCGTTCACTTCCATCACGTAGGGCGAACAATAGCTGTTAATGACGCCGGGCCGCTTGGCCTTCCAGAGAATCCTGCCGGTCTTTAAGTCAAAACAGACGAGGCAGGAGTCCAGAGCACCGTCGCGATTCAGCAATAGCTTGTCGCCTTCAATAATCGGGGAAGCGCCGTAACTGAATTGGTTGCCGGTGGAGGTGACAAATTGGTGTTCCCACAGCTTGTTGCCATCGAGATCGGTGGTAATCAGACCGTAGTCGTCGAAATAAAAAACGACCCGTTTCCCGTCGGTGGCAGGCGTGGCGGCAGCCACGCTCCCTGCGATGTGGAAAAACTTCGGCACTTCCGGGATTTCACGTGCGCCTTTCCAGAGCACCTCGCCGGTGAGGCG
>DKGH01000142.1 GCA_002453165.1 Verrucomicrobia bacterium UBA6775
TCAATGACGGGGTCGCATCCGAAGACGGCGGGACGAACGAGATCACCGTTGCTGAATCAGGGGATGAGACTGGTGAGGACGCCGGGGGCGGCATGATGACTTACTTTGCCGGGATGCTGGTCTCCCTGCTGACGTTTGCTTTTCTCGCGGCACGGGACGTGGGGCAACTGACCGGTAACCGGGTGGCCAAGGGTTTTTACGACAAGAGCGCCCGCTCGGAGAAGGCCGACCTGTACGAGGAGGCAGAGCAGCTTTGGGCGGATGGTGCGTTCGTCGAGTGCATCGACAAATTGCGCGAATACAACTCGCTGTATCCCGGCGAATACCACGCGCACAAACGTATCGCGGAAGTCTACGAGAACGACCTCGCCAGCTATCGCGCGGCGGCCATGGAGTACGAAGAGATTCTGCAGATGGACCTTCAGCCCAAGCGCTGGGGCTGGGCGGCGATCCATCTCTGCAACCTTTACTCCGGAAAGCTGGGTGAGACTGAAAAGGCGCTGGAATTGCTCCGGCGCGTGGCCGAGGAGTGCACCGACACGACGCCCGGCGAGAAGGCGCGCGACCGCTTGGCCAAGATCGACTCTCTCTAGTCCGCGCTCTACTTCCGCCTGGCCAAGCGCTACGGTTTGGCTTCGCTTGGTTCGGTCACGGGGGCTTCCTTTTCAGGCGCTTCCACCGTGGATGCTGGCTTGGTTTCCGGCGGGCGAAGTTCCTTCCCCGGCTTGGCTCCCGATGCCAGCAACAGCGCCTTGGCTGATTCCGAGCGGGGCATCCAAGCGACATCCAATGGCGATTGACCTTCCGCATCTAGGGCGTTGATGTCCGCCTTTTGCTCGAGCAGCCAGGCGATGACGTTGGTGTTGCCTCCCCACGCGGCGTAGTGCAATGCCGTCTGCTGGTTGTCGGTATGCCGGTTGGTCAACGCTTGGCCTTGGCTGACGAACTTCTGCAACGCAGCGAGATCACCGAGTTCGGCAGCGTGAAACAGGTTGGTCGCAGTGCCTTCCCCGGCTTCGGTTGAAATACCCTCGATGGTCGAGGATTCACCCCCGCCACCACAGCCGGTCAGGGCTGCGATACCGAGGACGAAAGCCGGGTATGCGAAAAAGGTGCGTATCACTTCAGGGCGTCTTCGATGGCACCTTCCAAATCTTTCATCGGGTGATCGTGCCAGACGACTTCCCCGTCCTTGATGACGAAAGCGTGCGGGATTCCATTGACGCCGTACTTCTTCATGTACTTGTTGGACAGTGTTCGGCCGTCGTCAATGACAACGGTATAATCCATTTTTTTGCCCATCTTCTTGACGAACGGCTCGACTGTGCCGAGGTCCTCATTGGTCACGCCAACGATGTTGACACCGCGATCCTTGAACTTGGCCTGAGTTTCGGTGAGGTGCGGGATGCTGGTGCGGCAGGGTGGACACCATGTGGCCCAAAACTCCACGACGTGGACGCCTTTGGAGATGTCCACCGGATCGCCCTTGACCCAGTGAGCTACAGCCAGTTTGCCAGCCGGTCCGCCGGATGATGAGGCGGAACTGGTTTCGTTCGTTGATGAATTACCGGCATCTTCCGAATTTCCGCAGCCAGACAAAAAGAGAACGGACGAGATACAGAATGAAAAAAGAATTGTTTTCATGAAAAAAATATACATTAATCAGTCGCGCTTAGCAAGCCTTATTTGAGGCGTTCAAGCCACTTTGGATATTCCTTTTCGAGCAGCTTGGCTGCCGCATCGCTGTACCACGAGTAGCCGGTGCGCCGCTCGAGGGTCACCTCATCGAGCGTGTAAACCTTGATGCCGTCGCGATTGCAGAAAAACGGACGGTTGGTGTCGATCTCGTAAAACCTCGCCCACACCGGCTTGGCATCCGGGTTGCGGACGACGCGCTCGTCATGCTCGATAACCTTGGTGCCGTCCTTCACCGGGTCGATGTCGAATCGCTCGATGCGGATGCCGCGGATGGCCGAGCGGCGAAACCACGCGACGGCTCCCTCGACGGCCTCGATGATCTCCGCGCTCGGGGCTTCCTCCTCCATGAGATAGCGGACGATTTTTACGCTCTCTACACCGGAGATGGACGGTAACTCGTAGCTGCGTGCCTTGACCGGCTTCAGTGTCTCGTGGTCGTGCTGTTGGCACCACGCCGTCTTTTTTCCGTCGACCACGATCTGGCAGTCGAGCAAAATGCGAAGCGCCCTTGCCAACGCCTGCTGGCATCGTTCCCGTTCGGCCGGTTTTACCCAGCGGAAGTTCGACTGCTTTTGCGTGATCTCCTTCAGCAAGCGCATCACGCCGATCATGGCGTCGTCATTGAAAGTGATGGCATCGACGTCGGAACCGCGCCAACCGCCGCTTGGCCGTTGTTCGCGGAAAATGAACTCGAGGCCGCGCCGGGCGGCATCGCGATAGTTGGGATTATTCGTCTTGGTGTAGGCAGCGGCCAGTTCCCGGATCTGCGTGTACGTGGCGCTGTTGTCGATGGTGCTGTTGCGCTTGGGGAATTTCTTAAATCCTTCCTCTGCATCGTTGAGTGTCTCGAATGAATTCCACTGCACGTTTTTGGGCCAGCCGCCGTCCGGGTTTTGGAACAGCAGTACCATTTCGGCGCTGAGGACAGTCCGGGGTTCGGGTTGTTCGCACAAGGCAGCGGAACACAGGAGTATAAAACTAATCAAAGGCGACATAGGTTATTCCTTTTTCAGCCGGGTTTGCAGCCAAAGGGTCGGGAGGCAGTAAAGCCAGCAGACGGCACCGTCGATTAGAATGTAATTCCCGAGAACGGGCAGGTGATGCATCAGGATGCTCCCGCAGGTGGCCACGGTCAAAATGGCCACGGCCTGAAACGTGATCACCCGGCGGTACCGGTGCACGTCGCCCGCCAACAGCAGCAGCAATCCGCCGTACAGGGCGCACATGGCGGACATGCTTCGCACGAGATACACGACAATCGGCTTGCCGGGCAGTTCGCCCAGGCCAATGGCGGCGTGTGCAGCCTGTGCCCACGCGGTCGGCATCAGCATCGGCACGATTGCCAACGCGCAGACAGCGCCCGCCGTACGCAAAATCCAAACCAACAGTTTCTCGGCCTTATCGGGTTTCATTTCAACGCTTGGCCAAGTGTGATTCTATCAGCGTTTTCACCGCGGTGCAAAGGGCGTTAACCCGCGTCGGCATCGGAAAATCGGATGGCGCCTCGAGCGTGTACGACAGGCGTGTCTTGTTGTTTTGGACGATGTAAAACGCCTCCGGCCATAAAGGCCGGGCATCGGGCGAGGCGATCGGCCGGAGCAAACCGCCCTTGGCCGGCCGGCCGTCGATCAGTTCCGAATGGTCGATCGGGCAAACGGCCTCGATCGCCTCGAGCGTCGCCTCGGACGCGGCGAACTGTTTTTCCGGGTTCAACTCGTACAGGTAAAAGCCCTTGGCCTCCCAGTCTTCATGCAGACAAATCCCGATGTCAAACGCAGGCAGGCCGTCGATCCACGCCTTGTGTGCGGCCACCTCCGGGGACTTGAAGTGCCGGTAATCGCGGTTCAGATCGATGCCGGCCAGGTTCTCGCGCGTGTTGCCGGGGAAGCCGGTCGGATTCAGGCAGGGGCAGAGATACAGGCTGACGTCGCTTGGCCAAGCGTT
>DKGH01000209.1:0-34557 GCA_002453165.1 Verrucomicrobia bacterium UBA6775
CGCCGCGACTGCCTTACCCGTCCATGGAGCAGACTTCCAAGCTCGATAGCATCGCCGCGGAGATCAAGTCGCTTCAGGCCAAGCTCAACGTCCACACTCCGGAGTTGGCCAAGGGGCAGCGTGAGTGGGAATTGAAGTCGCTGCGGGACCTGGCCAAGCCGGAGCCGAAGCGGTCCGCATGGGAGATCACCGGGCCGTTTAAGGCGGACTCGTTCGACGCCGCGTTTGCGATGGCATTTGCACCGGAGAGCCATGCGATCGGCCTAAACGTCGCGCCACTGGGTAAGGCCAGCCAGTCGTCCACGGCGTACGATGGGCCGGCCAAGCTCGCGATCGATGGCAACACATCAGGCCTGTTCACCGACAAGACGGTGACCCACACAGCAAACCCAAGCGACAAGTCGCCGTGGTGGGAGGTGGCTCTGGCCAAGCCAACTGATGTGACACAGGTGGTGTTGTGGAACCGCAAGGAAGCGCCGGAGCGGCTGTCTGCCTTCCGCGTGCTGGCGCTGGATGCCGACCGGAAAACCCTATTCGAGAAGGACTTTTTTAAAAACAACAAGGGCAACCCGACACCGGACGAGGGCTTCGCCATCCCGGTGCAGGCGGAGGGCGTGATTTCCGTGGTGCGGGTGGAGTTGCTGCAGGTGGACGGGCGCAACGAGCCGATCCTGTCGCTGGCCGAGGTGCAGGTGTTTGCCCGCGAAAACAAGGCCGACAAGGAAATCGCGTGGGAGGCCAAGCCGGAGTGGCGAGATGGGCAGGTGCAAGAATTGGAACCGGGAGATCACTCAGCCGTGTACCTGCGGCGCATCCTGACGGCGGAGATCGCCGGCTCGCAACGCCTGTCGCTTGGGAGCGGCGACGCGATCAAGGTCTGGGTGAATGGGCGTGAAGTGTTGACCAAGAAAACCAAGCGCGATGCCAAGGCGGGGCAGGAGACGGTGACCGTTGCGCTTGGCCAAGGGGAAAACGAGTTGCTCATCAAGATCGTCAACAACGACAAAAGGAGCGGGTTTTATTTTGACGTGAAGGGCGCGGAATTCCCGAAGGAAATCCTGCCGGTGCTGTTCGTCGAGGAGGCCAAGCGCGATGACGTCCAACGCAATAAAATCGAGGCCCACTACCGGACCTTTGCCAAGGAACTTGAGCCGGTTCGCAAACAGATCGAGTCGAAGAAAAAAGAGGAGCAGGGCGTGCGGCGCTCGATCGTCACCACGCCGTACATGCAGGAACTGGCCAAGGATCGGCAGCGAAAAACGCACCTGCTCGTGAAGGGTAATTTTCTGTCCAAGGGCGAGGTGGTGCAGGCCGGTTTTCCGGGAGCATTTCATCAACCGAAAAAGGAATCCCCGAACAATCGCATGGGTGTAGCCAGGTGGCTGCTGCAGGAGGACAACCCTTTGACGGCGCGCGTTGCGGTGAACCGTTTCTGGGCGCAGCTATTCGGGCGCGGCCTGCTGGACACGGAGGAGGATTTCGGTACGCAGGGCAATCTGCCGGATCACCCTGAACTGCTCGACTGGCTCGCGGTGGAGTTCCGCGAAAACGGTTGGGACATGAAGGGCATCCTCAAGACGATGGTCATGTCTGCCACCTACCGCCAGTCGGCCAAGGTGCAGGGCGATCTGGCCAAGAGCGACTTTCGCAACATCCGGCTTGGGCGCGGCCCGCGCTTTCGTTTGGAGGCCGAGATGGTGCGTGACCAGGCGCTGGCGTTGAGCGGGTTGAAGAGTGAGAAAATGTACGGCCCGTCGGTTTATCCGCCGCAGCCGCCGAACCTGTGGCAGGCGGCGTTCAACGGGCAGCGCACGTGGGCGACCAGTTCCGGCGAGGACCGGTATCGCCGCGGATTTTACACGTTTTTGCGACGCACCGTGCCGTATCCATCGATGGCCACCTTCGATGCGCCGAGCCGGGAGATTTGCACCGTCCGCCGAATTCGCACCAACACGCCGCTGCAGTCGTTCGTGACAATGAACGATGAGGCGTACGTCGAGTTTGCGCAGGCGATGGCGCACCGGATTTTCACCGAGGGCGGAGCGACGGCGGCCGATCGGCTGAAGTTCGCGCTTCGACTCACGCTGGCCAAACCGCTTGAGGCGAATCGGCTGGCAGCGCTGACCGAACTGTATCAGGGGGAACTGGCCCACTACAAAAAAGAGACGGCGGCCGCGAAGGATTTGTACGGCAAAACAGTACCGCTCCCCGAGGGGGCGGACGTTTCCGAGATGGCGGCGTTGACCGTGGTGGCCAACGTACTCCTGAATCTCGATGCCATTTTAATGAAAGGTTAACGAAATGAATCTGAACTTCCAACAGGCTCAATTCACCACGCGGCGCCATTTTTTGAAGCGCTGCCAAATTGGACTTGGTTCGCTGGCGCTTGGCTCGTTGATGGGCGGTGCGGGAGCCAACGCGGCCGCGCCGGCTCCGCTGTCCGCGCGCATGCCCCACGCGAATGGCAAAATCAAAAATGTCATCTATCTGCACATGGCCGGTTCGCCGCCGCAGCTGGACCTGTTCGACTACAAGCCGAAGCTGAATGAGTTGAACGACACGCCGTGCCCGAAGGAGTTCATCGAGGGACGCCGCCTTCCGTTCATCAAGGGCCACCCGAAGCTGCTCGGTTCACCGCACACGTTTAAGCAGCACGGACAAAACGGGCAGTGGATCAGCAACATGTATCCCAAGCTGACCGAGATGGCCGACGACCTGATGTTCGTGAAGTCCATGTACACGGACCAGTTCAACCACGCGCCCGCACAGATGCTTTTGTACACCGGTTCACCCCGGAACGGAGCCGCCTCGATGGGGTCGTGGATCACCTATGGATTGGGTTCAGAAAACGCGAACCTGCCCGGTTTTGTGGTGTTGATTTCCGGGGGCACGGATCCGTCCGGTGGCAAGAGTCTCTGGGGCAGCGGATATCTGCCGTCCGTCTTTCAGGGTGTGCAATGCCGAAGCACAGGCGACCCGATTTTGTACGTGTCCAACCCGAAGGGCATGAGTCGCGAGGTACGTCGCCGGAGTCTGGACGCGTTGAAAAAACTCAATGAACAGGAGTACCGCGAGATCGGTGATCCGGAAACGCTTTCCCGCATCAACCAGTACGAACTGGCCTACCGCATGCAGATCAGTGTGCCGGAGGTGATGGATATCAAGCGCGAAAAACAGGTAACCCTCGACGAGTACGGCGCGCAGCCGGGCAAGGCCTCCTTTGCCAACAACTGCCTGCTGGCGCGGCGACTAGTGGAGCAGGGGGTGCGCTACGTGCAATTGTTCGATTGGGGCTGGGATTTTCACGGAACCGGCAACAGCAACGACCTCGTCCAGCGTCTGCCGGTCAAGTGCGCGGAGAACGACAAGTCGGTGACGGCGTTGCTCAAGGACCTCAAGCAGCGCGGGCTGCTCGACGAGACGCTCGTGGTTTGGGGCGGCGAGTTTGGTCGTACCTCGATGAACGAGGAGCGTAACGGCTCAAAATTCCTTGGCCGCGATCATCATCCGGACTGCTTCACTGTCTGGATGGCCGGCGGTGGGCTGAATCACGGGATCACCTTCGGCGAGACGGATGAACTTGGCTACACCGTGGCTAGGAATCCGGTGCACGTGCACGATCTGCAGGCGACCATCCTGCACCTGCTTGGCCTGGATCCGTTCCATTTCAGCTACCGGTACCAAGGGCTGGACCAGCGGTTGATCGGGCCGGAGGACACGCCGAAAATCATTGACGGTCTGCTGGCCTGAGGTGCGCTTGGCCAAGCTCAGGAAAACCGGTCCTCAACGAACGGGTCAGCGGTGTTCGAGTAGCCGCGCTGTTCCCAGAAGCCAAGCTCGTCGTGATCGCGGAATTCGATTTCGCGGATGAACTTGGCACCCTTCCACGCGTAGAGCTTGGGGATAACCATGCGGGCCGGGCCGCCGTGCTCCAGCGTCAACGGCTGGCCATTCCATGAGTGGGCAACCATCACGTCGTCGTCCATGCAATCGTCGAGCGTAGTATTGGTCGTGTAGTCGTCGTACCCGGTGAAGAAAAGATGGCTCGCGCCTGGCCTTGGCTTGACCAGTTCCGCCATCGTGAAAAATGCCACGCCTTCGAATTCCATGTCGAACTGGCTCCAGGTTGTAACGCAGTGAAAATCGCTGACGTCGGTGAACTGGGGCAGGGCCATGAATTGATCCCAGTTGAGCGTCACCGGGTTTTCGACTTCGCCATGGATTTTTAACTGCCACTTGTCGAGCGGGATCTCTGGGTGCACGCCGAGATCGAGCACGGGAAAGTTGTTCACCTCATGCTGGCCGGGAGGGAGCCGCCCGGCGTTCGGTCGAGTCGGCCGTTCCCTGCCGGACATTTTTTTTGCCCAGCGTTCCTTGCGGCGAATGAAATCCTCCTTCATTGAGCAGCCACGGTTGCGGCGGTCGCCAGCGGGAGCTTGTAACAGGCGGCTTCCTTATGATTGCGGACGAGCAGGTATTCCCCGGCGAGGGCGGGTGGATTCCAGGTCTTGCCGTCGAGCGCGGTGAAACGTGTGAGTTCGGAATGTTTCTCCGGATTGGCTTCCAGCAGGATGATGTCGCCCATTTCGGCCATGACGAGGATGTGATTATTACGAAGCAAAATCTGGCCGTGGCCATAGCGGCCGTCCTTCCACGCGGGCCGTCCGCGGTTCAGCTCCATGCAGGCAAAGATACCGTCGTCCAATCCGAAGATATGGTCGTTGTGATGGATGAGATTGGTGAACTTGGCCTTCATGCGACGGGAGTGCCAGAGCTGTTTGGTTGTGAATTGGTCACCGTCTTTTGACACCTCCACCAGCTTGCTGCCGTTGCCGTAACCGAGGCTGAGTAACACTTGATTATCGGTGAGAATCAGCGGCAAGGAGACGTGCGGGACTGCAGCTTTCCACTCGAAAGTCCAACGGACTTTCCCATCCGTTGGGTTGTGCGCGGCGAGGCCGTCTTGATTGAAAATGAGAACCTGTTCCTCGCCGAGGATTGTGGCCGTAAGCGCCGAGCTGTAGCCGGCGCGACTGCTGCCACCGAACCAGACCGGCTCGCCGGAGTCGGCAGCATAGGCGATGAGCGACTTGCCGTCTTCACCGCCCGCGCTCACGATTACTTTTCCATCATGAACCAGCGGGGCGCTGCTGAATCCCCATTCCTTACTTTTGTTGCGGGGCTTGGATGCGCCGGTTTGATCGCTTGGCCCATCGGTGGCCAAGCCGGCGTCGACCGCAATGTTGCGCTGCCAAACCTGACTGCCAGATTGAAGGTCGAGGCAACTCAGGATGCCCTCGGCGCCCAGGGCGTACACCATGTTTTCAAAAATGGTCGGAGTTGCCCGTGGGCCTTCACCGGCGATGGCGGTGTTGTAGTGGCCGGGGTTTTCCGTGAGCCAAAGCACCCTGCCGGTCTCTATGTCATAACAAACGGTGGCCTCGTTTTCATCTCGTTGCTCCTGCGTGACCGCGCGATGCCCGGCGATGGCAAAGCCGGACCACGCCGCGCC
Organism: Verrucomicrobia bacterium UBA6775; assembly: GCA_002453165.1. Taxonomy (GTDB): domain Bacteria; phylum Verrucomicrobiota; class Verrucomicrobiia; order Limisphaerales; family UBA1096; genus UBA1096. The sequence goes on from DKGH01000209.1 coordinate 5,513, forward strand.
AATGGGTTGACGCCAAAGCTTGGTTGGCGGGTTGGCGCTCCAATCCGTGGCCAACTCGGGGCCGGGCACTTTGCAATTCCGGCTTGGCCCGAGAAACTGCGGGAATGAAAGCTTGGCCAAGCGGTGTGCTTCCGGTTGCCCGACCGGCTTGGCCGTGGGTTGGGTGTCCGTGGTCGGGAGGTCGCGCTTGGCCCAGCGCCATTCAAAAATTGGCACCATGTTCCCGCTGAACTGACTGAACCGGAAGCAGCCTAGAAAAACGATAATTCCTCCCGCCACACAGCCGAGGATTTTTAATCGCGTCCACTTGGCCAAGCGCGAGAAAAACATTGCCCAAGCGAGGAGCAAAACGACCGAGATGATCAAGCCGGAGAGGGTTCTCAGTACCTGCATCTGCCGGTTGTCGGTGCCGGTGTTCCAAATGATCAGGAGCGCCACGACCAGGCCGGCGAAAATAAACGCGACCGGCCACCAGCGGGGTCCGGGGGAGGGTTTTTGGGGTGCCGATTCGGCCATACTGGGACGGCGTTTAGCAAATTTGGCCCGCTTGGCCAAGCTGTGTATCACCCGTTTTGAGCTCAATCCGCGCATGTAAAAAGTCAAACGGCACATTATTTGCTTGGAATGGGTCGGTTTTTTGTCGGTTTTTACTCAAAATAGATGGATTTAAGCCTTTCAGGACTTGCTTCGGGCTTTGATTGGAAGTCCGTGGTCGATCAATTGGTCGAGATCGAGCGCGCGCCGCAGCGTCGTGCCCGGCGCGAGCAATACGATGTCTCCCGTCGAAACCAATTGCTGGGCAACATCAAGGACGAGCTATCCTCGGTGGAAAGCAAGGCCAAGACTCTCAAAGACGAAAAGCTGTATCAGTCGCGAACCACCTCGGTTTCCGATGAAACCGTTGGAACGGCCAAAGTTGAGTCAGGGGCCGCGCTTGGTTCATATAAGTTTGAGTTCTTTCAACGGGCGACCACAGCCGAGCAGAAGGGGGGAGCGGACGCTGGGCGTCAGGTCGACTGGTTGACCGCCAATGGCGCGGCGGTCGATGGAGCGACGAGCTTAACCGTCGATACCCTGACGACCTCCCTGAGCAACGGGGACGTGGTGGTTTTCAAAAACGGGGCGAAATTCACTCTGGATGCTGACGCGGCGGTGGGGGCGACCAGTCTTTCCGGCACACTCAGCGGTGGTATCTCCGATGACGAGAACGGATCGACATACATTGCAAGCAACGGCTTTGGCGTGAAGGCTACGACCGGGACGTTCACCATCAATGACTCTATCATCACTGTGGAGACGACCGATTCGTTGGCGAGCATCTTCAAGAAAATTACCGATGCCGACGCCGACTTTTCTGTGTCGTACAGTGCATCCACCGACAAGATCACACTGAGTTCGACCTCCGGTAAAACTTTGGTACTGGGTAGCTCCAACGACACGAGCAACTTCCTGACGGCGTCGCGACTGAACAACAACGGGACAAGCTCCGTCAGCAGTGTCTACAAGCTGGGGGGCATCAGCGTGGCGTCCACCCTGGCCGGTGCGAACTTCAACACGACCCTCATCGGGACGACCGGCAGTTTCCGCGTGAACGGAAGAACCATCGAGTGGAATAGCGACGACACGGTGGGATCCATCCTTGCTGGTATCACCCAGTCCGGCGCGGGCGTGGTGGCCAGTTACGACGGCGTGAACGATCGCTTTCTGCTAACCAATTCGAACACCGGGGACATTGGAATCAGCCTCGAGGATGTGAAGGGCAATTTTCTGCAGGCCGTCAAGCTGGCTTCCGAATCCATACAGGCCAATGGGGCACAATCCGCAAGCATCTCGGTGAGCGTAAACAACGCCACCGGCTACGGCACGGGAGACTATACTTCGAGCGGCATCACCGTTGATGCCACGGCCTCTTCGCTCAGCAGCGGGGATTCAATTTACTTCGAAAACGGAGGCAAACTCGTCCTCAGTGCAAACGCCTCCGCCGGGGCCACGACGTTGTACGGGACATTGACGGGAGCCACGCTGACGAACGACGAAACCGGCTACAAATCCGGCACGTTTAACATCTCCTCGCCGACCAGCCTGACGGTGAGTTCGGCTGCCACAGCAAAGCCGGCCAAGATCAATTATTCCGCCGGCTACTCCAGTGGGGCCACGTCGTTGACAGTGGATTCGCTTGGGGCGGCATTGACCAGCGGTGATGTTATTCGGTTTGGCAACGGCGCCACGTTCACACTGGACGCCGATGCAGCGGTGAGCGACACGACCCTGAGCGGTACGTTGTCCGGCGGCGCATTGGCGGACAATGAGGTCGGCTATCTTGTGCAAAGTATCACGGTCGGCAGCAACTCGGAGAATTTCTCCGTGGGAGACCGCATTCGGTTTGCCAACGGGGGCATCCTCACGCTTACGGCAGACCCGGCCTCCGGTGCGACGACCCTGACCGGTGCCCTCTCCTCGAATCTCAGCGCCTCCGAGACGACCGTTTCGCGCAGCGAGTCGTTTCTGTCCGGGCAATCGTTTCATTTCGTTAACGGAGCGAAACTGACCCTGACGGCCGATGCGGCCTCGTCAGCAACCTCCCTCACCGGTTATTGGACCAGCACGGTTTCCGACACAGAAAGTGCAGATCAGGCTTCGCTGACCCGTGGCAACGACATGCTCTATGCATTGAACGGAGGCAATATCCTGACCAGTCACTCAAACACGATCACCGAGGACAGTTCCGGCGTGTCTGGCCTGTCAGTAACAGCGAATCTCGTGGGAGCCGGTCATCGGATCGGAACGGTGGATAGCAGCAACAACGTCCTGACAACCACCAATTCCCACGGGTTGACCACCGGTGATCTCGTCAAGTTTTACGCACCGTCCGCCCTGATGAGTGGCGTGTCGGCGCAGACCAACTATTACGTGCGTGCGTTGTCCGGCAACAAGGTGTCGCTCCACACCTCCTCCTCCGATGCGACCGCAGGGACGAACGCCGTGAACATCGGGGACTCCGGCACGGGCGACCAATACCTGCTCAACGCTTCGGCCAACACCGTGACCGCCACCGTTGCGAGTGACACAGACAAGGTGAAGAATGCGATCAAGGATTTCGTATCACAAATCAGCAATACCCAGTCGCTGATCTCCATGCATACCTCAGTGTCGACCGACTCGGATGGCAAGGTCACCGCCGGCGCCTTGTCGAACGACCGTTTGGTGGCGGAGATTGGCTCCGAGTTGCGCAGCAAGACGATGGGGGAAATGAGCGGAGCCGGCAGCACCTATTCCCGGTTGAGCGATCTTGGTTTCGGTGGAAACGGTTATGATAACCAGATCAACCTGAAGGATGAGTCCGCCCTCGACACAGCTCTGCGTGAGAACTTGGGGGATGTGCAAAAGTTTTTTGCGACCGAAACGGTGACCGATTATGGGGACGGTGCCTCGGCGGACTACTCAGAGGCTGAGGGTATGGCCGATGTCGTCCAGGACTATACCGCCCTGCTGCTCGGCGACTTTTATGGGACGGAAGGCGCACTGGTCGATCACCGTGACAACTATACCAAGGAGATTGACCGTATAGAAAAGCGTATAGCCGAATTGGAAAAACGGGCTCAGGTGGTCAAGGACCAGTTGACACGCAGTTTTGTCGAAATGGAAAAGGCCCAGGCCAAGACTAACCAGGAGATGCAGTTTTTAACCAAGCGATTCGCCTAACTATAATACTAAGATATATATGATATATAATAATAAACGACACAGAGGGTGGCAGTCTGCGTTTGGCCAAGCGCTTAGCCGGGCCGGGATGCTGATGCTCGTTCTGGCAATCACATCCGGTTGCCGCACGGTGACCAAGAAGCCGGGCGCGGTAATCGGGCCATTCCATAAGCCGACGAACTATCATCTGGCGGGTGGGGAGATGCCGGCCGACATGCGTCGCGTGGCCCTGTTGCCGTTGACATCCGCGCTGGATACTCGGGAGCATCGCTCCGGCAGGGCGATCCTACAGGAAACAATGCACACGCAGGTGGCGCACGCCGGCCTGTTTGAGGTGGTGATTGTTCCCCCTGCCAAGATGGAGGCACTGACCGGCAAGTCTGCCTGGCGAATGATCGAGGAATTGCCGAACGACTTTATCGAGCAAATCATGAAGGAATACGACTGTCAGGGAGTGCTGTTTAGCCATCTCTCCGTTTACAAGCCGTATCCGCCGTTGAGCATCGGTTGGCGAATGGGGCTTGTGCACCTGAGTTCGGAGAGCAACAATGGCACCGTGGTTTGGGAATTTGACGAAGTGTTTAACGCCGGCGAGAAGCACGTCATCAACTCTGCTATTCGGAACGGCGTGAAAAACGGGTTGTCCGACCCGGAGTTGGACTATGATTTTGGTCTGCTCAATTCACCCCGGAGGTTCGGGCGCTATACGGCCGAGGAAGTTGTCATGACCATGCAGCGCCTGGTGAAGCCGTTGAATGCGGCGTACACCGAGGGAGCGCGTGTTCCCCATGACCCAGGCAGGGGGTTCTTTTATGGGCAGGAGCCCGACGGTCGCCGGACACCGTAAACTGTAGAATCTTATATCATGTCAGCTATCGACAAAGTAAATGATCCGCTTGGCCCTCGACAGGCCAGTGGAGTTAACAAACCGGGAAACGCCGCCAAGCAGTCGCAACGGTCGCCGCTGGTTGCGAAGGACGTGCTTGAGTTGAGTTCGCATCGACTTGAGGAGGCAGAGCGACAGGTGGAGGCGGAGTTCGCCGCCCGCAAGGCGCGTGTCATCGCCCAGGAAAAAGCCGACCAGTATGATCCGGACAAGGCCATGGACCAAATCGCCAAGCTGCTGGCCAAGGGCTACGTCGAGCATCGTTGATCGGTCGCCCCCGAGTAATTCCCTGAGATAGGATGAATCCATATACCCGCCCCCAACCCGGCGCTCCCGTGCCCTCCGCTGAACCGGCCAATCCCTACGCCAAGGCGAATACGTACAAGAGCACGTCTGTGAATACCTCTTCGCCATCCGATTTGGTACTGATGTTGTACGATGGAATCATCCGATTCTTGAATAATGCAAAGGGTGGTTTTGGGTTGGAGGATCCGGTTGAGTATCATCAGGTGATTAACGGCAACATCCAAAAGGCCCAGGCGATTATCCGTGAATTGCGTTCGAGTCTGGACATGGACAAGGCGACGGAGTTTGGTGAAACGATGGCCGGGTTGTATGACTACTTTGACCGACTATTGCAGGAGGCGAATATGGACAAAAAACCGGAGCCTATCGATGAAGTGATGGAGCGGGTGAAAACGATTCGTGATGCCTGGGATGAGATGACCCGCCGCGAAATGAAAAATGTCAGTACGCCGTCAGGGGGCGGAGCTTCCGCAGAGGTGGGGACGCTGGACGTATCCGGATAAGAATGGACACGAAAGGGGAATTGCTGAAATTGCTGGATCAGCTTCGGGCGTTGACCGGGGAGGAGACGCAGGCGATCGGGGGCAAGGATTTCGATTGTGTTGATGCCGTCCAGGAGGAAAAAGCGGCGGTTCGTTCTGCAATCCTGAAGTTGGAAGCGCCTGCCACGGAGGGGCGGTCTCGGTTCGCAGATGACCCCGAGGTGCAGCAGGCCGTGGACCGGATCATGGAGATGGATCGATCAAACAGCGCGCATTTAAGCCGGGAAATGGCGTCATTAAAGCAGGAGGCGGAGTATCAGACTCGTACCGGCAAGACGTTGCGCCGTGTTCACGGAGCGTATGCCCAGCGTCAGGCAGTTGCGAACTGGCAAGTGGTCACCTGATTTTCTGTTGAATAATTAAGATGCGAAGCCGGTCTGTTGAGGCCGGCTTTTCGTTTGATTGGCCAAGAATTGTGTTCAACCTGTGGGGAAGTTGTGAATAAGTCCCCGTGGACATGGGTCGCTGAACGGTCTTTACTTTCTTTGTGTTTAGGTATCCCTTCGCCTGACCTTGGGGGTGTGTTGTTTATGGCGTTTTTTAAGGCGGGCCTTTTATTTTAACCGATTTTTTTACCAATATGAATCAATTCAGATTGCTCACTTGTCTGTTACTTGTTGTTTTGTATCCGCTTGGCCAAGCGCTTGGCCAAGACGCGGAAAAGGAGGCGCCGCCGACAGCGCCGGTCGAGGAGGCGACACCCAAGACCGATGCCAACGCAGGGGACAAGGAGCCAGACGGTGAAGCGGCGGAGGAACGCAACATTCGGATTCAATTTGAGGGAGTGCCGTATTCGGATGCACTCCAGCGGTTTTCCCAGATGGCCAACAAGCCCCTGATCATTGAATCTCCGGTGCAGGGTACGCTGACATTCTATGACCCGCAGCCTTACACATACCAAGAGGCTCTGGATGTGTTGAACGTGATCCTCTCGATGAAGGGTGTGGCGCTGGTGGAGACCGGTCGCTATCTACAGTTGTCCAAGCTGGAGAATATAAAGAAGCTGCCGCTCAAGGTTATACGCGGGGGGGATGCTTCCGGCGATGTGCGTCCGGGGCAGATAGTTACTGTGGTCGTACAGTTGCAGCATCTGGATGCGGCGGAGGTTTCTGCTGCGGCTTCTTCACTCCTATCAAATGCAGGTTCTATTGCGCCGATGACCCAAGGCAAAGGGCTAATTATCACGGACCGCCTAGAGAGTATAAAGCGAGTTCAAAATTTATTATCTGAGATTGATATTGGGGCGGATGCTGAGCGAGTCATGAAAACTCACTTGCTTAAACATTCCTCGGGTTTGGTCGTGGCAGAGTTGATCAATAAGACATTTGGCAAAGCATCTGCACCCAAGCGCTTAAAATACAATGATAAAACCAAGCGGTACGATTCCTTTGATCCTGAACCGTCAACCTATGTGACGGCAGTATATGATGAGGCGTCACGAACCATGGTGTTGTTTGGACCAACTGAACAGGTTGATTTGGCCAGTGATTTACTTTTGCAGTTCGAAGTAGGTGACGGTAGGGCTGGTGAGGTAAAGATTTTCTTCCCAAGCAAAGTGGATGCCGATGACCTTGCGGAAATGATTCGCGATGGAGTTGAGGGTGTTGCGGGGAAGGGCGAACCATCAGAGACGGCAAAGTTGAAGGCTAGAATCATTGTTGATGAAAAATTTAATCGTATTATTGCGACAGCCCCGGTATCCGGCCAACTCGAATTAATCGAGAATTTTGTTTTGCAGGTTGATGGTTCTACTGCTGTTGGGGGTTCGCGTACAGCCAGTGCTTCAATCAATGTTACGCGAGTCTTCAGAATAAAGACACTCGATCTGGATACGGTTCGCAGTGCAGTGGAAAATGCGACATCTGAGATTTACCCTTCGGGCGAAACCAAGCCACGGTTATCCATCTCGGTGGACACGACAACCCGCAGCCTGATCGTAACCGGTTCACCTGGAGACGTGGGGACCGCAGAGGCGATCGTTCGACAACTGGAGGCCGGCCTCAAGGAACCGCTGGCTGAACCGCGCACGACCTCGATGCTGACGTTGGCGAACCACAAGGTGGATCGCATCTACCGCAATATTGAGTCGCTGGTGAATGAGCGCATGAATGAAGTGCCGTTCAAGGAGCAGCCCCGCCCCCGGCTGATTCCAGATCGTGAAAACAACCGGGTGATTGTGACGGCTAATGCCGCGCAGCATACGATCGTGGCAGATGTCGTGAAGTCGCTGGACGTTTTGCCAACCACGCCGGAGCGCACCATGCGCTTTGTCGATCTCGAGGGCGCGGAAGCCCGCAAGGTGAAGCCTTTGATTGATCAGTTGTTTGAAAATGACAAGCCAAGCGAGGGCCCTACGCCGCAGGTGGTCGAGGACACGGGCGGCAAGCGGTTCATCGTCCTGTCCACCAGTGCGCAGCATGAGCGCATTATGGCATTCCTTGAGGAGTACCGGGCCAGTAGTGGATTGGTGATTGAACGCGAGATTCGCTCCATCAGTCTGCCGCGCCGCGAGCCGGGCAAGTTCAACGAGACAGTGCAGGCGATTCAGAAGTTGATCGATCAGCGGATGCAGGAGGCCAAGTTTTCGCGAATGCCCAGGCCGTTGATTCTGCCGGATGAACCGGGCAGCCGGCTGGTGCTGACGGCGACGGAGGAACAGTTCACGGTGATCGACCAGATCGTGGAAACGGTGACGGCGACCCCGACCCCAGCCAAGCGCGAGATGCGGGTGGTGCGATTGAAGGATCGCAACGGCCAGGAGTTGGCTGACTTGGCCAAGCGGCTGTTCGATAATCAGGTAACGCCTGACGGATCGCGTCCGCAGATCTTTGCCGACAAGGACGGCACGCGCTTGGTTGTCGTTGGCACAGTGGCGGAGTTTGAGCAGGTCGAAGTCTTTGCCCGGGATTTCAACGAGGGCCGTGAGGATCTTGGACCGCACCAGTTCAAGTTTGTTGAAGTTCCGCTTGGCCAAGCGGACGAGGTCGTCAGGTCGATCGGCAAACTGTATCAGGATCAGTTGCGTGACAATCCATCCAGGCAGGCTAACGCAGCGACCATTCTTGCCGATTCCGAGAACGACCGCGTCATCATCAGTGGTCCACAAAAAGAGGTGGGCCGGGTGGAGAGCCTGGTGCGAATGCTAGGCCCGGCCAAGGGCGATACCGGTGGCCAGAAGGTCACCCAGGTTGTTCGCCTGAATTCGGCCAACGCCCAAAACATGTCCGGGTTGATCGAGAAAAGTTTCAACACTGGCCCCAACCGCGGGAAGGTGAACCTGCTGGTCGACGAGTTGAGCAACAGCCTGATACTGAGCGGAGCCGAGAGATCCGTGGCCGCCGCCGAGGTGGTGGTACGCCAATTGGACACGAACAATCGTCAACAACCGCTCGAGTTGCGAATACTGGAATTACGAGCCGGAGAGGCCGCCAAGGTCGGGCCGCTGGTGGAGGAACTGTTCACCGCCCTTATGAAGGATCGGCACGGAAACAACTATAAGTCGCGCACAACTATCACGGTGGATGAAAACGCGAACCGAATCATTATTACCGGGAGCAAGGAAGAGATTGACGAGATCGATCGCCTGGTGAAGCAGTTGGATTCCACCACTCGCCAGTCTGCGGGCAACCGGATTTTCAAAATACAGGCGGCGGATGCCAAGACGATCGCCGATATCATCAACAAGACCTTCGTAACGAAGGATTACCGTGGGCGGGAACAACGACGCGTGAGCGTTGCCGCGGATGAAGCCAGCAACCTGCTTATTGTCGCTGGAAGCCCGGAGGATTTGCAGGCGGTCGGCATGATCGTGGAGCAGTTGGACGTGGGGAACCCCAACGTGGCCAAGGAGATCAAGGTAATCGAATTGCCGGACGATGAGGGCGAGGAATTGGCCAAGCTAGCGGCGCGGGTCTGGGGAGCCCAGATGCGGGGTGTCGAGGGTGTCAACAACGTGAGCTTTAATCATGAGCCAAGCGGCAAAAGGCTCATCATCGTGTCGCCCAAGGAGATGATCGAGCAGGCGGAGGCTGTCGTGAACGGCTTATTGGTGACACCGGAAGCCTCGAAACGTGAGGTTACCGTGGTCGAGTTGGACCGGGCAAGCGCCGCCACTCTGGTGCCGGTTTTGACCAGTGCCTATCAGGCCAAGGTCGATGGCTTACCTGGAACCTCGGCGACAATCCTGCCGGGAGCGACAGACAAACAGGTCGTGGTCATGGGAACGGCTGTTCAAATCGCGGAGATCAGGCAGATGGTTTCCGAGTTGGAGACGCCGGCTGATACCAAGACCGACCGTATTTCACGTGTCATCAAGCTGGGCGACACGGCAGAGGTTGAGCGACTTCAATCCCTCGCTGAGCAGGTTTATATGGATCGATTCAAGGGGAGTGCCGAGAATCCGGCTGATGCCCAAATTCTGGCTGACCCTGCCGCCCAGTCGTTGGTGGTGAGTGGGAGAAACGAACACGTGAAGGCTATTGAGGAGATCGTTGCCGAGCTTCGCCTGAAAACCAAGCAGCCCGACCGTATTTCAAGAGTGATCAAATTGGGCGACACGTCGGAGGTTGAGCGACTGCAATCCCTCGCTGAGCAGGTATACATGGATCGATTCAAGGGGAGTACCGAGAATCCGGCGGATGCCCAAATCCTAGCTGACCCTGCCGCGCAGTCGCTGGTTGTGAGCGGGAGAAACGAACACGTGAAGGCTATTGAGGAAATCGTTGCCGAGCTTCGCCTAAAGACCAAGCTAACCCGGCCACGAATCACGCGGGTTTACGACCTGAAAAACGCCCAGGCAACCACCCTGGCGGCAACAGTGACGCAGCTTTATACAGAAAAGTTGAAGGATCAGCCCGGGGCAAATCCTGACCAAGTGCTGGTGTTGCCGGATGCCACATCGAACCGCCTGATCGTCATGGCGCCGGACGATGAATTTGATGTGCTCGAGGGCATTATCCAGCAGGTGGACCAAGTCAGCTTGCAGACCGCCGGTACTCGGATTTTCAAACTTCAGGCAAACGATCCGGCACAGGTTGCGACCATTTTATCCGGGGCGATCTCCGGCATCAGCGCAGTTTCGGATCCGAAAAGCAACTCGCTGATCGTGTCCGGGGAACCGGAGGATTTGCAGGCAGCCTCGGTCATCATCGAGCAATTGGACAACCTGACCGACAAGCCAAATCGGGCTGTGCAGGTGTTTACCCTGGTGAATTCACCGGCGGATATTGCGGCCACGCAGGCCAAGGAGGTCTATATGGATCAGATGAAGGGGAAAACGGAACTGGGCGATGCCGACGCGATGATCATGGCCGACGCCAGCGGAAACCGGTTGATCGTCACGGCGAATATCCGCCAGTTGCCCTTGATCAAGGAAGTCATCGCCACACTGGACGCTGAGACGGTTGGCGAGGACAGGGAAATAAAGATTTACGCCCTCACGAACGGTTCTGCTGCCTCCGTGATGAGCGTCATCGCCAACGTACTTGCAACGGAGTTGGAGCAGACTGACGAGGCTTTGAAGCTAACTGTGACTGCCTCCGCGGATGACCGCTCGCTGGTGGTCTCCGGCCAGTCAAAGGACTTGGCCAAGGTGGAGGAGTTAGTTTCCGCACTTGATGCTCCGACTTTTACCGGTGAAGTGGAGGTGCGTTCCTATCGTTTACCTGAGGGTGATACTGATGATCTTGCGGAGGCACTTAATAATATTTTCGAAAAGCCAAGCGGTCAGGTTGGCGGTGGGATTCAGCCAAGGTTTGAGGCTGATGACGATACCCGGCACCTGCTGGTCGCAGCCACGGCGGATCAGTTCGTGCGTATCGAGAAGTTGATCGAAGATTTTCAAGCTGCCGCAGAGGTGACGCACGGCATCAAGACGTTCCGATTGGCCAAGGGCAAGTCCGATGAGATCGCCAAGGTTTTGCGGGATATGTTGAACGCGGAGGACACTTCATCTGGCAGTAGCAGTTATCGAAGTAGCAGTTACTACCGCTCTCGCTACAGTCGAAGTTCCTCCTCACAACCAGCCAAGGCCAAGGTGACTGCCGCCGCGGCAATCAATGCTGTCATTGTGCAGGGTACCCCGTCGCAGTTGGCTACGGCGGAGGAACTGGTGCAGACGCTCGAGAAGATGGATCGACCGGAGGCCTCGGTCATGGAGGTCGTTCATCTTGAAAAAGCAGAGGCTGCCTCTGTTGCGGATGCAGTAAACCGAGCTCTACAGGGAGGGGAGCGTACTTATCGAAGTTCTTCCTCTCGGAGCCGTAGTAGTTATTATAGCCGTAGTAGCAGTAGTTCCAGCGACGAAAAACCGGAGGTGACGGTGACCCCCGAGGTGAACTCCAACAGTCTTGTGATCGTTGGACCTATGGATAAAGTGAAATCCGTCACTGAGTTGATTCGCCAGCTAGATGTTAAGGGCGAGACTGAGGGTGGGGTCGATATTCGAATTTACAAACTGGAGAATGGCGAGGTGAAGTCGGTTGGCCAGACGCTTGAGGACATGATCGAGAGGGTGTTGAATCTCATGCCAGGAACGGAAACTGACCGTTCACGCCGACGTTTTTCTGTAAGAGTGTGGGGGGACGAACCTACCAAAACCTTATTTGTTCTGGTTCCTCCGCGTCAGTTCCCCTTGGTTGAAAGATTACTGCCAATGCTTGACCAAAAGTCGGAAGAGGCACTTCAACAGGGCGAGTTAAAATTTTATCCTGTTAAACATGCAACAGCATCTAGGCTAGCTGAAGTTGTTGAAGATATAATTGATCGGATGGCCATGTTGACCCCTGGCACTGAAGAGGAAAGGCGGGCGCGTCAATATACTGTGCGGTTTTGGTCTCACAGGGACAGCAACACTGTTCTGGCAGTAGTTCCTCCAGATCTTGAAGATCTAACAAAACAGCTAATTACGATGTTGGACACCTCTAGTGAAGTACAAGAACGCTTGGGGGAAATAAAAATCTATCCATTGCAATTTGGTGAAGCAGGAGATGTGGCCAGTATGCTAGAGGATATGGTTGAGAGAATGTTGGCACTTAACCCTAAGCCAGGTTTAACCAGTTATGAAATGGTAAGATTAATTAGGATTTGGCCGCATGAGGATACTAACAGTCTATTTGTTTTGGTACCTCCTGACCAACTGGAGATGACTGAAAAACTAATCTCGCTTTTGGATGTTAAGCCTATTGAGGCAATTCAGGATGCTGAATTACAGTTGTTTCAATTAGAGCACACTGAGGCTGAAGCTGTAGGTGAGATGCTTGAGAGTATGGTAGAGCAAGTTTTAAGGCTTAATCCCAAGTCGAAAATTAGCAGCAGGCAGATTGATGATGCTGTAGAAATATGGCCGATTGAAAATACTAATAGTTTGTTTGTTTTAGTGCCCAAGGAGAATTTGACAATGGTTACAAACCTATTGTCGATGCTAGATCAAAAACCAGAAAGAGTGCCACGGGAAATTAGCTATGTGCTTCTTGAAAACGCAGATGCTATTATTGTGGAAGAGCAAATTAATCAGCTTTTTTCTGAGGAGGATGAGTCTAAAAGACCTATCATTCAGGCTGATCTATTTACAAACAGTATCACCCTTATAGCTACAAAGGATCAAATTATTGAAATTACCGATCTAATTAGTAATTTAGACGAAGCTGCGGTAGATAATACTCTGCAAATTAGAGTTATTTCATCAGAGGGTGTTCCAGCAAGGGATCTGGCTGAAACCTTAACAGGATTTTATTCTAAATTATCAGGTGTAACTATAAAGTTGGTAGAAGAACTACCGAAAGCCCCTACCGGGAATGAAGATGCTCTAGAAGATTCTATAGATGTAGATGGTGTCATACACATTGCGGTTGATGAAAAAATTAATGCAATTTTAGCCTCAGGAAAGTCTAATGAATTGGATCGTGTTTCGCGTATAGTAAATGATCTGAACTATACAATCATTGAAAGCGATGCGGAGTTTCGAACATATGAATTGAAAGAAGCTGACCCTGAAGGTTTGGCTAAGGCGATTTTGGATATATACTCTAGGCCAGAAAAAACTGTAATAGAAGATGGTAAGCCAAAAAAAGTTCCTCAGCCACCTAAGGTCGTTGCTGTTCCTGATTTACGTACTCGTTCAGTTATAATTAGGGCGGAAGCTTTGGATTTTGAATACATTGATGTGTTGGTCGCAAATCTGGATAAACCTAGTCTAAGTCAGATCGACATGAAATTTTATGAATTACGAAACGCAAAACCTGAAGATGCTGTAAACTACCTCCAAGAGTATTTTGAAGAGTTGAAAGTAACCAGTCCGGGTGAAATTCTGGATGTAAGACCAGATACACGAACAAAATCGGTAGTTGTCTTGGCTAGGCCTGATATGTTCGATCAAATTTCCGAAATTATTAAGCGTATTGATGTTCCTCCAGCTTTTGCTGAGGCAGAAGTGGAGATTATCGAATTGCGCAAGGCAAATGCGGAAAATCTTGCACAGATTATTCAGACGATGCTGCGACCGGATGCGAGCCAAGGCGGTCTAACCGACGAAGCTGAAACCCTTGTCGAGCAGGTGCAAAAACTCAATATTTCCAATGGAGAGGGCCAGCCAATCCAACTTGACCTCACGCAGCCAATTAAGATTTTTGGTGAGTCTGGAGGCGGAGTGAACCGTGTGGTGTTGACCTCGACAGTTGAAAACATGATCGCCCTGAAGGAACTCGTAAAAATCATGGACACGGTTTCCGTCGTTGATGGTGTTACAATTAGAATTATCGCGTTGTCGCACGCTGATGCGGAAAATGTTCGGGATACGCTAGACAATATCTTCTCGCAAAGCCAAGCGCTTGGCCAAGGCCCTGGTGGACGCGCGGAGCCAGACGGGAGTGGTGGTAAGGCGCTGGTCAATGAATTGAATCTTGGCGTCGATGACCGCACAAATAGCATCATCATGAGCGGCGATCCCGACACGGTGGACCTAGCCGAGCGGATGATCGCCGATCTGGACAAGGACGTTGAAAACTTCGTGACCGATGTGAAAATCATCCGGTTGAAACACGCTTCCATAGACCAAGTGTTGCCGATGCTGCAGTCGGTCTTCAACGAGAACAGCAATGACCCTTCGCGTGAGGGCCTCAGTCGGCAGGTGACCCGACTGAGGCTGCATTTGCAGGGTGAGGGAGTGACTGTTTCCGAGGCGCCGGCGGTGCGTGACACCCTGACGATTCAGGGGGATGACAGGTCTAACACCATCATTGTCGCTGCAAGATCTGATTTGCTTCCTTTGATCGAGGAGGTCATCAACACATTGGACATTCCGTCGGTGGGCGGCATGGAGGCGATTCAGATTTATGCGCTCGAGCATGCCAGCGCCGCTACCATTCAAAACGTGATTGAGGATCTTTACCGGGGCCAGCCGCGAGGGCAGGTGAGGCCGGAGGATCGTCCTAACGTCGTTGTTGATGGGCGGACTAATGCTTTGATCATCGCCGCGCCTCAAAAAACATTAGCTATTGTGAATAGCCTCATTCAGCGCTTGGACGTTAAACCTGAAAACCCGGGTATCAAAGTGGAAGTGCTTTCTTTAATTCACAATGATGCTTCGCAGGTGGCGGGAATGCTCAACGATGTATTCTCGGCCCGACGTCGAAATCTCGCATTACCCGGTCAACCTACGCAACCGCAGGAGAGGGTTAACGTCGAGTCTGACGGCCTGACCAATTCGTTGATTATCACTGCCAGTGGTGAAAACCTAGAGTTGATAAGAGAATTGGTGGCGAAGGTGGACATCGAGCCGACAGCGGAATCCAGTCAGTTGACCATCATACCACTGGAGTTCGCGGATGCACAACGCGCGGCTTCGATGCTGCGTTCATTGGTAAAACAGGGGCTCTATCGCCCGGGGGCAGTTCGCTCTGGAGCCGCGCGTGCCAACCGCGAGAGCATTGCCATCTCGGTGGATAATTCCACCAATACCCTCATTGTGTCCGCTAGTCCGGAAAACCTTGCCGTCGTTCGCGAGGTGGTGAAACAAATCGACACCAAAAATTATGCCCAATCTGGTTCTTTAAAAATTTATGAACTAAAGCATGCCTCTGCAACCCGATTGGCCTTGACGATCGAGTCGTTTTTCAAGTCGAAGCGCACCGCAGAGGCTTCTGTGGGCGACCCTGACGCAACCTTGCCTGTTGCGGTGACCCCGGATGAGCGAACAAACACACTGTTGGTCACAGGAGGCAAGGAAAGTTTCTCCATTATTGATGAACTGCTGCAGAAACTTGATGCCGATGCAGCGGTGGCCCAAAACCAGTATGAGGTGCTCACGTTGGTCAATGGCTCGGCGGCAAAATTGAAGCTCATGCTTGATAGATTGTTTGCCGGTCGAACGGCTCCTCCGGGCGGCCAAGCACCGCAGCCAGTGACAATCATTGCTGACTCCATTTCAAATGCTCTTGTGGTTGGTGCGGCGACCGAGGACCTGCCAATGGTGCGCGAGTTGGTGGAGCGGTTGGATGCCGAGCAATCCAGCCCGGACATCAATGTGGCCGTCTTTCCCCTGACCAAGGCCAATGCGACGAGTGTTTCGCAGATTATCCAGGGGCTATACCGCGATACTGGTACTACGGTGGGACCGGCTGTGGCGGTAAATGTGGATGAGCGCATCAATGCGTTGGTGGTATCCGCTGGAGAAAACGATCTCAAGCGAATCGAGGAATTGGCCAAGCAACTCGACACTGACGAGGTGAGTCGAGTTTCGGAGATACGTGTGTTCGGCCTCAAGCATGCGAGTGCCACAGACTTGGCTTTGTTGCTCAACACCGCGCTTAACACCAAGCCGCAAAATCTGACCTCTCAAAGTGCTGACCGCCAGGAACTGTTACAGTTCATAACCCGTACAGCCGAGGAAAATGATCTTGTCACTACCGGGTTACGCGAGGGTGTTCTAATCACTCCAGACCCAAGAACCAACTCACTGGTAGTATCGGCTCCGGTCGACAACATGCCTTTGATCGAGCAGGTGATTACAAAGCTTGATTCGAGTTCGCCGCAGATCGCACAGATCAAGGTTTTCAATTTGAAAAATGCAGACGCACGCCAGATGGCGGATGTACTGACAAGCCTATTCCGATTGCAGGCTGCCGGGGGCGAAGCGACCTCGCGGTCGATTCGTTATACTCTCGTCAAGCCAACCGAATCTTCATCCGAAATTGGAGATGACCCGACAATTGGAACTGCCGAACAAAACGCACTGACGGTTACAGTCGATATTCGGACCAACAGCCTGTTAGTTGGTGGGTCTGAACACTATGTCGAATTGGCGGTTCAAATTATCGACGAACTTGATTCTAGTCCTGCTCAGGAACGAATCACTAAGGTTTACCGCTTGAAAAATGCACAGGCCGAGGAGATTGCAGTTGCGCTGCAGCAATTTCTTGACCAGTCACGTGAGCGTGTGCAAGCGGTGCTGGGGCAGGAAGCCGTTGGAACTGCCCAGCGCTTGCTTGATCAGGAAGTAGCTATCGTGGCTGAGCAAGCTAACAATGCTCTACTTGTTTCAGCCAGTCCACGTTACTTCGAGCAGGTCTCTGACATGATTGAGCAGTTGGACCAGCCACAGCGTCAGGTTTTAATTCAAGTTTTGCTGGCAGAAGTTACTCTGGATGGATCTTTTGATAAAGGGCTAGATTGGTCAGTTAATCGGTTCATTAACGGAAAATCTAATGGTGATTCTAGTAGTGTTGAGCAACAAGACTTTTCTGCTGGTTCTGTTGGGGGTGGGCTTACTGCAACCATAACAAGTGGTGATGTGAATTTTATGCTGCGGGCTATGGAGAGTGATGGTCGTTTAGAGATTTTAAGTCGACCGCAAATACTAGCCGCAGATAATCAACCGGCAAGTATTGACATAGGTCAGCGTGTACCATTTGTAACTGGAAGCAGTTTCAACGAAAGAGGATTCCTAGTAAACTCGTTTACTTATGAAAACGTTGGCGTGCAACTTTCTGTTACTCCAAGAATTAGTATTGATGGAGTAGTGAAGATGGAAGTTGAGCCGACGATAAGTTCACTTTCGACTTCTAAAGTGGCAATATCGGAGAATTTTAAAGCTCCGGTTATCAATAACAGAAGTGCTACCACGCAAGTAAGTGTTCAAAACGGTCAGACGATCGTGATTGGAGGTTTGATCAGCACACAAGATGAGGAGAGAATAACAAAAATACCTGTTCTAGGAGATATCCCCTATCTTGGCGCTGCTTTTAAGAGGACTAAGACGAGTAGAAGTCGAACTGAATTGCTTATCATAATGACGCCTTATGTGATTAATTCACCTGAAGAAGTCGAAAACTATAGTCGTAAATCCATTGATGATTCGATTTTTATGCAACCTATGGAGAATCGTAATACTAAGAGGAACGATGCTCAGTTGAGGATTCTAGATACTATTAAGCCCAATGCACGTGAAGAGAAGGGTATTAATGAGTCGCTGAGGGAGCAGCAGAAGTTGAAAGACAAGATTTGATGCCTGTACCTTCAAATCAGGCAATATTTAACTGGAATTTTTCCAAGATTTTGCTGTTTTGCTTTACTGCAAGCCAAATAGTTTGCGGGTGTGTAGTGGTAGGTGAGACTAAAAGTAAAGGTGATAATAAAATCGGCTTATTTGTTGGCTCTAAGGTAGATTCGATTCGCCTTTTTACATCTCCTTCACTTCTAAACTTCGATAATCAGGAAGGAGTTGATGGTTTTTTAGCCAAGATATATGCAATCCAAAATGGCACACCCAAGCCCGTTGAAATCAAAGATGGAAAAATTGAATTCGCCCTATTTGAGGGAGTTGTAGAGGGAGAGCCTTTGCAGGTTTGGAGATATGAGGCAATTGATTTAAAGACCCGAATGTCCAATTCCCGGATTGGAATAGTTTATGATTTTCAGATAAGTTGGGATTCCAAAAATAAACCCAGAAAAAAGGCCGCTGTCTTGGCTCGTTATATCGCGCCGGATGGTAGAGAGATTCGTGCTTTACCCGTAGTACTCTCGCTTGAGCCCTGATGCTCGATGCGACTCTCCAATGGCAAAAAGGTTGACCCGCTTTTGGGCTTATCCTAGCGTCTCCGCCCGGTTGCCCGGAATCCCCGAGGCTTTTCCTTTACTTTGGATTCGTTTTTAAAGTGAAGTGATTGGCCAACCGGCGACGCAAACCATGCGACACACTATTTCAGTACTGGTTCAAAACAAGTTTGGCGTGCTTACGCGCGTTGCCGGGCTGTTTAGTGGCCGGGGCTTCAACATTGACTCGTTGAACGTGGCTCCGACCCACGATCCGAGTATGTCCCGCATGACCATCGTGACCCGTGGTGATGACACCACGCTGGACCAGATCGTCAAGCAGTTGAACAAGCTGGTCGACTCGCTCGAGGTGCAGGATTTTCGCGACGGCGAGTATGTTGATCGCGAACTGGTGCTAGTTCGCGTCGGTGTGGATCCCCAGTCGCGCGCCGAGGTGATGCAGATAACCGACATCTTCCGCGCGAAGATCGTCGACGTGCAGCCGGCCAGCGTGACCATCGAGATCACCGGCAGCGAAAGCAAGGTCAGCAAATTCCTCGGGTTGATGGAAAACTTCGGCGTCCAGGAACTGACCCGCACCGGCAAGGTGGCCCTGCCGCGAAAATAAATTTTACTCAAGCAAAACTATGGCAGCAAAAGTATATCACGACAAAGACGCAGACCTGAATGTCCTCAAGGGCAAGACCATGGCCGTGCTCGGCTTCGGATCACAAGGTCATGCCCATGCGCTCAACCTCAAGGACAGCGGCGTGAATGTCATCATCGGGCTCTACAAGGGGAGCAAGTCGGCCAAGGTGGCCAAGAGCAAAGGCTTCAAGGTTTACGAGAACGCTGAGGCGGTGAAACGCGCCGACGTCATTTTCGTGGCCGTGCCGGATACCCGCCAGGCGGACGTCTTCAAGAACGACATCGAGCCGAACCTAACGAAGGGCAAGACGCTGCTCTTCTCTCACGGGTTCGCGGTGCACTTCAAGACGGTCGTGCCGCCGAAGGACGTCAACGTGATTCTGGTCGCGCCGAAGGGCCCCGGGCACATCGTCCGACGCCAGTACGTCGAGGGCAAGGGCGTGCCGAGCCTGATCGCCATCGAGCAGAACGCCGATCGTCAGGCCAAGAAGATCGCCCTCGCTTGGGCCAAGGGCATCGGCGGGACGCGCGCCGGAGTCATCCAGACCACCTTCAAGGAGGAAACCGAGACCGACCTGTTCGGCGAGCAGACCGTCCTTTGTGGCGGCACAAGCGCCCTGATCCAGGCCGGCTACGAGGTGTTGGTCGAGGCCGGTTATCAGCCGGAGATGGCCTACTTCGAGTGTCTGCATGAGTTGAAGCTGATCGTCGACCTGATCAACGAGGCCGGCATCAGCGGCATGCGTTTTTCTATCTCCGAGACTGCCAAGTGGGGCGACGTCAAGGTGGGGCCGAAGATCATCGACTCCAGCGTGAAAAAGCGGATGAAGGCGGCCTTGAAAGACATTCAGGACGGCAAGTTTGCCAAGGCATGGGTGCGCCAGTACAAGACCGGCTACAAGCAGTACAACAAATTGCTCAAGGACGGCGAAAAGCACGGCATCGAAAAGGTGGGCACGCGCCTGCGTTCCATGATGCCGTGGATGCAAAAACGCACCGTGAAGGGCGCTCAGGCTGCCTATTAAGTCGCCGGAGAGTTTTCCAAACCGCTTGGCCAAGCGCTTGGCCAAGCGGTTTTTTTGTGCCCGAAAATATCGTAGAATCGAGCAACCATTCCGAAAAGGCGGTGTTAGAGTGAATCGTGACGGAGAGGAAATCAGGTTTTTTGAGACGGACGATGGTTCCGTTGTTCGTGCTTGGCGTCCTGGTTTTGGAGGTTGAGGCCATTCAGGATCCCCAGACACAGGGGCATGACTACTCGTTAATATCCACGCGAAACGCGTTCAACCTGTCCAACGAACCGCCGCCACGAAAGGAGACCGCCCCACCGCCCGAGCCGCCCAAGAATCTCGACCTGAAATTCACCGGGATCTTCAAGTTAAAGGGCGTGGAGAAAGCCTGTCTCGCTGTGATCGACACCACGGCCAAGCCGCCTGAGACGAAATATTTTCAAATGCCGGTTGGGGACAAGCAGGGCGTAATCGAGATCACGGCGATCGACGCCAAGACCGGTCTGGTCAAGTTACTGCGGAACGGAACCCCGATTGAGTTAAGCCTCAGCAACGACGAGCACACCTACAAGACCGCCGTGGCCAAGGCACCGACAAAGTCGAGTTCACGTTCTTCCTCCTCCAGGACATCGTCTCGTTCGTCAAGCAGTTCGCGGCCAACCTCCGGCAGGACATCCGGCGCATCTTTTGCGCGTCCGAGCCGCCCGAGTTCTTCCACGTCATCGAGTCGTACTTCAAGTGGCAGTCGGTCAATACCCAGTCGGAGTTCCAATTCGCTTCGAGCCGTGCCCATGCGGGGCGGGTCGACCAACCCGACCCCGCCTGTGATCCAGCAGGATCGGGATCCGGGAATTCAGGCGATTGAAATGATCAAGCAAAAGCAGGATGCAGAGAATGCTGGAGTGCCGATGCCGCCGCTGCCGTTTCAGAATGAATTGAACGATGCGCCCGCCGGTGGAGCCGGTGATGGTCCTGCAACCGATGGCCCTCCGCTTCCCCCGGTGCCGGGGCGTTATGGCCCGCCGCTGCCGCCAATTCCCGGGCAGCCACCTCTTCCCCGGGTGCCTCCGGGTGGCTGATCAGTATTTTTCGAGCAGGCTGGTCGAGTCGGTATCGACGTAAAGCGTGGCCTGCGGCTGGGTACGCAAAAAGGACGCCGGGCAGTCCGTGCTGATCGGCCCTTCGATGAGCGCCTTCACAGGTTTGGATTTTCTCGTCTCGGGTGCCACGCAGATCACTTTTTTCGCCGAACAAAGTGCCGGCACGGTCAGGGTGAGTGCGTATTTCGGCACGGCTTCAAGATCGGGAAAGTGCCCCTCGTTGACCTGTTGCATGCGGCAGGCGACATCGAGTTCCACGATTTTCACCAACCGTTCATCCTCAAAATTGGCCACTGGCGGATCGTTGAAGGCGATGTGGCCGTTCTCACCGACTCCCATGCAGCAGAGGTCGATTGGCTGTGTCTTGAGCAATGCCTCGTAACGCTCGCACTCCGCAATCGGCTCGGGCGCATCGCCGCCGAGGTAGTGAAACACCTTCGGATTGACCTGACTCTCGACGCGTTCGCGCATGTATCGGCGAAAACAGGCAGAGTGGTTTTCGTCGACGCCGAGGTATTCATCCATGTGGAACAGCGTCATCTTGCTCCAGTCTATTCCGCCCAGGTCAACGAGGTTACGGAGAAATTGAATCTGTGAATTACCGGTGGCCAGTATGGCGGCTGCCTCGCCCTGGCGCTCGATGGTCTCGACGAGATAATCGTGCACCCTTTGGGCGACGTCCGAGGCCATGTCGGCTTCGGTGGCGTAGACGCGGACGGGCAGGGAATCAGCGGTGAATGTTTTTACAGGTTGAGCGCTCATATCGCAGGTGGGACAAGGTGGCTTGGCCAAGCGCGAATTTCAAGATTTCTGCAAAAATGCGCTTGGCCAAGTTGACGCTACCGGGAAGCAGGAGTAGTTTCGCGCGGTTGAGATGAGTGAACAAACTTTGACAGAACCGGTCATTACGGTGACCGAGGACGCGGCGAGGCAGGTGGGTGTGGTCCGGGCGAACGAACCGGAAAACGCGGAGAAAACACTTCGAATCTTTGTCGAGGAGGGGGGCTGCAGTGGGCTTCAGTATGGGATGGTGTTTGATGAAAAACGGGACAAGGATCACGCCGTCGAGTTTTTTGGGGAAACAGTTCTCGTGGATGAATTCAGCGCGAATTATCTTCAGGGAGCGATCGTGGATTACCATGACGACCTCAACGGTGCCGGGTTTAAGATCAAGAACCCGAATGCCAAGCAGTCCTGTGGCTGCGGGAATTCCTTTGAGACTTGATCGGTTCTTCTCAGCGTTTGGCCAAGCGCATCACCCCAGCACATGCGATCGCAACACGCCGTATACGTCTGTGGATTTCAGCGGCGTGTCGGTGGCGAGGCCGGCCTGTTTTGAGATGAGCAGCGGCCAGTCCGCCTGGTCGTTTGGCCTGCACCCATGGGAGCCCTTGACGAGCGTGGCGTCGAGGGGGATGACATCCATGAGCATTCGGAACCCCAGTTTTTTTCGCAGCAACTTGAGCATCACGCGTGGCATCGCTCCGCGAGTGGGATCCTTGAATAACTCAACCGGGTCGTAGCCCGGCTTGCGGTGGATATCAACGCAGCGGGCGAAGTCCGGGGCCAGCCGGTCGTCCATCCAGTAGTAGTATGTGAACCAGGCATTCTCGGCGGAGGTGGCGATCAGGTCGCCTGCGCGATCGTGCGCGATGCCATTGGCCTGTTTTTCAGCAGCCCCCCAGACGGAGGCCACGCCGGGAGTGGACTCAAGCAGTGAACGGGCCTTGGCCTCAATAGTCGGGTCGTTGATGTAAACGTGAGCGACCTGATGATCGGCCACGGCAAATACTTTGCTGTTTCCGCAGTCGAGTCGGTCCAGCCCGAGTTCCTCCTTGATGGTGATCCAGCCTTGCTCACGGAACAGTCGGTTGAGATGAATTGGTTGATCGACCGGAGTGATGCCGTATTCCGAAAGCAGGACGACCCGGACGCCGCGTGATTCGAAAAACTCGATCAACCCTCCCACGATGTGATCGATTCGCCGCAGGTCGTCGTTGATGTCCGGGTGCTGTGGGCCGAGTCGCTGCAGATTGTAATCGAGATGCGGAAGGTAAACCAGATTGAGCGTGGGTTGCTGCTGTTCCTCGATCCATTTGGCTGAATTGGCAATCCATTCGCTGACCGCCTCCGGCTTGCCGGCGGGAGACCGCCGGCCGGCCATCGGGCCCCAAAACGTGGGGAAGGGGAATTCCCCCAGTTTTCCATTGAGCCCCGGTCGCATCTCGAACGGCCAGCAGTAGATGTCGAAATGCTTGCTGCCATCCGCCGGATACATCGGTCGCGGTGTGGCTGACCATTCAACATCGGCGTACATGTTGTACCACCAAAACATCTTGGCACAGGTGAACGAACTGTTCGTCTGTTTGAGGTCGTGCCAGATTTTTGGCGCCTGCACAGTTTGGTTTGGTTGTTTCCAAAAAGTGACCTCGGCCAGTTCGTGATTGTACCAGCCGTTGCCGACGATACCGTGCTCCGTCGGTTTTTTGCCGGTCAGATAATCGGATTGCGCGGTGCAGGTGACCGCCGGGAAGGCGGGATCGATTATTGCCGCCTGGCCAAGCGAGAGGAATTTTGAGATGGCCGGTGTGTGCTCGCCGATGTGCCGCCGGCTCAGTCCGACAATGTTGAGGACAGCGGTGCGATTCACGGGGGAACGGGGTTTACGCCGATGCCGGGATGATTTTTTGTTCCCGGCCCGCCTGACGGTCTCGCAGTTCGTGGATGGACTCGATGACCAGTGGCAGGTTCATTTCGTTCACTTCGAACCCCTGGCCGAGCGCCTTCAGCAGGGTGATGGTGAGTTTCCCGCCCAAGTGCTCCCGGAATTCCTCCAGTCCGTTGAAAATCTGCAGCGTGCCGGATTCATCCTCGTGAAGCAGTTCGTTGGCGAACAACTCGAAGCCCAGATTTTCGAGAAGGTCGAGGATGCGGTCGGTATCGGCGGCGGACATGAATCCCATACGGCGACCGTAGATGACATCTAGTGCGATGCCGACGGCGACCGCTTCCCCGTGGCGAATGCGGTACTCGGACAGTTGCTCCAGTTTGTGGGCGGCCCAGTGGCCAAAGTCGAGAGGACGGGCCGAACCAAACTCGAACGGATCCCCGGAAGTCGCGATATGATTCACATGCAACTCGGCGCACCGGTAGATCAAGTGTTCCATGGCGTTCGGTTTGAACGCAGCGAGATTGGCAGCCTGTTGCTCAATCCAATCGTAAAACTCGAGGTCACGAATCAACGCCACCTTGACCGCCTCGACATAGCCGTTGCGTTTGTCCCGATCGCTGAGAGAGGAGAGCAGTTGAAAATCGTTGATGACTGCGAATGGCGGAGTAAAGGCCCCGATGAAATTCTTTTTGCCGAAGGCGTTGATGCCGTTTTTGACGCCGACGCCGGAGTCCGCCTGGCTGAGCGTGGTGGTCGGAATGCGAACGTGACGGACACCGCGATGCGCGGTCGAGGAAGCCAGCCCGACCATGTCGAGCAGCGCGCCACCGCCAACAGCGACCACGTAACTGTGGCGGTCGATGTGGTGCATTTCGATTTTCGATTGGATCTCCGAGACGTGAAAGTACGAGTTCTTCGTGCGTTCCCCTCCCTCGAACTGCATCGGGTCGCAAACCAAGTGCAGGCGATCCTCGCGAATCGCAAAGTACTCCTTGATTTGATCGATCAACCGGGGCTGGGCGCGGCACAGGGCTTCGTCCATCACGACCAGCACCTTGTGAATGCAATCGTGCTGGCCGTCGACGAGTGTGTCACAGAACAGTCCATTGTCCGGAGCAAACAGATCCTTTGTGAATAGAATCTGATGCCGGTAACTGACTTTGATCTGTCTCTCGATCACGCTCATTGTCTGGCCAGAAGTTGGGCTTTTAGGAGGCAAATTACCAGTTTTTTCGTGGCCGGCATTGGGCCGGGGTCAAAGTGGTTTTCCCGCGCTTGGCCAAGTGCTACAACTGCGCCGCAATGATTCGACTCATTTTGTTTGCAACACTCGTCCTTGCGTTGGCTCCGCTTAGCCAAGCGCAGAATCAAGATTCGGAATTCCGCGAAAAATGTGATGCGCTGATCGCCGCGAAAGATTCCGCGAAGGATGACGAACGGCTGTGGCAACTGTTTGATGCACACTGGGAATACCAGATGGAATCCTCTCCGGAGTCTGCTACCTGGCGGGGGTATCCGGGTCAAAACGGCCGATGGAGTGACCTCTCATTGAAGGCCATAAACGAGGGCAAGGCTACGGATCGCCTGACGCTAAAGGCCATCCTCTCGATTAGTCGCGCCAAGCTCACGAAGGATAACCAACTCAATTATGACCTGTTCCGTCGCAACGCGGAGATGGCGGTGGAGAAGCAGAAATTCCCGGGCGAATTTCTGGTGCTCAACCAGATGGACGGGCTGCCGCGTGATGTGCCTTCGATGCTCGAAATGATGCCGGCGGAAAACGTGGCCGACTATGAGGATCTTTTGTCGCGCCTGAAGGGGGTGCCAACTCTGGTGGATCAAACAATCGCCCTGCTGCAGGAGGGCTTGGCCCGCGGAATTGTACCGCCAAAGGTGCCGCTTCGTACTGTGGCCGACCAGGTCGCCGGGCAGATTCAAGAGGGGGCGCTGACTTCGCCAATGCTGTCGAAGTTCAATTTTTTCCCCGGGACGATTTCGGCCGCAGAACAAACCCGTCTCATGGAAGCGGCCAAGACGGTTTACACGGGTGAAGTCAAACCTGCGATGGAGCGACTGCACGTTTTTCTTCGGGACGAGTATGTGCCCAAGTGCCGTGCGACAGTGGGCCGCAGCGCGCTACCCAATGGTTCGGAGTGGTACGACTACATGATCAAACACTACACGACCACATCGCTCAGCCCGGATGCAATTCACAAGATCGGCCTCAGCGAGGTGAAACGAATTCGCAATGAGATGGAGGTGATCAAGGCCAAGGTTGGTTTCGAGGGTGACCTGCACAAGTTTTTCGAGTTTCTCCGGACCGATCCGCAATTCTATTACGAGACAGCCGATGGGTTGTTGGCCGGTTACCGTGATATTTGCAAAAAGGCGGACCCCGAACTGATGAAGCTGTTCCGCAAACTACCCCGCCAACCGTACGGCGTGGTGCCGATCCCGGCTTATATTGAAAAGTCGGTGACTACCGCCTACTATCAGCCGGGTTCGAACGAGGCCGGGCGGGCCGGATATTTTTTCGCCAACACCTACGATCTCAAATCGCGACCCAAGTGGGAGATGGAAGCGCTCGCGTTGCACGAGGCCGTGCCGGGCCATCACCTGCAATTGGCCATCGCGGACGAGATCGAGGGGCTCCCGGAATTTCGCAAGTACGGCCGTTACACCGGCTACGTCGAGGGCTGGGGACTTTACTCCGAGAGCCTTGGCGAGGAGATGGGTTTTTACACTGATCCCTATTCCAAGTTTGGCCAGTTGACCTACGAGATGTGGCGGGCCATCCGACTGGTGGTCGACACCGGCATCCATGCCAAGGGCTGGTCTCGTCAGCAGGCGATCGATTTTTTCAAGGCCAACGCCGGGAAAACCGAGCACGATATTGTCGTGGAGATTGACCGGTACATCGTTTGGCCGGGCCAGGCGCTGGCCTACAAGCTGGGCGAACTCAAGATCAAGGAACTGCGGGCCAAGGCGAGCAAGACACTTGGTGCCCGATTCGACATCAGGGGTTTTCACGATGAAATTCTTTGGAACGGCGCGCTGCCGTTGAGCATTTTGGAAAAGCGAATCCACAACTGGATCGACGAGCAGGGAAATTAACCAAGCGCTTGGCCAAGCGGGGATGGCATGGAGATTGTTGAAAAAGTAATCGAGCCGATGCTGATCGCCGGCATCCGGATTTGCGGAAACTATCGTGAGAGCGGTCGACATCGTGGGGATATCCGTTCGTGAACCAACCGGGGGACGCTGCCTGAGCTGTCTGTGCCACGACCCGTACGAGACTCTGTCAGAGTCTTACGGCTTAATCTTCGACCACTCGAAGTCGATCGGGATGAAGATCAATTACCCGATCCGGGAAATCTACATCAAGCGACCGGGGATGATTTTTCGAGGCAACCCGAAAAAATGCATCACCGAGATTCAATTCCCGTTCGAGGATTAATTTGCTGAAGGGCGGCTGCGGCCGCTCTTTTTGAATTCCTCCAGTTTTTCTTTCAGTCGCTTTACGATATCCGGGTGTTCGTTGTAGAGGTTTTTCGTTTCACCGGGGTCCTTGGCGAGGTTGTACAATTGGCCGGGGGCATCCGGTGCGTTGTTCGGCAGGGCGAATTGCTTCAGCCCCCATTCGCCGCCACGCTCGTAGTTGTTTCCGCCTGAGCCCTTATGGTCGAGGTACTTCCAGTCTCCGTTCCGGATAGCCAGATCCAGTTTGATCGTTTGGTGCAGAGTGAATTCGCGGATAGGCTTTGTCGCTTGGTCAAGCAGGGCGGGTAGGATGTCGAAGCTATCCTCGGCGGCGTTGTCCGGCAGCTTCGCGCCGGAGAGAGTGGCGCATGTTGCCATGATGTCCGTCAGGCAGATCGTCTGGTTCGAGGTGCTACCAGCTTCGATTTTCTTCGGCCAGCGGGCGATGAATGGAACGCGATGGCCGCCCTCCCATTGGTCGCGCTTGACCCCGCGCCAGGGCCTCGCACCGTCGTGGTTGTGGGTCTTCCGCATGTTGTTGACGGTGGGCACCTCGGGGCCGTTGTCGCTACTGAACAGGATCAACGTGTTTTCCCCGAAACCCAGCTCATCGATTTTTTTGACCAATGCCCCTAAGATGAAATCCATCTCAAAAATAAAATCGCCATGCGGCCCGGCACTTGTTGCACCCTTGAACGCCCGACCGGGGAAGGATGGTAAATGAACCGCCTGCGCCGAGTGAAACAGGAAGAACGGCTTGTCGGGTGATTTTTTCTTTTGGGCCTCGAGGAACTCGATGCTCTTTTGCAAAAACACCATGTCAACCTCCTCAAGATCAAACCCGTGGGCGATCATCCCCGGCCGGTTGTCGCGGGAGTAGGGATGCTTGGGCAAAGGTGTGCGG
Source organism: Verrucomicrobia bacterium UBA6775 (assembly GCA_002453165.1). GTDB lineage: Bacteria > Verrucomicrobiota > Verrucomicrobiia > Limisphaerales > UBA1096 > UBA1096. The sequence continues at coordinate 33,788 of DKGH01000209.1, forward strand.
TCGACGATTTTCGTTGGGGGGACAGGGATGCGATCGCCGTCGATGTAGGCGTAAAGCCAGTCGGTGGTGGGGCAGCATGCCGTCCCGAAAAAATGATCAAACCCACGGTGCAGCGGTCCGTCGGTAATCGGCCGCGAGTAATCGATCTGCTTTACCGGCTCGAGCCCGTTTTTTAGGATGGGCTTGCCGCCCTTGTCAAAAAATGTCAGGCCGACATGCCACTTGCCGTACAGGGCTGTGGTATAACCCTGTTGCTTGAGCATGCTGCCGATCGTCAGCCGGTCCTTTTCAATCAGACAAGGCCCACCCGCACCGGTGAACACGCCCCGCATTCCGTTTCGAAATGCCATGCGCCCGGTGAGAACGCTGTATCGGGTCGGCGTGCAGACGGTTGAGGGACTGTGGGCGTCGGTGAACAACATTCCCTCTTTGGCCAAGCGATCGATGTTGGGCGTGGGCACCTTCGATTCCGGGTTGTAACAGGCCACATCGCCGTAACCGAGATCGTCCGCGAGGATGAAAACAATGTTCGGCTTGGCCAAGTGATGGTCTGCGATGGTGGCGCTTGGCCAAGCGCTGAGGCCGATGAGCATCGCGACCAAGCCAACGAGTTTTTGGTGAGGCAGTTTCATGTCGGTGGGGCAGAGCCTAGATTGAGCCGGCCGAGGCGTGAAGTTGAAAACGGAGAACACTTGACGCCGGGGCTTGACTTGGCAGTTTCTCTCCGTTTGCTGGTTGTAATGAGGAGGTTAAATTTCCATGTACTGTTG
>DKGH01000209.1:34960-35255 GCA_002453165.1 Verrucomicrobia bacterium UBA6775
ATGAACGGCATGGATTGGATGCGGCAGGGCAGGGGCGGGTGTTGATCGAGGAGCTGCGTTGTGCGTGGTGTCACAAGGGGCCGGTGAAGCGCAAGCTGGGGCCGAATTTGTCGGCCGTGGGCGCGCGTGTAGATGCCGGATACCTGAAACAGTTTTTGCTGGATCCGCACACGGCCGATCCCGGCACGCAAATGCCGGATATCCTCGGGGTGGTTCCGGAGGATGAACGGGATACGACGGCGGATGTGCTGACGCATTATTTGAAAAGTTTATCCGACGAAAAATTTTCCCGTGC
>DKGH01000216.1 GCA_002453165.1 Verrucomicrobia bacterium UBA6775
TCGATGTGTGGCTTGGCCTCGATGTCCTTCTTGTCGATGACGATCTCGCCATCCAACATTCCGCAAATTATAAACTGTTCGGTCTCTTCATTGACCAGTGAGACCCAACCCTTGGCGTTAAAGTGATCCAGTTTCAGTGTGTTCAAGTGCCTGAATTTTTCCGGGTCAAAGCCAATGAACAGCCGAAGCCACTCCGGTCTCCCCTTCAGTTTACCCTCCAATACCATCCGCGGGGAATCGAACCACCTTGCGCCGGCCGGAAAACCGGCCTGCCCCCGATACGACACCGTCTCGAGTTTTGAGCCATCCTTTTTTGTGATGTCAAACCGGATCTGATCTGTGGAATTGTCCACTTCATAATTCAACGTTTCCATCTCCAGCAGAAACTTCGCCTTCAGGTTTCCGACAATGTTGGCGTCCTCCTTTCCGCCGCCGGGAATGATTGGTTTTTGGCCTTCCACCGGCACGACCCATTCCGGTGTCGGGCCATTGAGATCCTCCTCAACGGTCGGTCGATTTGTCTTCACGTATTCACGAATCCTCTCTGCCTGAAATTCCAATCCCTTGGTTGAACCGATGACGTGTGGGCCGACCATCTTGTGAATGGCCGCGAGGTCGGCGAGCATCTCCTCCTCGTTCCAAGTGTGCTCGAGGTGGTGCTTTAGTGCCGCGTGAAAATGCTTCAGCGTTTCAGGATGAGTGTAGACAGTCTTGGCCAGGATCGACTTGGCGTTGGTCGTGCGCGTGGTCTTCGTTCCGATGAAGGGGTTGCCCGCAGCAAGTGAGCCATCCGTCCCCCACGGGATAAATCGCAGCCGCTTGTCCTCCTTTCCGCTGTAGACAAAAAAGTTGTTCAGGTTGCCGTTGTAGCCGTCCCAATGGCCGGAGATGATTTCCAGCGCCCAGAAGTTGATGAACTGATCGAGATCAATCGCCCGACCAAGGGCATCGATTTTTTCGTCCCCCTCCACGTCCAACGCCTCGACCACGCGGCGGATCGATTTCATTTTCTTACCGGCCCCGTCCTTCACCTCGAATGTCTTGTGAAAGCCCTCCCGGAAGTCGTTGATCATCCCCTCGTACAGGTCGCCCTTGTCCTCGTTAAACACTCGTTTGAGAAACGGCTTACGCACCGACTCCACGTTCGTGTACACGCCGAGGTACTGCCCGTTGACGTACACCCGCGCGAAGTTGCAGCGCGGCGCCGGCAGGCCCGCCTTGCGAAACAGCTTATACGACAGGTACTGCTTCACCAACGACGGATCCTGAATGTTGTTGTTCAACGTCAACCGGTCGAGACCAAGGTAGCGGCCTCCCTTTTTGGCGAAGTTAAACTTGATCTTGAGCGACGGACGCTGGGTCGAGCTTGAGCCAATCAGGCCCTTTTTCCGCAAGCCAACCGGCCCGATTGATTCGCCGTTGATGGACACCAGCGCAGGTAGGTAGGTGTAGTTGTCCTTGAACGCCTCGCCCGGTTTCCGCTCCTGCGTGATGTCCCGGTACTGGTAACGCAGCCGATCCCAGTACAGCGGGCTCATCTGAATTTTGACCTCGAGAAAATTATCCAGCGCAAACAACCCGTCCGCCGAATCCGGTTGCGCCACCTCGGCTTGTCCGCTTGGCCAAGCGGACAACAACATCCCCAGCAGACAGATCAGTCGAACGGCAACAGGACTGATAAATTCGCGTTTCATGACAATCGGTGCGGGCGCGTTAATAGGGATGAGATTTGGATTTGTCAATAATTGCGCTTGGCCAGCGATTGACGGTTCCGAAATGAGGACGGCTAGGGGCAGCCGCCCCTACCTGCCGCTTGGCTGGACAGGCGGCTCGAGGTGTTCGTCGAACCAGTTTGCGAACTTCCGGATGTCCCAAAGGATGGTTGCCCATCCGTGGCCCTTGCCCCGCTTGCGGATAAGCTTGGCCGTCGACCCGTGCTTTTCGGCGGCCTCGATGTACCACTCGGATTGCTGGAACGACACGACCTCGTCGTCGTCGCCATGAATGATCAGCACCGGCGGCGTGTCCGCGTCGACGTGGTACAGTGGCGACAACTCGCGGCCGATCCGGTTCCAAGCGTCGAGGTCGTCCGGATCGATACCAAACAACTTGCGGAATCGTTTCAACGGCCCACCATCATTCTCCGTCTTGTCAGGGTTGCCCGGTTTGAGCACATCGGTCACCGGGAAAAAGATCGCCACCGCGCGCACGAGCCCGTCCGGCTTGCCGGTGGTCTCCTTGCCGCGGGTGGCCACCATGAGGCTCAAGTGACCGCCGGCGCTGGCCCCGACGACCCCAAGCTGGCCGGGGTCAACCCCGTACTCGCCGGCATGCTCGCGAATGTGCTGAACGGCGCGGGTGACGTCGTCATAAATCTCCGGGATGGTCGCCTCGGGTTGGGAAAGGTGCGACACGGCGAACAGCGAGTAGCCGCGCCGCAGGAATGCCCGGCCCATCATCGGCTTGAAGTCATCAGGGTCCGATCGCCAGGAACCGCTCACCATCACCACCACGCCGAGGCCGTTGGTCTTCCGGGGCTGCATGAACTCGTAGGCCAGTTCGTGATCGTGCCGCTCGCCGTAGACGACCCGTTTTTGTTGGGCGAGTTTGGGCGTGGTACAACCGGCGGCACCCAGCGCGAGGGCCAGCCCAAGCAGGAAAGTGGTGGTACGGCTTGTTTTCATGAATTGTCGCTTGGCCAAGTCTATCGCGAGGGCGGACGGCGTCAACCGCTTGGCCAAGCGCAAAAGTTTCGTTGGCCAAGCAGGCGGCGGGGTGATTAACTGTCCGCCCTTTTTTGGGAAAATTCATGGAAGAGGAAAATTCGTTAATCGAACAGCGCAAAGCCAATCTCGCCGCCCTGCGGGAGAAGGGCATCGAGCCGTTTGCCAACAAGTTCACGCCGAACGAGACCTGCGCCGGTGCACGCGAAAACTACGAGGAAGGCCGCGAGATCGCCCTGGCCGGGCGCATGACTGCTTTTCGCACGATGGGTAAGAGCATCTTTCTCGACATCCGCGACGGCTCCGATCGCATGCAGGTTTACGCGCAGAAAAACGCCCTCGGCGAGGAGTCGTTCGAGGTGCTGAAGAAGCTCGATCTCGGCGATTTCCTCGGCGTGAAAGGGACGATGTTCACTACGCGCACGGAGGAGATCACGCTCAAGGCGGCGGAGTTCACCGTCGTTGGCAAGGCGCTGCGCCCCCTGCCGGCCAAGTGGCACGGCCTCTCCAACATCGAGACCCGTTACCGCCGGCGCTACCTCGACCTCGTCGCCAACCTCGACGTCAAGGACGTGTTCTACAAGCGCAGCGCGATCATCCGCGAGATTCGTGACTTCATGCACGAACGCGGCTTCATCGAGGTGGAGACGCCGACGATGCAGGCCGTCCCCGGCGGCGCGGCGGCACAGCCGTTCATCACCCGGCACAACGCGCTGGGCTGCGACTTTTATTTGCGCATCGCGCTGGAGTTATACCTCAAGCGGCTGCTCGTCGGCGGGATGGATCGCGTGTTCGAGATCGGCCGCAACTACCGCAACGAGGGCATCTCTCCCCGGCACAACCCGGAGTTCACCATGCTCGAGGCGTACCAGGCGTTTGGCGACTACGAGACGATGATGGAGCTGCTCGAGTCGATGATCACCCGCGTGGCCGAGAAGGTGGTCGGCACACTCGTGATCGAGCACAAGGACGCCGAGGGCAACGTCACCCGCACCATCGACCTCTCCCGCCCGTGGCGCCGCGTGAAGTACAAGGAGTTGATCCGCGAGAAGGGCGGTGACGACTGGTTCGACATCTCGCCCGACGAACGCCGCCAGCGCGCGATCGATCTCGGCGCGGAGATCGCCCCGGACTACGAGGATTTCGAGGTCACCAACGGCCTGTTCGAGAAACTGATCGAGCCGACGTTGATTCAGCCAACATTCGTCACTCATTTGCCAAAGGAGCTGATCCCGCTGGCCAAGCTCTCGCCGGAAGATCCGACCACCATCGAGGTATTCGAGTGCTGCATCAACGGGCAGGAAATCGCCCCGGCCTACACTGAGCAAAACGATCCGGTCGCCCAGCGCGAGGCGTTGGTCAACCAGGCCGGCGAGGAGCAGCAAAAATTGGATGACGATTTCCTCACCGCCCTCGAGCACGGCATGCCCCCGGCCGGCGGCATCGGCATCGGCATCGACCGCTTGATCATGATGCTGCTCGGGCAGGAAAGCATCCGTGATGTCCTCCTCTTCCCGCAACTCAAGCCTAAGAGTGAGGGTTGATAAGTATAGTGGTCAGGGGTGAGTGGTTAGGGGCTAGCTCAGCTTGGCCAAGCGCGGAACCCCGAAGGGGAGTTATTTGATAGCCCGGGGCGTCAGCCCCGGGGATCGAGTGAAAAAATCCACTAGCCCTGAAAGGGCGACACAAATCAATCACACCGTCAGTCCGCTTGGGTGGGTGCCAGCTCGGCCTTGGCCTTGGGTAGCTGGGAGTCTTCCCCGAGCAGCAGCAGTAAATCCCCCTCATGCAACGTCTCCCCCGGGCCGGGGTTGACGATGCGTTCGCTGTCGCGCTCGATCCCGACGATACTGACCCCGGTGTTTGTGCGTAACTCCAGCGCCCCGATGGCTTGCCCCGCAGCAGGGCTGCCCTTGGCCAAGCGGACACTGTCGAGATGCGCCGCCTCCAGTAGGCTGGTCGGCAGCGCGTCCTCCTCGGACTCCGCTTGGCCAAGCTCGTGCGACTCGAGCGTTTCCTTGATCGCGATCTGTGCCCGGGCGTAGATGCGCACCAGAAACCGCCACTGCAACCAGGCGACCACCGCCAACACCACCGCAAGGGCCAGCATTACGCCGAGCGGCGGCAATAATGCGGAGCTGAGCAGCAACACGCACAAGATCATCCCGGTTGTCCCGGCGATGAGACAGGCGTTGGCCACCACGGCGCGGAGCGACTGCGTCCGTTGGCCCGCCCGGTTGCGTTTCACCGTCGCCTCCGAGATGAGCATCCCGAGCGCCTGCAATTTTCGCAGATTGGCGATCAACATCGGAAGCGACAGAATCAGCGCCGCCCCCCAGAGTACCGTACGCAGGGTTTCCGGTTGAAGGTTCCACCGCACGAGCCAAGCCGGTTGCTGATTGAATAGATACGCCGCACCGAGCATCACGCCGGCCACCAAAGCCATGTTGACCGCCATCTGCAAAATCCACTTGCGAGACAGCTTCCACGCAAGACTGTTCCATTGGCCACCCTTGAAGCGCTCCACCCAATCCTTGTACAGCGCGAGATAACCAACAAGCGGCTTAGGGGCACTGCGCAGGATGGCATCGGTCAACCCATCGGCACTGCGGATCCAGAGTGGCGTGAACAGTGTCGTGACCAGTGCCACGCCGATCACGATCGGGTAAAGGCTCGGATCGGTAACCCCCATCGTCAGGCCAAGCGTGGCGATGACGAACGAAAACTCCCCGATCTGCGACAGGCCGGTACCCACCCGCACTGCGGTTCGTAAATCATGCCCGGCCACCACCGTGCCGAAGGTATTACCCACCACCTGCCCGACGATCACCACCGCCGAGATGCCGAGGATCGGCACAAGATGTTCCCACAATAATAACGGTTCAACCAGCATGCCGATCGCCACGAAAAACACTGCAATGAACAAGTCGCGCACCGGCTCCACCAGCGACTCGATCCGGTGAATCTGCGACGACTCCGCCATCACCGCCCCGACGAGAAACGCCCCCAGTGCCACGCTGAAACCCAGCTTGGCCGCCACCAGTGACGTGCCAAAGCACAAACCCAACACCGCCACCAGCAGGCGCTCGTTGCTCTCAAAACGCGCCACGAAATTCAGAAGCCGAGGCACCACCAGCAGCCCCAACACCAGAACCGTCACCAAAAAAACCAGCAGCTTACCGGTCGAGATAAGCATCGACTGCACCCCGAGATCGCCGGTCGACGCGATGCCGGTCAGCAGCACGATCATCACCACACCCAGCAGGTCTTCCACGATCAGGATGCCGTAGATGAGTTCCGCAAACGGCTCGCGGTCCCGTTTCATCTCCCGCAGCACCTTCACGATTACAGAGGTTGACGCGATGGAAATAACCGCGCCAAGGAACAAACTGCTCACCGTAGTCCATCCCATCAACTGCCCCACTTGATAGCCAAGGAAGACCATCAACATAATCGCCAACGGGGCAGCCACCAGTGCCGTCGCCGCCACCCGGCCGAGCTTGCGCAGATTGAACTCCAGCCCCAACGAGAACATCAGGAAAACCATCCCCAACTCCGCGAGCGACTCGATCGTTTCCCGCTCATGCACCAGCTTCAGGCCGCCCCCCCCGAGAATTAGCGTAGAAAAATGAGGCCCGATCAGGATGCCGGCCACGATGTAGCCCAGCACCACCGGCTGCTTCAGGCGCTGAAACAGCACCGTCACAATACCGGCGGCAATCATGACCACGGCCAGGTCCTGCAAAAAACTCACCTCATGCATGGCGTACCCTGCCGCAATCATGCCCAAGCCCAAGCGCTTGGCCAAGCGGATGTTCAACCGTGCGGGGACATTCCACTCCCCGCAACATCCGAAGGAACGAGCCAGCGAGTCCGTTAAGGCGAACGTCCGCATACCTGTCCTCGTAAATCATTCGCACTTTGAGGGGACAAGAATGTCCCCTCTCCTTTCCACCCAGCGCATGGCCAAGCGACAAAAAAGCCGGCTCGCTTGAGCCGGCTTTTCCAAAATACAGGTTAAGTTGAAACTACTTTATCTTCTCAAACACAGGCGGCTCCGCCCCTTCTTCCTTGAGGAAGTCATCCAAAAAGTTTTTATCATTGGAGCCAAACCATTTGGCGGCCAATGAATCTTTATTGAATTTGATAGTGATATCCTCATTCCTCTTATCTACCTTCCCCGTACAAACCAATTCATCGCCTTCAAACTTCCATTTTCCATTTACCTTACCCTTTCTGTTGGAATTGGTGCCGACGAATGTGTTATCCGGATTCAGTTCAAGCGTGAGGGTCATTTCCTTCTCGCCCTGTTTTAAAACCATCTTATACGTGCCGTCGTAACTGGTGTCACCACCACCGCAACCCACGAGGAACGCGACCATAACCATTATTGAATAGAGTGCTTTCACATAGACAAAAATAATCAGGATTATTTTTTTGTCAATTAAATTAATACTTTTTTAAAATTAAACATTATCACCTGGGAAGACTTGCTTACTTTCCCCGGTAAGAGAATGGTCTGGGCGCATGGACGTGGATCGCTTGGCTTATTTTCGGAAACGGCTGGAGGAGTTGGAACGAGAGATCCGGGAGGACATGGACGCCAACCCGGAGGACTCCGGCGTGGTCGAGCTGGATTCGTCGATCGGGCGACTGTCCCGGATGGACGCACTGCAAAACCAGCAGATGGCGCTCGAGTTGAAACGGCGTCAGGAAAACCAGTTGCTGCGAATCGAGAACGCCTTCAAGCGCTTGGCCAAGGGCCAGTACGGCCTGTGCGGCAAGTGCAAAAAACCGATTGAGGAAAATCGGCTGGAGGTGTTTCCCGACACGGTCACCTGCGTGCGCTGCGCTTAGTGCCATCTGGGCTGGCGCGGCGATTATGCGCTTGGCTTGGCCCGGCACCGGACGCACCATGCGCGCGCATGATCTCACTGATTTCTCATTTTCAAAAACGCGTGCTGGTCGCGTTTACCATGATGACGTTGGCGACCGGTGCGGCCCTGGCCGCCGACAAGATCAACGTCCTTGTCTGGGACGAACAACAGCCGGTGCCGAAGAAGCTGTATCCCAATTTCCCCGGCAACTACATCGCGGATCACCTCAAGAATAATCCCAGGCTCAATGTCACCTCGGCCAACATCAACCAGCCGAAACAGGGCCTGTCCACCAAGGCACTCAACGAGGCGGATGTGCTGATCTTTTGGGGGCATGTGCGGCATCGGGACATCAGCGAGGCCAAGTCGCAGGAAATCGTCGACCTCGTCAAGGCAGGCAAACTGGACTTCGTGGTGCTGCACTCGGCGCACTGGGCGGTGCCGTTCATGGTGGCGATGCAGGAGGTGGCGGCGCAGGACGCGCTCGCGCAATTGCCAGAGGGCATCCGCGAAAATGTGGATGTGAATTTCAAGGGCAAGATTCGCTGGCAAAAGGCACCCGACGATGCGCGGCCGCATCAGTTACATGAATTCAGCCGCGACGAAAATGGCCGCATCCAACTCGCGGTCGAGCGACCGAACTGCGTGTTCCCCCGCTGCTGCACGCCAGCGCAGCCAAGCCAGATTCGCATCATCAACAAAAAGCATCCGATCACCCAGGGGGTACCTGCCACCTTCACCATCCCGGAAACGGAGATGTACGACGAACCGTTCCACGTACCCACGCCGGACGAGGTGATCCTCGACGAAACATGGAAGGGCGGTGAGTACTTCCGTTCCGGCGCCATCTGGTCGCTTGGCCAAGGGAAGGTGTTCTACTTCCGTCCCGGCGACCAGCAGTACGCGGTGTACAAGGTCAAGCCGGTGCTCAAGATCATCGAAAACGCCGCCGTCTGGCTGGGCGGCGAATAAGCCAAGCGCTTGGCCAAGCACAAATTAAACGGTCTCCGCCCGGCTGCTGTTCAGGCTGCGCGCCACGGCGTCGGTGAACTGCATGTAGTGCAGTCCGTCGGCGAAGGTAGTGTGCGTCACTTCGCGCTCGCGCCGAATCGCCGCGACAAAGTCGGCCTCCACCTGCCAACCGCCCCGCTCGTGTTCGGGGATCGCAATCTCGGCCAAACTCTCGTCGCCGCGTTGGCCTCCGAATAATTTGTCGGTGGTCAACCGAAGCGTTCCCTCACTGCCGAAAAGATAAATCGAATCATCCTCCAGCAGCCCCGCGATGGCGGATTGCTGCATGTGCAATTGCGCCCCGCACTCGAGATCGGCCACCACATCGAGGTGCTCCGGCACCCTGACCGTCTGGGGGTCGCCGTGTTCGTTCGTGCGTTGCTCGGTGAAAATTTTCCCCCGGGCCATTACGGTTGAAGCGCGACTCACCCAGCGAATGATCGCCTCGTAATAAATGCCCATGGCCATGATGTTTTTGCCGCTGAGTTCGGTATTCTGCCGCCAGTGCATCGGCGCGGTGGAGTCGATGAACCCGCCCCGCATTCGGCTCTCCACCGCGAGCAGTTGACCGATGTATTCTTCCGCAATCAGACGCTGGATGGTCGCATCGGCGAAGAACGTGATCGGTGAAGGCACAACCTGCGCGACCAACTCCGGTCGGGCCTCGCTGGCCTTGAGCATGCGCAGTGCCTCATTGGCGTTCATCGCCATGCGCGCCTCGGTGAGGACATGTTTGCCGGCCTCCAACGCCGCCAACGTGACCGGGCAGTGCAGGTACGGCCAGGTGCCAATGACGATGGCGTTGGTGTCCGGATCGGCCACGGCCTGCTCCCAGTGATCGTAGGTGCAAGGGATGCCAAAGCGCCTAGCCACGGCATCGGACGACGACGCACTGCGATTGACCACCCCCATGATCTCCACCCCGTCGATCTCCTGCAGCAACGGGATGTGCTTGGCCGTCGTGTTGGCCCCTGCACCCACAATTCCCACTCTTACATCAGTTGGCATTGGCTAGATAATCGGTGACCTGATTGCGTCGCTCTCCATTCGTGTCAGTCACCTCGCTGTTGGAGCGATTAAACATAAAGCCTGTTTAAAAATGAATGACTTTAAAGCGACTCCCTAGTCAATCCCTCTTCGCGAGGTACAGCCCGACACCAACACCAACCAGCAGCACCAGTGCGCCCAGGAGAAATGCGGTTACGCTCATGATGATGGATCCGCCGTCACCCTACCTTTTCGGAACCCGATAGGACTTAGTCCGGACCGTTGGCCGAAAATAGGTTCGCGGGTAATAATTTTGTGACGAATAGCGCGGAGTGAAGATGGACTGCGGCCGGCTGCGAATGTGGCGGTTGATCGAGCGCACTGTTGGCTTGTTCAGCAGCGAGTAACGATTCGTGTACGCCTTCTTTTGTGCCTCCTTGTAGTAGGGATCGTTCTTGGCCATGAACACCTTGCCCTTCGGCGGTGCCTGGATGACCGTCGGCCGACCGGCCTGCGCCTTGGCGGTGGCCGGCTTTTCGGCGGTGGTGGTCGAGAACGAGTTGCCGCTGAAACTCAGCGCCAGCGCCACACCGTGCGCCTCGATGTCCGCAACGCCCCGGCCGGAGTCAATTCGTACCACCTTGATCGCCCCCGCGCTCTCGCCTTCGCCCAGCGTGAAGTACGCCGTTCGGGCCGGTTCGTTGCGGCTATCCACCTTGGCTACGCATGCCTTGTAACCACCGCGCAGCCGGTAGATGCCGGTAAGCTTGTACTCAATCCCCTCCGGTAGCTGGTTTGCTGCCGAGGCCGGCTTGGCCAAGGGCTTGGCCAGATCAAATGTCTCCACACGAAACTCCACGCCGGTGTCCCCGCCCGGGTGCGTGAGCGTGGCCGGCTCGCCGTTGCCCACAATCGCTTGGCCAAGCGGCTTCCAGTCGCCCTGCCCCTTTTTCGCGTACGCCTGATAGCCGATCCCGGCGGCCGTTTCAAATTCCAGCTCTACCACGTCGCGCTTGGCCAACGACACATCCGCCTCCGGCTCGGCGTGCAGCAACATCAGGCTCATCAACCCCGTGGCGGCAGCAAGTACGGCTTTCATGAACGGGATGCTAGCCCCAGCCATCCGACCATGCAAGTCTTGTCCATTGCCAATCCGCAGGCGGAAGCCTAGACTCGGCTGGGTTGCGGCATGAACATCTCCGGATCCAACATTTTGATCACCGGCGGCACCGGCTCCTTCGGGAATCGGGTCGCCGCACACCTGCTCAAGCAATCGCCGGCCAAGGTTCGCATCTTCAGTCGCGACGAGAAAAAACAGTGGGAGATGCATCAGGCATTCCCGCAGTTCGAGTATGTCGTTGGCGACGTACGTGAGGAAGCCCGGCTCGAGGAGGCCATGGACGGGATCGACCTCGTTTTCCACGCCGCCGCCCTCAAACACGTGCCGTCCTGCGAGACGTATCCGTTCGAGGCATACAAGACCAACGTGCTTGGCTCACAAAATGCCTGCCGCACCGCCAAGGCCGCCGGGGTTAAGGTGTTCGTCGCACTCAGCACCGACAAGGCCGTCAAGCCGCTCAACGCCATGGGCACCAGCAAGGCGATGATGGAAAAGCTAATCTGCAGCCAAAACCTCAAGGGTGGTGAAACAAATTTCTGCTGTGTCCGCTACGGCAACGTCATGGGCAGCCGCGGCTCGGTAATCCCGCTGTTCAAGCGGCAGATCGAGAACGGCGAACCGCTCACCATCACCGTGCCGGAGATGACGCGTTTCCTGCTCACGCTCGACCAGTCGGTCGGGCTGGTGTTGCACGCGATGAAGCACACCATCGGCGGCGAGATTTTTGTCCGCAAGGCCCCGGCCTGCACAATCGAGACACTTGCTGATGCTGTCCGCTGCAAGTTCAGCCCGAAGGGCCCCGAGCACCAGCTCAATGTCACCGGCATTCGCCCCGGCGAAAAACTCCACGAGGTACTCGTCAACGAATACGAGATGCAGCGCGTGACCGAGGAGGAACTGTTCTACACCGTCCATCCCGAGTACAAGGTGCCGGAACATCGCGCGGAAAAACCGCTCGGCACCGAGTACACCTCCGCCAACGCCAGTCAGCTCAAGGCCGCTGCGGACATTGAGCCGTTGCTCGATAAAATGGGCGACATCGAGCTGTACATCTGACCTCTGATCGGCGTATGGCCAACCCGCTCCGACAACTGTTGCGACCGAAGTCCGCTGCGGACTACACCGCGCAACTCGTCGCCGGTGGGGAAATTAAGACCGCACTCGATATCGGCTGCGGCAGCAGCTCGCACCTCAGCCAATTCCGGCCCGGCGTGGAGACCACCGGCCTCGACGCCCACGCCGATGCCATCGACCTCGCCCGCGAACGAGGCGTCCACGACCACTACATTCAGGCCAACATCCTCGACGACGACATCGACAAACAGTTTGACCTCGTCACGCTTTTCGGCCTCATCGAGCACCTCCCAAAATCCGACGGCCTGCAACTGCTCGATCGTGTCGAGAAACTGAGCTGCAAATACATCCTGCTGGAGACGCCGCACGGCTTTGTGCCGCAGGGGCCGGAGTTCGGGAATGAATTCCAGCGGCACCACTCCGGTTGGTTCATCCAAGAATTCGAAGGGCGCGGCTACAGCGTGCACGGCACCACCGGCACACGCCACCTCCGCGGCTACATGGCCGGCCCGAGGTACAACTTCCCCGGCTGCCTAATGTGCGACGAACTGCTCACGCTGCTGCTTCGCATCAACCGCAAGCCGAAGCATGCGTTCAACCTTGTCGCCATCAAGGACGTTCGCGGCGTACCCGCCCGACACGGGAAGGAGGCCCAGCCTTGAGGCTGCTCATCCTTGGGGGCAGCGGCATGTTGGGGCATCAACTTTGGCGCAGCCTCCACGAGCGGCACGAGGTTTGGGTGACACTGCGCCGGCCGGTCGCCAATTTTGCACAGCACCAACTTTTTGACCCGGCCAAGTCGATTCAGATCAATGACATTACCGATGACGCGGCGCTTGGCCAAGCGCTTGGCCAAGCGCAACCGGAGGCTGTCATCAACTGCGTCGGCCTCATCAAGCAACACAACGAAGCCAACGACGACAAGCTGATGCGCCGCATGAATGCCGAGTTCCCCCATCGCCTGGCCGGGCAGTGCGCCGCGCTTGGCCAACGGCTGATCCATTTCAGCACCGACTGCGTATTTGCCGGCACGAAGGGTAACTACACCGAGGACGACCCTGCCGATGCCTCCGATCTCTACGGCCAAACCAAGCGCGAAGGGGAAGTCACCGAACCGCATTGCGTAACCATCCGCTCGTCCGTCATCGGGCACGAGATCGATTCCCGCCTCGCGCTGCTTGGCTGGTTCCTGAGTCAGCAGGGGCAGACCGTTCGCGGCTTTACCCGGGCGATTTACACCGGCCTTACGACGCTCGAGATGGCCCGTGTCGTCGAGCGCACTCTCATCAATCACCCGACGCTCTCCGGCCTCTGGCAGGTCGCCAGCGAACCGATCTCTAAATTTGATCTGTTAAAACTCTGTCAGGCCAAGCTTGGCTGGGAAGGCACGATCGAGCCGGATGGCTCTTTCGTGTGCGATCGCAGCCTGGACGGCGCACGGTTCAACCAAGAGACCAGCTACCGGCCACCGAGTTGGGAGGCGATGATCACCGAACTCGCGGAAGCGGAATGAGCAACCGGGCGCACATCATTTCCGTAATCCCGGTCTACAACGGGGAACGGTTCATTACGGCGACGCTCGACTCGTTGGCGGCGCAAACTCTGAAGCCGGATCGCGTCATCGTGCTCGACGACGCCTCGACGGACGGCACAACGCAGTTGGTTGAGTCGTACAAACCGCTCAAGTGTGAAATGGTTCGCAGCGAAGAAAACAAGGGGCTATTCAGGAATTTCAATCGCGCACTCGAATTCGCGCCCGAATGCGATTATTTGCACTACATCTGTGCCGACGACGTGCTGCTGCCCGAATTCATGCAGCGGATGAGCGCCGCGCTTGCCGACGAACCGGCGCCGGCATTCAGCTACTGCCTTTCGGATTTCATTGATAAGGACGGCAACCTGCTCGAAAGCTCGTCAGTGAAGCCCGCCCCGCCCCGCCCCGTCACGGCCAATGCGTTGCTCGCCCAACACAGCGAATGCGACTCACTCATGCTCGGCGGCGTGCTCATCAAGACGCTTGGCCAAGTGTGCCCGGTTCAGTTTCGCACCGACATGCCCCACGCGGCGGACTGTATTTTTTACTCCGATCTGGCCAAAGCCAGTGCCGCGCGCGTGTGCGTGCCCGAGGTGTTGCTGCAGATTCGGCGACATCCATTCAGCATGACCAAGCGCAACGAGGAGAACATCAAGAGCTGGGTGCTCGACGAATGGGAGGCCATACAGCATGCGTTTGGCTTGATGGATCAGTCAGGTTTGCCACGATGGCTGCGCCGGCAAAAACTCCGCTGCATGTTCGCCGCCCGATCGAAAGTAAAGATGCAGCAGATGGCCGACGAAAAACCGGATCACGTGCAGCGCATCTACGAGTCCGCCCGGCCGAGGGTGCCGTGGCTGCACTGGCAACTGGGACGCGTCACCGTTTTTTTGCGGGATCTGTTTTTTGGGTCGACCCTCAAAAAGGAGCAGTGGCAATAAGCTAAAGTGAACCTACCGTTTCTCTCAACCGAACGAACCACCGGCTGGCTCATGCCGTTCGCCGGTGCTGCCGCCGTGCTGATCCTCGTGACCCTTTTCCTCTTCGCGGACAGTTTCGAGGAGAACATGATCCTCTTTTCCAATGACGGCCCGCTTGGCTCGATCAGCACCGACGCGATCGAGATGCCCGGCACGTTTTTTGGCTACTGGCACGACCTGAACTGGATCGGCTACGAACAGCCCAGCGCCTCCCCCGGTATCTACATGGCGCTTGGTTTGCTGCTGCAAAACTCGGTGCTTTATCTCAAATTCTGCACGCCGATCTGCCTGATCATTCTCGGGATGTCCGCCTGGTTTTTCTTTCGCACGCTTGGCCTGCGAAATCTCGCCTGCACCATCGGGGCGCTTGCCGCGGCATTCAACATGGAGGTGGTCTCGCACGCCTGCTGGGGTCTGCCCTCGCGGTCGCTGACCTTTGCCACCACGTTTCTCGCCGGGGCGTTCATCCTGCGCGCATTCAAATCCCGCCCATGGCCCAACCTCGCCCTGGCCGGCATTTGCGTTGGGCTTGGCCTGATGGAGGGCTACGACGTTGGCGCGCTGTTCAGTCTCTACATCGCGGCGTTTGTGATGTTCGGTTTCGTCATCAAGCCACTTGATACCGGCAAACAAACCGCGCTTGGCCAAGCGCTTGGCCGCGGAGCAGTCGGGGTCGCCGTGGTGGCCCTCACCGCCGGATTGGCCGCCTCGCAAACCCTGTCCACCCTTGTGGGAACCCAGTTGCAGGGCTCCACCAGCGGACAGGGAAATACGGCAGCCGCCAAGGAACAACAGTGGAATTTCCTCACGCAATGGAGCCTCCCCAAGATGGAGGCGCTGCGAATCGTCGTGCCCGGCCTTTACGGGTATCGGCTAGACACGCCCCTCCCGCATGATAAAGACAAATGGCGGTCACTCGAGGGCGGTAAATACTGGGGCTCTGTCGGGCAGGATCCGATGATTGAGCGCATCGAGGAGGTGGAGGAAATCATCGCTGCATTCGGACAACGCAATGTGTTGCCCGGTGAACTCGCCCAAGTCATGGGCGTCAGCAATCAGGAAGCGGCGCAGTTGATGCAACTCGTGCGATACAAGAGTCAATTCCTTCCGCGCCACTCCGGCTCGGGCGAATACGCCGGGATCATCGTGGTGCTGCTTGCCTTTTGTGCCATCCTGTTCGCCCTGCAAAAAAGAACGGAACTCTACTCGCCAACTGAAAAGCGGATGATCCTGTTCTGGGCCGGGCTGGGCTTGATCTCCCTGCTGCTGGCGTTCGGCCGACACGCCATTTTTTATCAGCTCATATATCAATTGCCGTTCTTCAACACGATGCGCAACACGATCAAGTTCCTGCACCCGATGCACTTCGCCATCATCGTACTGTGCGGCTACGGGGTGGAGGGTGTGATCCGCCTTGCCCGACAGGAATCCGAGGCCGGTGCAGCGCTCATTAAAAAATGGGTGATGGGCTTCGCGATCACAGCCGGGGCCTGCCTGCTGCTTAGCCTGATTTTGGGAGCCTCCAAAGGCCTTCTGGCAGACCACATCGCCGGGCGCGGATTCAGCCCGGAAGCCGCCGCCTCGATGGCCGCCTTCAGCGTCTGGGAACTGATCGTCTCGGTACTGATTTTTGGTGTCGGCGTGTTCCTGATTGCAAAGACACTTAAAAGCAGGGCCGCCCCCATTTTCGGGGCCGGGCTGATGCTATTAGTCGCACTGGACCTCACGCGGGCAAATTCCCCGTGGGTTCAGTACTACGACTATAAATACAAATACGAAGGCAACAACCCACTCATCGAGCAACTGAAACAGTCTCCGCACGAGGGACGCGTAACTATATCACCACTAGCGGCTCGCAGCACGCTGGAGCAGTTATACGGCATGGAGTGGCTTCAGCACCAATTCCTATATAACAACATTCAGTCAATCGATGTCGTTCAGGTTCCACGCATGGCTGCCGATCATGAGGCGTTCAAGCGCCGGTTTACTAGAACCGGAGACACGAACACGCATTTTCTGGCCGGCCGTCGCTGGGAGTTGACCAACACGCGATGGATACTTGGGAACACCAATGATGTCGCGTTTTTCAACCAGCAATTTGATCCCGGTAAAAGTCGGTTTACCGAAACCGCCCCATTCCTATTTGACCTGCGTCCGGATGCACGCAACAGAAACCATCCGGGGGCGGAGGACATTACGACGCAATTCAATCCAGCAGGGAACCATGCCATAATCCGGTTTGACGGCGCCCTGCCCCGGGCAAAACTCTTTGGTCACTGGCAGGTGCAAACGAATGCCTTGGAAGCACTGGAAACGATCGCCAAGCGGGAGTTCGATCCGCACGCATCGGTTATAGTTGATTCACCGATCAAACCATCGACGGCCGCGCTTGGCCAAGCGGGTGGCAAGGTCAGCATCACGTCGTACAAGCCGAAGGAATTGCACCTTTCAGCCAACGCCACCACAGAGGCCGTACTGCTCCTCAACGATCACTGGTCACCACACTGGCAGGTCAGCGTGAACGGCCAACCGGCGGAGTTGCTCCGTTGTAATTTCGTGATGCGGGGCGTCCACCTGCTACCCGGCCAACACGATATAGTCTTTCGCTTTCAGCCCCCGAACACGTGGTTATATGTCAGCCTGGCATCCCTGCTCGGCGGCTTCGGGTTGCTTGGCTTCATCACCGTGGACGGGAGGAAAAAGCAAACTAACAATACGAACTCATAGTGCCATTAACGGAATCTATAGTGCGGTACCATATGACCGAGTGCGACCGCGATGATTCCTTCTCCCCTGCCGGGGGAGAAGGTGGCCGCAGGCCGGATGAGGGGGAGTTTTGTAATAGTGGATCAACTACAAATCCTACCACTTTCGCCCTCACCCCACCCCTCTCCCTCAAGGGAGAGGGAGTTTTTGATTCCTTCGACGATCATGGGTGAACAGCAGGACTATTATCGTGAAAACGAGGCGTACACCGATTTCCTGGACAGATGGGATGCCGGGTTTTATGTGAAATATGCCGATGCCCTATGCCCTGCTGGGCCCGACGGCAAAGTGCTGGACGTTGGCTGCGGCGTTGGGCAGGTCGTACAACGGTTGATCGACGCCGGGCACGAGGCACACGGAGTAGAGGTTTCGGAACCCAACATCGCCAAGGCCAAGCAGGTCAGCGATCGTTGCCGACTCTATGATGGCCGCAACCTGCCCTTCGACGATGCCACATTCGACTGTGTGGGTGCATTGAACGTGCTGGAGCATGTTGAGGAACCGGAAGCGTTCATAACGGAATTAGTTCGCGTGGTAAAACCGGGCGGACGGATCGTTCTATCCAGCCCCAATTTTTTTCGGGCGATTGGTTTTCGCGACTACCACCCGAGAATGCGTGGGCTTGGCAATAAATTCAGGAATTGGCAGAGGCTTCGGGCGAAGCGCCGGCAGATGGCCACTAATCCCGGCACAGTTCAATTTGACCGGATGGAGCCAATCGTTCGTGAACCGTTTCAACCGGATGACGATGCCATCGTCGCCACGAACGGCGTGGAGATGGCGTTTTTTCTTAAAAAAAACGGGTGCGACGTCGTGAAAACCGAATGCACCGACCGCCATGTGTCCAAGCCGATCGATTTCGCGCTAAACCTCGGTCCGTGGCGTTTCCTGATGTTCAACGCATTTGTCGTCGCCCGAAAGCGCACTTCCTAGGCCAAGCGCTTGGCCAAGCGGCTTTTTTGCCATTATTCGATGCGAAAAAGATACATTTTCAATTGGAAAAACGGGGGAAATATGGTCTAGTTCGGGGGTCCGATGAAACCAAGTAGCGTAGGAATGCGTGCAAAAGTGTTGTGTCCGCAAATAATTTAAGATGAAAAAAGGTGTGTTACAGGGAATCTTGACCGGGCTGCTCGTTGCAACAACTACCCAGGCAGAGGAGGTCAAGCCGCAAAAGGTCAGTTTTTACAACGACATCCGACCGATCTTTCAGGCTTCATGTCTCGGCTGCCATCAACCTGCCAAGGCTAGGGGCGAATATGTCATGACCACCTTCGCGGAACTCCTCAAGGGGGGCGACAGCGATGAGGTAGCCATCGTACCCGGCAAGCCGGACGAGAGTCATTTAATCACTTTGATTACGCCGATCGACGGCCAGGCGGAGATGCCGCAGAAGGCTGCCCCTCTTCCCGAGGATCAACTAGCGCTGATCTCCCGCTGGGTGGCCGAGGGTGCGGAGGATGATACACCGACTAGTGCCAAGCAGCGTTACAACATGGACAACCCGCCGGTGTACAGCATGCCGCCGGTCATCTCTTCGATCGACTATTCACCAGACGGCACACTGATCGCTTTGGCCGGTTACCATGAAGTGCTGCTTCATCACGCCGACGGATCCGGCCTAGCCGGCCGCTTGGTTGGGTTATCCGAGCGCGTGCAGAAGGTGAAGTTTTCACACGATGGCAAAAAGCTAGCAGTGGCCGGCGGACTACCGGCGCGTTCCGGTGAAATTCAGATTTGGAACGTCGGCAGCAAGCAGTTGTCAATGTCCATCCCGGTCGGGTTCGACACGCTCTACGGCATCAGTTGGTCGCCAGACAACAAGAAAGTTGCTGTCGGCCTTTCGGACTCGACGCTTCGGGCGTTTGACATCAGCAGCGGCAAACAGGTTCTATTTAAAAATCACCACGAGGACTGGGTGCTGGACACGGTCTGGAACAACAAAGGCGACCACCTTGTCTCTGTTGGCCGCGACATGGCGGTGAAACTAACCGAGGTAGCCACCTCGCGGTTTGTAGACAACATCACCTCCATCACTCCGGGAGCACTCAAGGGCGGTATCCACGCCATCACGGTTCATCCGAAAAAAGAAGAGATCCTCGTAGGAGGCTCGGATGGTATACCGCAGATCTATCGGTTAACACGCGTGACCAAACGCGTGATCGGCGACAACTCAAATCTCGTCCGTAAGTTCCCGCCAATGCCGGGCCGGATTTTCTCACTCGATTTCGCGCCGGACGGAAAAAGCATAATCGCCGGCAGCAGCTACAACGGCACCGGCTCGGTTCACCTTTATCACTCCGACTACGACAGCAGCGTTAACGATGCGCTCAAGAAGGCGTTTGAGCGTCCACTCGATGGCAACTCCAAAAAACTTTCCGCCGAGTACCACACCAAGCAGGTAAAGCTCCTGGCCAAGGTCTCGCTGGGCACTTCGGTTTACTCCACGGCATTCAGCCCGGACGGCAATACGATTGCTGTCGGCGGAGCTGACGGCGTGGTGCGTCTCTACGACAGCCAAGCGCTTGGCCTGAAACGGGCCTTCATGGCCGTGCCGATGACGGACGACAAGCTGCAGGACGTCATCGCCCTGTCAGTCGAGCCGTCGGAGATCAACCTGAACGGGAAGTTCGACTACAATCAACTGTTACTCACCGCAGTGAAGGGCACCGGCGAAAGCTACGATGCCTCGCGCGACTTTGCGTTCAAGGTGGACTCCGATGTCATCAAGGTCAGCAAAAGTGGCATGGTCGAGCCGATGAAGGATGGCGAGGCCAAGCTCGAGATTTTCCACAAAAACCAAAAGACCACTCTGACGGTTCGCGTGGGCGGGGTCAGCGGCGATTTCAAGCCGGACTACGTGCGCGACGTGATGCCTGTGCTATCAAAGCTGGGATGCAACGCCGGAATCTGCCACGGAGCCAAGGACGGCAAGAACGGTTTCAAACTTTCGCTTCGCGGTTACGACCCGATCTACGATATTCGTGCGTTTACTGATGACCTTGCTAGCCGCAGAGTAAACATTGCCTCACCTGACAACAGTCTGCTTTTACTCAAAGCTTCTGCTTCCGTGCCACATGAAGGAGGACAGTTGACCAAGATGGGGGAGGACTACTACGAGATTCTCAAGAATTGGATCGCAGGCGGAGCCAAGTTGGAGTTGGATTCACCACGTGTCACTAGCATTGAACTTTCACCAAAAAACCCGGTGGTTCAAAAGATTGGTGACAAGCAACAGATGCGCGTGATCGCCACCTACGCCAACGGCGAAAAGCGGGACGTCACCGCCGAGTCGTTCATCGAGACCGGAAATTCCGACATTGCCACGACTGATAAAAGCGGTCTGGTGACCACCGCCCGACGCGGCGAAGCCCCAATGCTTGCCCGGTTCGAGGGAGCCTATGCCTCCACCATCGTGACCGTGATGGGCGACCGATCTGGCTTTGAATGGAAGGACATGCCGACCAACAATAAGGTCGATGAATTTGTGGCAGACAAACTCAAGCGCACCAAGACGCTGCCATCCGAGATAGCATCCGATGAGGAATTTCTACGCCGCATCCACCTCGACCTGACCGGCCTGCCTCCGACCGCCGAGGATGTCCTCAAATTTGCCGAAGACAATCGCAGTAGCAAAATCAAGCGCGACGAGTTAATCGACAAGCTTGTTGGCAATGACGACTACATCGACCACTGGACCAACAAGTGGGCCGACCTTCTTCTAGTCAACCGCAAGTTCCTTGGAACCGAAGGATCAGCGGATTTTCGAAACTGGATTCGTACTGAAGTCGCTAGCAACACACCATACGATGAGTTTGCACGTAAAATCATCACCGCGAGCGGCTCCAACAAGGTCAATCCGCCAGCCTCCTACTACAAGGTGCTCCGTGAGCCAACGGAGATCATGGAGAATACTACTCAACTGTTTCTCGCTACTAGGTTCAACTGCAACAAGTGCCACGATCACCCGTTCGAGCGTTGGACACAGGATCAGTACTACGAAACCACGGCGTACTTCGCGCAGGTCAGCCTGAAGAAGGACGACAAGTCCGGTGACAAGCGCATCGGCGGCACCGCGGTCGAAGGTTCAAAGCCTTTGTACGAGATTATTTATGACCGAAACGAGGGCGAAACCAAGCATGATCGCACCGGCGAAATCACGCCTCCGGCCTTCCCCTTCGCGGCAGATCATAAGACACCCCAGAAGGCTAGCCGCCGCGAAAACTTTGCCGCATGGTTGACAGCATCTGATAACGAGTACTTTGCCAAGAGCTATGTTAACCGCATCTGGGGTTACATGACAGGCACAGGCATAATCGAGCCAATCGACGACATTCGCGCCGGCAATCCACCGACCAATCCCGAGTTGCTCAACTGGCTGACAGATCAATTCATCGAAAGCGGCTTCGACGTGCGTCACCTCGTAAAGATCATCACCAAGTCACGCACTTATCAGTTGAGCGTTAAGACTAACAAGTGGAATGAAGACGACACCATCAACTACTCGCACGCCAAGGCACGGCGCCTCCCTGCCGAGGTGTTGTTTGATGCCATCTACCGCGTCACCGGCACCAAGAGCAAATTCCCCGGCGTGCCGGAGGGCACACGCGCCGCGCAGTTGCCGGACTCCGGCGTGAAGCTGGCCGACGGCTTCCTTGGCAACCTCGGCCGCCCCGCCCGCGAGAGCGCCTGCGAGTGCGAACGCTCCAACGACCTTCAGTTGGGCCCGATCATGGCGCTCATCAGTGGCCCCACCGTGGGCAACGCCATCAGCGCCAAGGACAACGCCATCACCAAGCTCGTCTCCGACATGGCGGACGACGAGAAGATGATCGACGAGCTGTTCCTCCGCGTGCTGAACCGCCATGCCACACCGGAGGAAATCACGGCAGCCAAGAAGATCATTGAAGACGTCAAGGGCGAGCACAAAACCGCCATCGATCAACTGGCCAAGTACGAGAAGGAAATTGAGCCCCGCGAGACTGCCCGTGCAAAGAAACGCGAGGATGCAATCCGCTTGGCCAAGACCAAGCTCGAGGCCTACGAAATGGAGATCGCCCCGCGCGAGGCCGAAGCCGACCGCAAGCAAAAGGAACGCATCGCCAAGGCCGAGCAGGCGCTCAAGGATTACAATGACGGCTTGGCCAAGCGCTTGGCCGACTGGGAAGGCTCCGCCGCCAAGACCACCCGGTGGACGGCGGTCGAGCTTGGCGACTTGAAAGCCACCAACGGCTCCAAGCTCGAGAAACGCGATGGCAACGTGGTCTTCGCCAGCGGCGACCTGAAAAAGACAGTCTACACCGTCAACGCCGACACCAAGCTCAGCGGCATCACCGGGGTGCGGCTGGAATTGCTCGCAGACGACAAGCTGCCGAAGAAGGGCCCCGGCCGAAATGACGACGGCAACTTTGTGTTGACCGAGCTTGGCCTCAAGGCCATCTCCACCGGCGAAGGTCAGAGCCGCAAGTCCACCAAGGTTACCTTCAAGGACGCCAAGGCGGATTTCAACCAGAAGGACTTCGACGTGAAAAAGGCGATCGACGGCAAGGTCGACAACTCCGGCTGGGCCTCCCATCCAAAGTTGAGCACCGACCGCACTGCAATCTTTATTCCGAAGGAGAAGTTCGGGGCCGAGGGCGGCTCGCGCCTGACGTTCTCGCTGAATCAAAACTACGGCAGCAACAAACACTCGATCGGCAAATTCCGACTGCTGGTGACGACCGACGAGAAGGTCGAGATCGGGCATCCCGGGGACATCGGAGCCATCCTCGCCACCGCCACCGACAAGCGGAACAACGACCAGCGCAAGCGTATCACGGATTACTTCAAGGCACAGGACAAGGATTTGGCCGTCAAAAACAAGGAACTCGGAGAGGCGAAGAAAAAACGTCCCGAGGATCCCAAGCTGAAGGAATTGAAGGCGGGCCTGGCCAAGGCCGAGCAACCGCTGAGCGTCGATCCGAAACTGGCCGAGTTCCGGCGTGCGCTGGAGCTGAGCAAGGGACAGCAAAAAACCATCCGCCTGACCGCGGCACAGGACATCGCCTGGGCGCTGATCAACAGCCCAGCGTTCCTATTCAACCGTTGACGGGTCATGCAAAAATGATAGATTTCCCCGGAACGAGATTTTTTAGTTAGTTAAACCAACGAAAAGACAATGATTACCATACCAGGAGAACCCGGAAAGGACTTGTGCGATCCGCACCTGAAAGTCTCACGTCGTGACCTGCTCCGTATCGGCGGGTCGAGCATGATGGGCTTGGGCTTGGCCAACATTCTCAAGCTGCAGGCCCGTGCTGCGGAAGCCGGCCACGTAGGCGGCCCCGGCTGGGGCAAAGCCAAGCACGTAATACTCTGCTATCTGCAAGGCGGCCCCAGCCACCTGGATCTTTGGGATCCAAAACCAGAGGCCCCCGACAATGTGAGGTCTATTTTCAAACCAATAGCGACCAAGATTCCAGGCATCAACTTCACCGAACTGATGCCCAAGCTGGCCAAGGTTAATGACAAGATGTCATTGATACGCTCCATGAGCTATACACCGAACGGCCTGTTCAACCATACGGCCGCCATCTATCAGATGATGACCGGCTACACTACCGACAAGGTCAGCCCGTCCGGCCAGCTCGAGCCGCCCAGTCCAAAGGATTTCCCGAACTTCGGTTCCAACATTATCCGTCTTCGTCCGCCGACCGAGCCGATGCTGCCATTCGTCATGCTGCCGCGTCCGTTGCAGGAGAGCAACGTGGTCGGCAAGGGCGGCACCGCCGGCTTCCTCGGCAAGTCGTTCGACCCGTACTACCTCTACCCGGACGGCGGCGACATGGATATGAACAAGATGAACCGCATCAAGACCGACGACCTCAAGATGCGCCCCGACGTGTTCGAGCTGCGCCTCCGCCGTCGTGCCCGTCTTCGTGACGCCATCAACGACGCCTCGCCAGACATCGACAAGGCCGTAGCTGATTTCAAGCTGGACGATTACTATGACCGTGCTCTCAACCTCGTGGCCTCCGGCCGCGCGCGCAACGCGTTCGACCTCGCACAGGAGTCCGAGGCCACCCGCAATCTTTACGGCCGCAACACCTTTGGCCAAAGCTGCCTGCTTGCACGCCGCCTCGTTGAGGCAGGCACACGCGTGGTCGAGGTCGTCTGGCCCAAGGTCGCCAACTCCGACAACCACTCTTGGGACGTGCACGTTGGCCTACCCAAGCGCATGAAGGATCAATCCGCTCCGATGCTTGACGCCGGCCTTTCCGGCCTGATCACCGACCTCGATCAACGCGGCATGCTCGAGGAGACGCTCGTTGTTGCAGTCGGCGAATTCGGCCGCAGCCCGACAATGGGTGTTAGCACCTCTGGAAATAGTAATAGCGCCGACGGTCGTGACCACTGGCCATACTGCTACACTGCGGCGATCGCCGGTGCCGGCATTAAGCGCGGCTACGTTCACGGCAAGTCCGATCATACCGGCTCAGCACCTGTCGAAGATCCGGTGCACCCGGGCGAATTGCTAGCGACGATTTACCACGCATTCGGTATCGACCCGGAGACGATCGTCTACAACCACCTCAACCAACCACGCGAGTTGGTCAAGGCCAAGGCGGTCACCAAGCTATTTGCCTAACGCCAATCACTTGGCCAAGCGCTTGGCCAAGCGGCACTGATTTTCAGCCGGCGGGAGGACCCCGCCGGCTTTTTAATGATGAAATGGATTCGGACACTGCACCTGTACCTCGGCTGCCTGTTTGCCGATGCTCATCTTCTTTTGTGCATCCGGCGCCTAGCAGTTGTTCGGGTTTCATAGCAGCACAAAGGACGGCTCGTACGTGCCACCCAAGTGGGTATCCACCATGAGCCAGGTGCACAAATATCAGTGCGTCAATGGCCCCAGTTACGACACCGTCTCCGAGGCGTTCCGCTGGTTCTCACTGCTGCTCGCGCTTGGCATGATCGTCACCGTGCTACTGGGGCTGGTCATGGCGTTCCCGGTAAAAAAATCGGCGATGGCCGTCGGTCATCGCCACGCTGCTGCTGCCCATCGCCTTTCTCTGGTTCGCCAGCAATTGACGCGCCCGGACGATTTTGGTTTTCGTTTCTTAACTTCGGCTTTAGATTGGTTCCGAACAAGGGAACCATCGAATGTCGTTATTCCGTTTTTTTAGTCGAATCTTCGCCCGAATCTTCTTCGGGTTCAGGATACACAACGCCGAGGTGCTCAAGACTCCCGGACCGGTTCTGCTCATTCCGAATCATCTCTCATGGTTCGACTGGTGGATCGTCGGAATCTGCCTCGGGGAGGACTGGAAATTCATGGTATCGTCCACCCGCGCGGACAGCCACTGGGTCTTTCGCTTCGTCATGCGCAACCGGTTCACCTTTCCGGTGGACAATAACTCACCGTTCGCCGTCAAGGAGATGGCCAAGTTCCTGCAGGACGGAGGGAGAATGGTGCTGTTCGCCGAGGGCCGCCTCTCCGAGACCGGTAGCCTGATGAAACTGTTCGAGGGCACCGGGTTTCTGCTCGAGAAAACCGACGCCAAGATCATCACCTGCTACCAGCGCAACGCCCAGCGACTGCCCTACTCTCCCAATCCCAGCTGGAAAAAAATCTTCCCCAAACTCTCCGTCCATTTCAGCGATCCAATCACCCCTCCCGAGACTCTTACCAAGCGCGCCGACGTGCGCGGCGCCTACACGCAGTGGCTCCGCGAACAGTTGATGGAGATTCAGTTTGAGAGTGAAATGGAGGTTGGCCCACAGGATTTGCTGACAGCCTCAGCAACCGTGGCCCGGGAGCGTCCCAAGACCGTCATTCTCGAGGACATTACCGGCAAAAGATTGCCTCACCGCATGGTGATGGTCGGCGCCGAGGTGTTGGCTGGCCGGTTCAGCAAACTGCTCAACCCGGACGACGAACGAATCGGTGTGCTGCTCCCCAACGTAAACGCCACGCCGGTCACCATCCTCGCGTTCTGGCGCATCGGCAAGGTGCCGGCGATCCTGAACTACACCACCGGCACGCCGATGATGCAGACCTGCTCCAAGCTGGCCGGTCTGAAACAAATCGTCACCTCCCGGGCGTTCCTCGAGAAAGCCGGACTGGACATCGAGCCAATGAAGGAGGCCGGCATCGAGTTCATTTATCTTGAGGACGTGCGCGAGCAGGTCTCCGGCTTGGCCAAGCTGGCCATCCTGCTCAAGCACAAGGCCGCGCTTGGCCAAGCGCAGTTCAACATCCCGGCCGAGCAGACCGCCGTCGTGCTGTTCACCAGCGGCTCCGAGGGCATACCCAAGGGCGTCGAGCTGACCCACCGCAACATCCTCGCCAATCTGCGCCAAGTACAGGCCATGGTGGACATCATGGACACGGACAGCATCTTCAACTGCCTGCCAATGTTTCACAGCTTCGGGCTCGTGGTGGGCACGTTGTTGCCGTTGTGCCGCGGATTGCGGACGACGATATTTCCGTCACCGCTTCAATACCGCGTCATCCCGAATGCGATTTACCACGCCAACTCCACGCTGTTTCTCAGCACCAACACCTTCCTCAACGGTTACGCCAAAAAGGCCCACCCGTACGATTTCCGCAGCGTGCGCTACCTGCTAGCCGGCGCGGAGAAGGTGCAGCAGGCCACATCGGATCTGTGGTCTCGGCGGTTCGGGGTGCACATCACCGAGGCGTACGGCGTCACTGAGTGTGCACCCGCCATTAGCGCCAATACCAAGGCCGACAACCGGTTTGGCTCGGTCGGGCGGCTGCTCCCCGGCATAGAATGCAAGCTCGAGCCAGTCGACGGCGTGGAGGATGCCGGCCGCCTGTTCGTCAAAGGGCCGAACATCATGAAGGGCTACCTGAACAAGGACGCCAACGACGCGTTCCAGGCGCTCGACGGCTGGTACGACACCGGGGACATCGTCCACGAGGACGACGACGGCTACCTCTGGATTCGCGGTCGAGCCAAGCGCTTTGCCAAGGTCAGCGGCGAAATGGTCAGCCTGACCGCCGTCGAGGACGCACTCGCCGGGGCCTTCCCGCATTACGGCGAGGACTGCGAGGTCGCCGTTGTCGCCGTGACAGACGCCGACAAGGGCGAAAAGCTCATCGCGGTCAGCACCGAGTCCAAACTCAAGCCCGCGGAGATTCGTGACGCCGTGGCTGCCGCTGGGCTGAACAACCTTTGCGCCCCGCGCGAAATTCGCATCCTGAAGGAAATTCCCAAGCTCGGCACCGGCAAACTGAACCATCGCGAAGTGCAGCGGCTCGTCGAGGAAGGCGAGGCCTGAGGCCTTTCCCGTTGTCTCACCCGCCCTGATTTGGTAATTCCCCGTGATGCGGTTTTTATTCCGCTGGGCATACCGCCTGCTCATTTTGTCGATTGTATTGGCGTTCGGCCTGTTCCTCACCAAGGACGCACTGGCCAAGTGGTGGATTGTCGGCGAGTTTCGGGAGCAGGGGATGGACGTCCGCATCGACTCCCTCGACATCGGTTTCCCCCTCAACTCCACCGTCGCCGCCTCCGGCATCACCGTGTTCAACCTACCCGAGTACGGCGGCTCCCCGATGCTCAAGATCGAGGACCTCTTCATCGATTGCGATTTTTCCGAACTCTGGAATGTGCGCCGCAAACTCAAGCCACACTTCAGGCAGATTCGAATCCGAATCACCGAATTCAACCTCGTTGAAACCAAGGGCGGCGCCCGAAATCTCATCTCATTACCGGACGCTCTGGCCCGGACCACCGCCCAATTGGCACTCGACGACACGCCGCTCTACTTCACCATCGACAACCTAAATTTCTCTTTGGAAAAATTGCGATACACGTCCCTTAACGGATCCGGCAACCCGCAGGAGATTCCGGTCAACATCGAGAACCACGTCACGCAGGACGTGAACACCCTGAAGGACCTCCGCCCGCTGTTCGCCAAGATCGCCACCCCGGCCGGCACCGCCCTCGCGGCCAAGCTCTTCGGCCGATTCCTGAATTAAACAAACACCACCAATGAAACAAAGGCCAGACGCGGCATTTACGCTGATCGAATTGTTGGTGGTGATCGCCATCATCGCCATCCTGGCGGGCCTGTTGCTGCCGGCACTGACCAAAGCCAAGGCCAAGGCCAAGGGCATCCAGTGCCTTGGCAACGTCAAACAGTTGAGCCTAAGCTGGATCCTTTACGCGGATGATCACGAGGGCAAATACGTCAACAACCACGGCCGCGATCAGACCCGTGAGCAGCGAAATAACTGGGCCAACAACGTGCTGGACTGGGAACACAGCCCGGACAACACCAACCGCCTCGCGCTCACCTCGTCCCTCCTCTCGCCGTATATGGGCGATTCGATCTCCATTTTCAAGTGTCCCTCCGACAATAGCCGCGCGAGCAATGGCCCCCGCAACCGAAGCTACTCGATGAATCATCTCGTCGGCGATCCCGGCCCGTTGCTCGATGAGTTTAATCCCGATTACGTCCAGTTCGTCACGGATGGACAGCTTCGCAAACCGTCATCCATTTTTGTGTTTCTTGGCGAACACCCGGACACCATCAACGACGGCTACTACATGAATCGCTTTCATGAATACAAGTGGGGCAACCTGCCTGCCTCATACCACAACGGGGCAACCGCCCTCTCCTACGCGGACGGCCACGCGGCCACGCACCGCTGGAAGGTCACCGGCGAGCACGGCACGATTCGACCACCGGTGAAGGGAGCCGTTGGCGGCATCGTCCCGGCCAAGCCACGAACTGATTTCCAGTGGATCATCGATCACTCAAGCGTTCTGAAATAACATGAAAAACTCGAACAAACAAAATCGACTCAACCGCCGCCGATTCGCCATCAGCGCCGCGGCCGGTGCGGGTGCGTTGCTGACAGCTTGCCGTCTGCCGCGCAGTCAGCCTGCCGCCAAGCCAAGCCGCAAACTGAAGCTGTTGAGCTACAACGTCTGGTACGGGTTCACCAAGAAACCCGAACGCAAGGCCAACTATCTCAAGTTCATGCAGGCCCAGGCGCCGGACGTCGTCTCGTTGCAGGAGTTGAACCACTACACCCCCGAAAAACTGGCCGACGACGCCAAGGCATGGGGTCATCCGCACAGCGTTCTGCTCAAGGAAAAGGGGTTCCCCACCGGGATCACCTCCAGCCAGCCGATCACCGCGGTGAAGCGCACGATCGAGGGATACCATCACGGTCTGCTGCGCTGCCAGACACACGGCATCCACGTTTACGCCATCCACCTGCACCCCGGCAACTGGGAGATTCGAATCAGGGAAATCGACCTGCTGATGAAGGACATTGCCACGCTGCCTCGGGATGCGAAGGTGGCATTGGCCGGAGATTTCAATACCTTCTCACTGCACGATAAGCCGGTCTACGACCGCAGCGAGGACATGATCCCGTTTTTCAAGCGACTGGACGTTCGGACGAAAGGGAAAAATCTGCGCAACGGCCAACTCGATTATCGGCACTTGAAACGGCTCGAGGACGCAGGCTTCGTGGACCTGATCAATACCAAGCGCAAGGCCTTCATTGGTACTTTTCCAACCCCGTTGCGCGAGGGTGAGGACATGGGGCCGGATCGGCGTCTGGACTACGTATTCGCCAACCCCAACCTCGCGGCCTCCTGCCAAGCCGCAGCCTGCATCGTCAACGAAACGACCGGCCTCCTTTCAGATCACCAGCCGGTCACCGCAACATTCGAACTCACGGCCAAGTAACTTATGGGGGACTGAATATTTATACGGACTCGCAGGCTCGTACCTCCATTTTTGCGCTTGGTCATCAAGGTGGAGTGACGAGCCTGCGAGTCCGAAATTACACCTCAAAATCAGTGAATATTTCAGTCTCCTCACAGCGTTGCAGGACGCGACCAAGCG
>DKGH01000062.1:0-2907 GCA_002453165.1 Verrucomicrobia bacterium UBA6775
GTTTGCCAGACATTGAGAATTCGTGCCGCGCAGTCTGGCGTCCGAACCCTCGAAAGTCAAAGGAGGAATCTCAATTCGAGCGAAGTGTCAATTCTGCTTTGTGGAACTTCTTATATTTCCACTCTGAAAGGATGAGGAGCCTCTGCTTGATGGCTGGCTCGCGGGGCCATAGGTATCCCAGATCGTTTGCACGTCGATATATTCCCCGGATTCCAACCGGAACACCGGTTTTTGCCGCGGCTTGTTGGCTTCCTCGAGCGACTTCTTAATGTACGAATCGATATATCTATCAGTCCATTCGTCCTTCACCGGCTCGTTCGATGTGGAGTCGATCTTTTTCGGTTCATATGTCCCCCAGTCTGCCGGTTGAAGTCCCTTGGTGTTTTCATAGATCGGCTGTGGATCACCCGTGATTTCAATGGCTGGAAGTGGCTCAATGTGGGGCTTGAGCGGCCGGGTGATTCGAAAAGCAGTATTGCGGAAGCCAGCCAAGCGGCGAAGATAATTCGTGCGATCCGCAAACTCGTCTTCTTTTTCCCTATTGGCCGTTTGATCCATCTGGACGATCGATTCGCGGAGGCCTGCCAGAGTGGAGGCCGGGCCCTTGAGCAGAATGATGCCGGCATCCTTCACCGTTTCAACTTGAACATCGCTGACGTCGAACAATTGTTGAAGTTTATTCGCGACTTTGACTGCGTTTGCGTGATGCAGCTTCACTGCTGTTCGGGAGACTTTCGGCTTCGGCTGGGACCCACGAAACCAATTGGCGGGGTTGGCGCGATGTCTCCATTCCGACTGGTTGGTTTTCAGGTCTTTTTCCACATTCAATTCCTGATCACTTGGTTCGGCTTGTTTTACGAGGGCAGCAATACCATCGAGTTCGGTCCGGGGCGCGGTTACGATCACGCCTTTGGCGGCGGCGCTTGGCTTGGTCACCTCTATGCCGCTTTCCTTTCCATACATTGATTCCAACAGTCGCCGAACATCGTCGATGCTGAGATAAGTGAGTAGCACCACCCGCTGTCCCATCGCCACGGGATTGGCTTGCTCGGTTGCCTGCACACGGGGTGTGGCCCCTCGTTTTTGCATGCGGTGGAGATAACCCTTGCGGGCATCCGCACTGGTGAACGCGCCGTGCGCGAGCAGCACCGCAGTTGTGGCCAATGCCAGTTTGTGCCATTGAATCGACTTCATTACGTCGTAAAATCGTTAAAAGATTACGGCCGCCGAGTCGATTGTCAAACCCGACCGCCGTTGTTTTCAGGCAGTTTTACTCAAAAAACCGCTCGTTTCTGAGCAAACTACATGCCAAGCGTCTGGCCAAGCGGGGTGTGACAGTCGTGCGGTTTTCTGGCAAATTTTGCCCGCACTCATGTTGCGTACATTTCGCAGGTGGATTGGACTGTTGGGGCTACTTTTGGCAGGCGGCGCTTGGCCAAGCGCAGTGGCGGCTGACGCAATTCGTTTCAACCGCGATATTCGGCCCATTCTCTCCGACAAATGCTTCTCCTGCCACGGGCCGGACGCCAACCATCGCAAGGCCGACCTGCGGTTTGACACCCGCGAAGGCGCCCTCGCCGACCTCGGCGGTTACGCCGCGGTGGTGCCCGGTTTACCAGATAAAAGCGAATTAATCGCCCGCATTCACACCAGCGACAACGACGACCTCATGCCGCCACCCAAGACCGGCAAGCCGTTGTCTGCCGACGAAAAGCGGCTGCTGAGCGACTGGATCGCGCAGGGCGCCGAGTACGAGCAGCACTGGGCCTATCTCCCGGCCAAGCGTCCCGCCTTGCCTGCGGTGCAAAACCGCGCTTGGCCAAGCGGTGCGATAGATAGCTTCGTTCTCGCCCGGCTGGAGCGGGAAGCGTTGCCGCCATCGCCCGTGGCCGATGCCTCGACGTTGGCCCGTCGGCTGCACTTCGACCTGACCGGCCTGCCGCCGTCGCCGAGCTTGGCCAAGCGCCTGGCCAAGTCGCCCGGAAGCTATCCGGCGATCGTCAACGAGTTACTTGCTGCGCCGCAGTTCGGCGAACGCCTGGCCAGCTACTGGCTCGACCTAGTACGGTATGCGGACACGGTCGGCTACCACGGCGATCAGGATCACGCCATCACGCCGTACCGCGACTGGGTGATCAAGGCGTTCAACGACAACCTGCCGTTCGACCGGTTTACCGCCGCCCAACTCGCGGGCGATCTGCTGCCCGGCTCCACCGTCAACGACAAGATCGCCAGCGGCTACAATCGATTGCTGCAAACCTCGCATGAGGGTGGCGTGCAGCAAAAGGAGTACCTCGCCAAGTACTCGGCCGACCGCGTGCGCAATATCTCCACCGCCTGGCTCGGTGCGACGGTTGGCTGCAGCGAGTGTCACGACCATAAGTATGACCCGTTCACACAGCGGGATTTTTACAGCCTCGCCGCCTTCTTTGCCGACGTGGACGACGTCCAGACTTTTCGCGGCAGCAACTCGTTGCCGACCACGCGCAACCCGGAGATGAAAGTCGTCTCGCCGCTCGACGTCACCGGGCAGCAGACGCGAACGATGGTCACCGGCCGCGTGAAGCCGCGAACCATCCGCGTGCTGTCGCGTGGTAACTGGATGGATGACTCCGGCGAAGTCGTGCTGCCGGCCACGCCTCATTTTCTGCCATCGCTCGTCACGGAGCAACGCGCCAACCGGCTGGATCTGGCGAACTGGCTGATGCAGCCGGAGAATCCGCTGACTGCACGCGTGTTCGTGAACCGGCTCTGGTATCTGTTTTTCGGCGATGGCCTGTCGCGCACGCTCGACGATACCGGTTCGCAGGGCGAATGGCCGACGCACCCGGAGCTGCTCGATTGGCTGGCGGTCGAGTTCATCGAGAGCGGCTGGGATATCAAGCACATCGTTCGGCTGATCGTGAA
>DKGH01000062.1:3319-4185 GCA_002453165.1 Verrucomicrobia bacterium UBA6775
CTCGCCAGGGCCGTTTTCGTTTCCCGGCCGAGACCATTCGCGACAACGCGCTGGCGATCGGCGGCCTGCTCAACGGCCGGATGGGTGGCGCGGTCTCGCGGCCGTACCAGCCGGCTGGCTACTATGCGCCGCTTAATTTCCCAAAGCGCACCTACAAAGCGGATGCCACCGACAGCCAGCATCGGCGCGGGGTGTACATGCACTGGCAGCGGCAGTTTTTACACCCGATGCTGCGGGCATTTGACGCGCCCACCCGCGAGGAGTGCACCGCCCAACGCCCGGTCAGCAACACGCCGCTCGCCGCGTTGACGCTGATGAACGACCCCACGTTTGTTGAGGCGGCGAAAGGGTTCGCCGTGCGCATCCTGAGCGAAGGCGGCACAACCCGTACGGAGCGCCTGACGTGGGCTTGGCAAGCCGCACTTGGCCGTACTCCGGCTCCGGATGAACTCAAGGTGGCCAATGAGTTTGTGCAACAGGCACTTGATCGATACGCCGACGATGCCAAGGCCGCCGACGAACTGCTCAGCGTTGGCCTGACCAGTGTGCCATCGCATCTCTCGACCACCGAGACTGCCGGCTGGGCCAGCGTCGCCCTCGCATTCCTGAACCTGAGCGAAGTCATCACCCGCAACTAACATGTCATCCGATCCACAAACTGTTCTGAACCAGATTAACCGCCGTTCCTTCCTTAGTCGTGCCTCGCTTGGCCTGGGTGCCACTGCACTTGCGAGTCTGGCCAAGCCGGGTTGGCTGGGAGCCGCAGAGGCCAAGGGGGGGCTGACTGGCTTTCCCAATTTTGCACCCAAGGCCAAGCGCGTGATTTTTCTCTGCATGGCCGGTGGGCCGTCCCATCTGGAGACGTT
>DKGH01000137.1 GCA_002453165.1 Verrucomicrobia bacterium UBA6775
ACCATCCGCGGGATTATTTTCTCTATTCGTTCTCGGTGGATCGGCCCTCCGTGTGCTGAGCTTGGCCAAGCACTTGACTTCAAAACGCTTGCAGTCCGTGCGTAGAGCGTCTTTTATTGTCTCAGCGATTTTTGCAAAGCACTTATGGCGACTGAAAAGAAAGAATTCAAAACGGAAGTCCAGCAACTGTTGGACTTGGTCATCCATTCCCTCTACTCGAACAAGGACATCTTCCTGCGCGAGTTGATTAGCAACGGCTCGGACGCAATCGACAAGCTGCGTTTCAACGCCCTGTCCGACAAGGATTTGGTCAAGAACGACTCCGAGTTCCGAATCAAGCTTTACACGGACAACGAGGCCCGGACACTGGTCATCGAGGACAACGGCATCGGCATGACCCGCGACGAAATCGAGGCAAACATAGGCACGATCGCCAGTTCCGGTACGCGCAAGTTCATGGAGGAAATCAAAAAGGGCAACGCCACCGACAACCCTGAGTTGATCGGGCAGTTCGGTGTCGGCTTTTACTCAGCATTCATGGTGGCGGATAAAGTGACACTAAAGACGCGGCCGGCCGGCAGCGACGAGTCGTGGACGTGGGAATCGTCCGGCGATGGCTCGTACGAAATCTCTGAGGGCGGCCGGGACAAGCGCGGCACCGAGATCACCCTGCACCTCAAGGAGGACAGCAAGGATTATGTGGTCGAATTTCGCATCCGGCAGATTATCAAGAAATACTCTGACTTCGTGGAGTATCCAATCCTGATGGACATCACCCGGGACGACACGGAGCTTGACGACGAAGGCAACCCGAAGGAAGGCGCGGAAAAGAAGGTCACTGTCACCGAGGAGACGCTCAATTCCATGAAGGCGATCTGGATGCGCCCCAAGAGCGAGGTCAAAAAAGAGGAGTACAACGAATTTTACAAGCACATCTCCCACGACTACACCGACCCGATCAAGACCATCCACTATTCCGCCGAAGGCACGCTCGAATTCAAGGCGCTGCTATATCTCCCCGCCCGGGCACCGTTCGACATGTTCCAGCACGAGGGCGTGAAACACGGGATCAACCTATACGTAAAGAGG
This sequence comes from Verrucomicrobia bacterium UBA6775, assembly GCA_002453165.1. Classification (GTDB taxonomy): domain Bacteria; phylum Verrucomicrobiota; class Verrucomicrobiia; order Limisphaerales; family UBA1096; genus UBA1096. The sequence goes on from DKGH01000137.1 coordinate 1,090, forward strand.
GTGTTTATCATGGAGAACTGCGAGGCGCTGATCCCCCGCTACCTACGCTTTGCCAAGGGCGTGGTGGAGTCAAACGACCTGCCACTGAATGTCTCCCGGGAAATTCTGCAGGAGGATGTTGTCATCAAGAAAATCGAAAAGAACGTCACCAGCAAGATCCTCTCGACGCTCAAGGATATGATGAAGAAGTCGTCCGAGGAATACCTCAGCTTCTACAAGGAATTCGGCAAAGTCATCAAGGAGGGCGTCGAGGTGGACGCTGCGAACAAGGACAAGATCAAGGATTTGTTGCTGTACGAGAGCAGCAAGACCAAGCCCGGCGAATTCGTTTCGCTCAAGGAATACGTCGAGCGCATGGTGCCGGATCAAAAGGAAATTTATTTTCTCACCGGCGACTCACGGGCGGCGCTCGAAAACTCACCTCATCTTGAGGTGTTCAAAAAGAAGGACGTCGAGGTACTATTCATGACCGAACCGGTAGACGAATTCATTCTGCCCGGCTTTGGCGAGTACTCTGAGAAGAACCTCAAGTCCATCGCCCAGGGCGACATCGACCTCGGCAGCGAGGAAGAAAAGAAGATTGCCGAGGAACAAAAGAAGGAAGCCTCCGGCAAATACAAGAAGCTCATCAAGAAAGTGCAGGATGCACTCAAGGATGACATCAAAGAGGTGCGCCTATCCGACCGCTTGACCGACAGCGCAAGTTGCCTCGTGACCGACGAAGGCGACATCAATCCCCAGATGGAGCGTATATTCGCCGCCATGAACCAGCCGGTGCCGGAGGTCAAGCGCATCCTCGAACTGAATCCGGATCACCCGGTTTTGGAAAAGATGAACACACTGTTCGACTCAAACAAAAAAGATCCCAAAATCGCTGACTACTCAGAACTGCTCTACAATCAGGCATTGCTCACTGAGGGCGTTGCCGTTAAGGATCCCGTGCGTTTTTCCAAGCTTATCAGCGATCTAATGGTCGCAAATAATTGATTTCAGACGCCTGACCTGAGCACCACCAAAAGTAAAAGATTTTATCGAAACTTTTACCTCAAAATGAAACTCATTAATCAAAATAAATACATGGCCATAATTGCCTGCTTATTAATCCCATTGAAAAGCAGCGTACTTGGAGATGGATTGTTTTCAGATATCCCCAATTTGTCAAAGAAGGCAATTGACTCATTGATCGCCCATTATGACGGGAAACATGGAATCGAGTCTGATGGTAAAGTTGTAGTTTCATGGACTCCGGTCGACGGGAATGGCAAGACTCTGGATGAGATGATTGTGCGCTCCACTCAACGCGGTAGCGGTGCGGCGGAACTCATCAAGTATAGTCAGTCCGGCAAATTGACGTTCGACGACACCAGCGACGGTGCCGATGGAAGATATCTTGAGGGAGTACTCACCAATGATGAGTCCAAGGAATTCACCGTATTTTGGGTGGGCAATTACAACGCAGAGGCTCCTTTAGCCACATCGGGCACTTATGTATATAATATAGGCATAAATAGCACATCCCACCAGAGGGATGACGGTAAGGGCGGTTTCGTTGTGGAGCAGTACAACGGAACTACCTATTCCGGCGACGACATCACGGACTATGATGGCATCACCACGGTTTGGAGCACTGTACTGACGGCTAACAGCCATACGTTTTATGCCAATGGCACAAACCTTAACGTTGGCGGCTCACCTTCAAACAAACTCAAAGCCAATGCGTCAATTATTATCGGCGCATACAGTTCAAGCGGCTACGACTTTGTCGGAGAGCTTGAACAGTTGATCATATTCGGCTCCGCCCTCAGTGATGAGGACAGGAAACTCGTTGAAGACCACTTTTTAAAATCCATCCCTGTGATTAGTAAGCCCACTCCCCTCACCGATACGTTAACCATCGAAAAGAACCTAAACACATCTTTAATAAGATTCCCTAAAAAATCGTATCTCCTTTCCTCCGAAGATCTAGTTGAGTGGGAGTTCGTTCCTGGAGCAGACTCCGAAATCTCAATCCCCACCGACAAAGACAGGCTGTTTTACAAGGCTGCATCCGAATTCACTGAAGTCCCCAGCGGAGTGGTCGTAAGAACAAAGATGAAATCCCACACCTGGCGGGAGGCACAATACCATCTGGACACAGGCGAGCTTTTCTTTATCGGAGAACAGACCCACGGGTTTGATCTCTACACATCAGGCGGAAATAATCTTTGGTGGTGCTATATGAACAGTTCCGGCCGAGGATCCGGGCTTGTTGAATTCCTAATGGAGAGAAATAAAAACGCAGCCTCCACCAAAACTAAAGCACTTAAAAATGGCTGGCTAACCTACACTCAGGATTATTACAGCTTTCTCGAGTTTAAGCCGTTGCCATCACAAAAAACTTTTGTCAACCACACGGCGCCAAAAACCATCGGAGACGGAGATACGACGGAGGCATACACAGCAGACTACGATGTCATTGATAACAGTGAGATCTTTTTTGTGATATACAGGAACAGCAATAACGGCCAAATTTATTCGGGTATTGGGGGGCCTTCCGTTAATCAGGTTGTTGGTTCACCACCGCCGGGGGACGGCACTCCCAACCGGGACAACGGAGTAAGGGCTGACATTGCATTTAAGGCAATAATACCGTTGTCAGACTCTGACAAATTGGAGCTCTTTAACAAGTTTCGCCCACAAAAAGCTATCTACGACGACACATCTAAAGCCTACTACTACGTCCATCCTGAAGGACTGGTGAAAATCCCACCCGGCAACTAAAAAGAACGAACGCAACAGCGCTTGGGCTACAGACTACGGTCGCGGAAACGATCTCATCCGGCTGTAACGCTTGTAGCTTTCCCAGAGATCCCCGTTGTCATTGGCACGGGGATCACCGGTTTTTTTGAGGAAAGCATCCATTTCGTCCCGGTACTTTTGCGTGACCTTCAGGAAGGTCGGATCTAGTGCGAGGTTGTTCAGGCAGTCGGGATCCTTTTTGATATCGAACAACTCCTCGCCCGGACGCTTGTTGACCGACAGGTGAAAGAACGGTTTGTGCCTGGGGTCGTTCCGGTTCTCGATGAGAAACGTGAGCGTCGGGCAGGCATCGATATCGTGATAGCCACCGTGCATCGGCCCCAGTTTTCCGGGTGAGTTGAACTTCTGCGGATCACCCGCCGGCCAGCGATCCGGCCGAAAGTTTCGAATGTAAAGATATTGATCCGAACGGAGGCAGCGCTGCGGGTAGGTCCAATTATTGTAGCGCGATGAGGAGTGCCGTTCCCGTCCGCTGTAAACATGGGTTCGTGAAAGCTCAATCCGCCCCGATTTACCGGAAGCGAGTAGCGACATCAGGCTTTGGCCGCTTGGTGCGAGTGCCGCCTTACCAAGCGCCGGATGCACCACACCCGCTGCTTCGAGGATGGTTGCTGTCAGGTCGACGAATGACACCGGATCGGTCGATTCTCGGCTCCCCTTCACTCTCTCCGGCCACATGATGGCCAACGGCACGTGCACGCCAAACTCATAGCAGTTGGCCTTTGCCCGGGGGAAAGCCATGCCGTTGTCTGATGTCACGATGACAAGCGTGTTTTCCAGTTCCCCGATCGCCTCGAGCTTGGCCATGGCTCTGGCCAGGTGGGAATCGAACCACTCGATCTCGACGTAGTAATCAAGTATGTCCCCGCGAATCTCCGGTGTGTCCGGCAGGAAAGCCGGCACGTCAACATCGCTCAATTTTTTACCCTTCTTCAGCCCGATGCCTTTTTCAAAAACACGATGCGGCTCATGCCCTCCGAGCCAAAAGTAGAACGGCTTCCCGTCCGGCCGCTGCTCGAGGAATGCGTCGAAATTCGCGGCGTAGTCGGTCGATGAAATCCCCTTGATACCGGAGTTTTTTTTCTTCGATGAAAAAATCGGCCCGGCCGGGTTCCTCTCGAATCCACCATCCCGATAATTACCAGGCCCCCAGCCTTTGCCGGTGTAGCCGATCCAGTATCCGGCCTTCTCAAGCAGGTCGGGAAAGGTGGCAAATTTATTGTCGAACTTACTCGCGTG
>DKGH01000080.1 GCA_002453165.1 Verrucomicrobia bacterium UBA6775
CGGTCCACCTCACCAAACGTCAAGCCCATCACGCGGCCCACGTCCCGGATCACCGACTTGGCTCCCATCGTGCCAAAGGTAATTATCTGCGCGACCGAGTCTTCGCCGTATTTTTCACGGACGTACTCAATCACGTCCTCCCGCCGGTCGTCTGCGAAGTCGATGTCAATGTCAGGCGGACTTACACGTTCCGGATTTAGGAACCGCTCGAAGATTAATCCATACTTGAGCGGGTCAACGTTGGAAATTTCCAGCAGATAGGCCACCAGCGATCCCGCCGCAGAGCCACGGGCGACACAGGCGATTCCCTGCTCGCGTCCGTACCGGACAAAATCACCCACGATGAGGAAGTAACTGATGTACCCCATCTGGTTCATGATCCCGAGTTCGTACTCAAGTCGGTCGATGATCTCCTTGACCGCGTTGGCCACCGGTTCATCGCTCAATCCCCGATCGGTTTCCGACTCAGCGTCATCAGATAATTTCAGGTTGGGCAACAGACTCGCGTCATTCAATGACTCCACTACGAACGCCGCCCCACCCTCGACCGTCGCATGAATGCCGTAGCGCAGTTTCAGTCCTTCAGCGAGGAACTTGCGGAGGTATCCCTCCCGCGTGTACCCGCTTGGCGGATCGAACACCGGATAATTGAGTTTCCCGAACTCGATCTCAAGGTCGCATTTCTCCGCGATCGCCATCGTATTGCTGATCGCATCGGGCACCTCCGAGAATAGCGCCGCCATCTCCTCAGCGGAGCGCAGGTAAAACTGCTCCTGCACATAGCGCATCCGGTTCGTGTCATTCAGCAGTGCCTGCGTACCAATGCAAATCAACGAATCATGCGCGTGCGAATGCCCCTTCTCGACGTAATGCACATCGTTGGTGGCAACCAGGTTCAGGCCCAAATCCTTAGCCCACGGGATGAGCTGCCGATTCACCTGCATCTGCTCCGGTATGCCGTGATTTTGCAACTCGAGATAATAGTTTTCCGGGCCGAACGTCTGCTTGAACCAGTCGATCTGATCCTTCGCCTTGTCAAACTCCTCAGCCATGATCAGGCGCGGGATTTCGCTCGCGAGACAGCCACTCAAGCAGATCAACCCTTCCTTGTACGCCTCAAGAATCTCCTTATCGATTCGAGGCTTGTAGTAATACCCCTCAGTTTGCGCAAGTGTGACCAAGCGCACGAGGTTCTGATAGCCGATCTCGTTTTTTGCGAGAAGCACGAGGTGATAATAGGCATCCTTGCCGCGGGCACCGGATTTGCGTTCGGTGCGATGGCCCGGGGCCACATAGACTTCACAGCCGACGATCGGCTTGATGCCCTTGGCACGGGCCGCCCGGTAAAAATTGATCGCACCAAACATCACCCCGTGGTCGGTGATGGCGATGGACTTGAAATCCATCTCACTGGCCTTGTTCATCAACCGGTCCACACGACAAGCCCCATCGAGAAGTGAAAACTCGGTGTGGCAGTGAAGATGAACGAACTCAGGTTTCGGCACGGGCTCAACTTACCCGCAACGCTTGGCCAACGGCAAGAGACACCTTGTTTTTGTGAACAACTTCCCCTTGGCCAAGCGCTTGGCCAAGTTTCACCCAGCCAAAAAACTCGTGGTAAATTCGCCCCCCCCGCCAGGCTGGGCAGCCAGTTTGAGATACGGGGCGTGGGTGGTTTTCATGAATCGCGGCGATACGATACCGTCGAGATCACCCTTTGTCTCTGAGCCATCCGGCTGCCAAAGTTCGGCTCCCGTCCAGCCATCACCAATCTCAATCGTTATCTCGGCCGTCCCGGAAACCACTCGGAACAGGCGTTCACCCACTCGCTCCACCAAGCTTTCAGGCGCGAACTGCCAATGCACTGTAAACGCGCCCGCTTGGCCAAGTTGCTGCTCAAAGGCATCCCGAACCAACCATCCTTCGCGATCATCGGCCAGTGGCTTGACAGTGCGCGACAACGCACTGCCGTCGATGCGCATTTCCACCTCGAGAATTTCCCCATCAAAACTCCAGAGTGGCCGGGGATGGATACCGCCCCAGAGGAACGGCCCCTCGCGCTTGGCCAAGCTGACTGATTCCGCGCAGGGCCCATTATGAACTTCACGCGAAGCCAGATGATTTCGCAGTTGCGGATTTCCGTGATAATCGCCCGTGCCGGGATCGATCACCATCGCCTGTCCCTTCAACCAAAGCGAAAGATGCTGTGCGTCGAGATGACCATGCGCCGCCATGGAGCCGGAGCCAAGCGGCGAAAAATCCACGCGAGCCTTCCAGTGGCCAAGCGAGTTGACCACAAAACCGGTTTCGGGAAAAACACTCCACCCACCCTGCTCCACTTTGGACTCCGACATCGGAAGTGAATCAGCAAAGCGCCCGCGCATGTAGTGGTAAAAAGCGGACTGTTCCTCGTCTCCCGCAATCCATTGCCACCACTCGCGAGCTGCCTTTGTTTCATCGACGAACCACGGACAAACATACGCGTCATCCGAGTCGCCGTAATCCCACGGCGCAGAAGGCACCTGCACCTCACGAAAAAAGCGGGCCGACTTGCCAAGCCGCCCGTGAATGCGCTCCCGTCTGGAAACCGCCAACTCACCAACAGCATCCAGTGCCTGCGCTGCCTCCCAGCAGAATTCCCATGAATAAAAATGGTAGTTGAGCGCCTGCTCAAAGTTGCCGCCGTCGGCGTGGAACTGAGCCAGCGTCTCCCGCTCGAGCATTGCAGCCAGTCTGGCCGGCGTTGGCCCGAGCTTGGCCAAGCCGGGCCAACGCGATACCGCCAGCGCCAGTCCGCTGATCTCGCCCAGCAGGTGATTATTGGCGGAGGAACCGAACGAGCGGTGTCGCCACGTAAACCAAACGTGCGGCATAAGAATTTGCTCACGCAGCTTGGTCAAGCGCTTGGCCAAGTCACCCTCGCCACCTCCATCAAACGCCGTCAAAAACGCATCGATCCAAGTGAAGGCAACCAGGCGCATCCCGGTCTCCAACGCACTCGTCCAGTGCCAACCTTTGAATGGCGGATTGTTCTCCACCCAATCTTCCAGCCAATCGAGGGCATGCTCACCACTTCGCTGGTTGCTCATTAGCCAGCAGGCCTGAGCCAAGCGCACCGGGCCGTACCAGCGACTCGGTTCCCAAAGAGGCTTGATAGCAGCGCCGGAAGGCAACTCCCGATGGTTCAACTCAAACGCACACTTACCGGTCGGCACGTCGACTCCGGCCTGATAGTCGCGCTGCCAATTAGGCGGAGTATCGACGGCAACCTCGAGGTGCCCGTAAAACCGCAACTGACCGGAGGCAATGCGCTCGGCATCAAACTGAACTGCAGCACGCACCGATTCAGGCGCAACCGAGGTATCGGGAAGTTTCGGGTAGGCGGAGGTTGAGAAGTCGATTTCCGGCCACTGGATGCGCTTGGCATCGCGAAACTCGTACCATTTTTTTCGCAAACGCAACGCTACCTCGCCCGGTCCCATCGCGCGGAGGCGATGCCAGTACCACTTGGCGTTAGGCATGGTATTGGCCGATCAGCGCCTGGGGCTTGTGGTGCGTTCCTGCAGCCAAATTACGTCAGGGTTATTAGGCTGAGGTTGATTGAGGGGAATGTTACCGTTTTTCTTTAGAGGAGGAACGGTCCTGGGATCTTGCCATTTTCTAATTTCCGCATGGCCATCCGCAAAGGAGAGGCCTGCGGCATTATTATGATAACTGGCCGGATAATCGACCATTATGGTTCTCTTCGGGTCCGGATAACCAGGCATCCATATCACGAAAAAACCATCGTTGATGCTGTCCATCCTTTCGTCGATCAGCACCCATACTTTAGACGCACCCTGCACCGACATGTCGCTACGCTTAAGAAACATCGTTCCGTCATTGCGGCTTCCAAACCAAGTATGGTGGCCGTTATTGCGACCATTCTGACCATCGCCACCCACCCATGCGTTCATGGACATACTTCGGACCCGGGGTTTTATTCCGTGCTTATTACCAGCGTTCACCGTGCTGGTGTCGGCCGGGCACCGGAAAACGGCGGCGTTTTTGCTGATATGCTTCCAGATCGGACTCCAAGCTAGCGACTGCCGATGTAGAGGATCCCAGTTTTTCGGGTGCGGCCCATAATCCAGACTAATGTTCCCCATCCACCCGTAGGCATAAGTCTCCCGTGATGCGCCTATGTCACCATATGCCCAAGTAATACGATCGTCGTTGTCGTCCGCATAAAACGACCAAGCCATCATGAGTTGCTTGTTGTTGTTTACGCAGGAGATGCCGTGCGCCTTGGACTTGGCCTTGGCCAGCGCCGGCAGCAACATGCCAGCGAGAATCGCGATAATAGCAATAACCACCAACAACTCAATAAGGGTGAAACCGTTTCGCTTTTTCATGAGGGGTTTTGTTTTCATTGGAGTCAAATTCATGTTCCAGTTTTTGAGTTTGGCACACACCAGAGTCTACCCGGGCGGCGTTTCAGCTCCTGCTTGTACCATTCAAATTTCATAAACTCCACATGACCACCAATCATACCTGTAGAAGCCCCCTCACTGTGTCGCTTGCTTATTCCTTCGGAAAATATTTCCTGCCCCCCTTGCATGAAGATTTGCCCAGGAGTACTGGATGCATCATTAAAATTACCAATACGACGTTCGTCCGGTTCCCAAAATAAAACGTCCTCTGACTCAAATTGATTGCGCTTGTGAGTTTTATTATTAAGCCAACCATTAGGAAATTTACCTATAACACCGTTAATAACATAGCTGGAAACATCCTGAAACCCCTGTCTGCGCCGAGATTCAAGATCCTTAGTTTTCTCAGCGCTACAAATAAAAGATCCCTTGCTACTAATGTATGGCCAGAGCTGCCCCTGCTCCGCGCGAAATCGTGACTCACCCTTCGGCACGTTGCGCGTGGTATATTTGTAGGCCCAACCTTCGGTCTGTACCCCCCAGTTTGGGAACGGCATGTAATCTTCCTGATCGTCCGTGTACATGTGGATGGCGAGTAGCAACTGTTTGTGATTATTAAGACAGTTAGTCCGCTGGGCCTGACTCTTGGCTCTACTCAAAGCCGGAAGAAGCAACGACGCCAGGATCGCGATGATGGCGATTACCACCAGCAATTCGATCAGCGTGAACGCACCCCGCTGAGAGTTGCATCGGAAAAAACGGGAACAAGCTTTCATGGGTTGCACAGAAAAGCGCAAGCGCTAACGCTACGCCTATCCCCGAGGCATTGCAACACGTCTTGGGGTAAAAATCAGGCCAAGCGCTTGGCCCAACTTTTAAGCTGTTTTTTGACCTCTTTCCCACCCGGTGAGCCGTTGATGACGCGCTTGGCCAAGGCTGCCTTGAGGTCAAATACCTCCAGCGCATCCGCCTTGAAACGACTACTCACGCCCTGCAACTCCTTGAGGGTCAACTCGTTCAGTGGTTTGTCCAGTTTCTCCGCCAAAGCCACGATCTCGCCCACAAGATGGTGCGCGTCTCGAAACGCCACCTTCCGCCCGACCAAATAATCGGCGAGATCGGTGGCCAACAGGGCGGGATCGCTCGCAGCAGTCTCACAGGCGGCGGTGTTGACAGTGGTGTTTCTGAGCATCGCGGCGGTCAATCGTACGGTGGCACGAATGGTGTCGACACTGTCAAACAACCGCTCCTTGTCCTCCTGCAAGTCACGGTTATACGTCATCGGCAAGCCTTTTAGCAATGTGAGCAGCGACATGAGATTCCCCACCAACCGGCCGCTTTTGCCCCGGGCGATCTCGGCGATGTCCGGATTTTTCTTTTGCGGCATCAACGATGAACCGGTGGTGTACTCATCCGAAATCCGGATAAAATCGAACTCACTGCTCGACCACAGTATGACGTCCTCGGCCAAGCGCGACAGGTGTACCCCCGCCAGCGAGGCGACGAAACAAAACTCCACGGCAAAGTCTCGATCGCTTACGGCATCCATCGAGTTTTGCGAGATCACCGGTTTACCCTGCCGATCCTCGAATCCCAAAAATGAAGCAACTTCCTTCCGGTCAAGCGGCAGCGTGGAACCGGCCAAAGCCCCACTGCCAAGCGGGCACACGTTCACCCGCGAAAAGGCATCAAGCAACCGTTCGTGATCGCGCCCGAACATTTCGACGTAAGCGAGCAGATGATGAGCGAAGTAAACCGGCTGTGCCCGTTGCAGATGCGTATAACCGGGGATGACGACATTTTCATTCGCTTGGCCAAGCGCAACAAGCGCCTGTTGCAGGTCGCGAATCTCCTCCTCCAGTTCCACCATCTCGTCGCGCAACCACATCCGCATATCGAGGGCAACCTGGTCGTTCCGTGAACGCCCGGTGTGTAGCTTGGCTCCGACCGGTTCGCGCCGGGTCAGTTCCGCCTCGATGTTCATGTGGACGTCTTCGAGTGATTCGTCCCAGTCGAACCGGCCAGCCTCAATGTCATCGCCAATCGCCTCCAGCGCCTTGGTGATGCGCTTGGCCTCTGCCTTGGTCAACACACCAATGCTCCCGAGCATGGTAGCATGCGCGATCGATCCAAGCAGGTCGTGACGCCACAGCCTTCGGTCAAACGAGATAGACTCGGTAAACCTGGCCACGTCCTTCCCCGGGCCGCTGCTGAACCGCCCGCTCCGGGACACTGGAGATGTTTTCTTCATCCGGGGGAAGGTTTTAAGGCAGGGGGCAAGTGTTTCCAATAAAAACCCAAATCGCACAGCCAGGCATCAGGTTTGGTAAAACTTTGACGTGTCGGCAGGCATGCCGTAGCGTCCTGCCCCTTTGTTGGAACGAAAATGGGTTTTTTAAGCAAACTGTTCCCCAGTAAAAACGATCGGATCGTTCGAAAATACCAGTCGCGTGTCGGCGTCATCAACCGGCTCGAGGAAGAACTGCATACGGTGTCCGCCGATGTGCTACGTCAAAAGACGGCAGACTGGAAGGAGCGCCTCTCGACAATCGATGACAAGAAGGAACTCGCTCGGGAACTGGAGAGTCTCCTCCCCGAGGCGTTCGCCGTGGTGAAAAACGCCTGCCGACGGCTTTGCGGTACGAAGGTACATGTGAGGGGCAACGACCTCGACTGGGAGATGATCCCCTACGACGTCCAACTCGTCGGCGGCATGGCCCTGCACAACCGCAGCATCGCGGAAATGTCCACTGGTGAAGGTAAAACACTCGTCGCCACCCTGCCGGTTTATCTCAACGCCCTGAGCGGCAGAGGTGTCCACGTGGTCACCGTCAATGACTACCTTGCTCAGCGTGACAGCGAATGGATGGGCGCCATCTACAAGCTGCTTGGCCTCTCGGTGGGTTGCATTGTCAATGACATGAACCCCACGCAGCGGCGCGAGCAGTACAACTGCGACATCACCTACGGCACCAACTCGGAGTTTGGATTCGACTACCTGCGCGACAACGGCATGGCCGGTCGTGCCGAGGACCAGGTGCAGCGCAATTATTACTTTGCCATCGTCGATGAGGTGGACTCCATTTTGATCGACGAAGCCCGGACTCCGCTAATCATCAGCGGTCCTGCGGCAGCCAGTCTCGACAAGGAATATCGGCAGGCGAACCCGAAGATCAAAAGCCTCGTCCAGGCCCAGCACAAACTCGTCAACGGCTACCTGATCGAGGCGGAAAAACTCAGCAAGACCCTGCAGAACGAAGCCCCGTCGGAGAATGCGGATGAACTTTCCGCAGAACTTGGCCTGCTACTTTACAAGTCGCGCCTCGGCGAACCCAAAAGCCCACGCCTGCTTGCGTTGCTCGAGGAACCGCAAAATCAAAAGCTGCTCGACAAGGCCGAACTCGCCCTGCACGCCGACCAATCGAAAAAAGATCTTTACGACCAAAAAGAGGAGTTGTTCTTCGGGATCGAGGAAAAGAGCCACGACGCCGATCTAACGGAAAAAGGTCGTGCGTTCCTCAGCCCCAACGACACCGAGGCGTTCATGCTGCCTGACCTGACGGAGGAACAGCACCGGATCGACACCGACGACTCGCTCGACGCCCAGTCCCGCATGGCAGCCAAGACCAAGCTGCAGGACGTATTCAAGTCAAAGGCTGAGACCATCCACATCACCGGCCAGTTGCTCAAGGCCTACAGCCTGTACATTCGCGACGTGCAGTATGTGGTGCAGGAAAACAAGGTGATCATCGTCGATGAACACACCGGGCGCGCCATGCCGGGCCGACGCTGGAGCGATGGTCTCCATCAGGCGGTCGAGGCCAAGGAAGGGGTCACCATCGAGCAGGAAACCCAGACGCTCGCGACGATCACCATCCAAAATTATTTCCGGCTCTACGACAAACTCGCCGGCATGACCGGCACGGCTGCCACGGAGGCGAATGAATTTTTTGACATCTACAAGCTGGAGGTTGTGACCATCCCCACCCACCGGCCCTGTATCCGCGTTGATAAAAACGACTCGATCTACAAGACCAAGCGAGAGAAATACAACGCCGTGATGACTGAGATTAAGGACATCCATCGGCAGGGCCGCCCCATTCTGGTGGGCACCGTGTCGGTCGAGGTCAGCGAACTCATCTCCCGGATGCTCAAGAAAAACGGCATCGTCCACAGCGTCCTCAACGCGAAGTACCACGAACAGGAGGCGGAAATCGTCGCACGCGCCGGTCAAAAAGGAGCCGTCACCATCGCCACCAATATGGCCGGTCGCGGTACCGACATCAAACTCAGCGAAGGCGTCGAAGGACTGGGCGGCCTGCACGTGATCGGCACCGAACGCCACGAATCTCGGCGCATCGACCGCCAGCTTCGCGGCCGCTGCGCACGGCAGGGCGACGCTGGATCAACCCACTTTTACCTGTCACTGGAGGACGACCTGCTCCGCATCTTCGCCAGCGGCAACAAGATGTTCAGCTACGTCGAAAAGGGCATGGAGGAGGGAGAACCTCTCGAGAGCCGCATGCTCAATCCGGCCATTCAAAAAGCCCAGAAAAACGTCGAGCAACATCACTTCCAGATCCGCAAACGCACGCTCGAGTACGACGACGTGATGAACAAGCAGCGCGCGGAAATCTACGGGTTCCGCAACGAGATCATGCACGCCGACGAGGTGCAGGGCGAACTGCTCAACATCATGGATCGAGTGATCGCCGACAAGGTGCAACAATGCTGCAACCGCGAAATCGACCCGACGAACTGGGAACTCCAGCAGCTTGCCGACTGGGCCACGCTGACCTTTCCCATCGCCGTTTCCGAGGCCAGCCTGCGCGAACTCGCCGAGGGCAAAGCCAAGGGCGAAACGAAGTCCACGGACGACTCCGAAATGTCCGGCCACCAGACGCTCCTGTTTGACGACATCTCCGCAAAGTCCAAGGAGGCATACAAACTCAAGATTAGTTTCGAGGAACAGGATGCCCTGACAACCGTCGAGCGTTATACCATCCTCAACTCCATCGACCGACTCTGGCAGGAGCACCTCTATGAGATGGACAGCCTTCGCTACAGCATCGGGCTCCGCGCCTATGGCCAACGCGATCCGATCCTCGAGTACAAAGCCGAGGGCTACCGGATGTTCGAGGAGTTGCAGGTCAACATCTGGACAGACATCTGCCAGAACACCTTTCGCAGTGCGTCCAGTGTCGAGGCGTTCCACAGCTTCCTTCAAAACCTGCCGTCAAAGGCCATTCACCAATCCACCAGCGCCTTTGGTGCCGAGGAACGCCGCGCCGCCAACGAGGCACAGGACATGGTCGGCGAAGCCGCCGAAGCCGTGGCCAAGGCCGAACCGGTTCGAGCCTCCGTCAAGGTCGGCCGGAACGACCACTGCCCCTGCGGCAGCGGCAAAAAATACAAAAAGTGCTGCGGCTAACCGACGCACGGTTAAGCATCCCACGCTTGGCCAAGCGCTTGGCCAAGGAGCGGGGACATTCCTGTCCCCGACAATAACCATAGATACAAGAGGACGGCTGGGACAGCCGTCCGTACCCATTCAAGTTCGGTTTCCACTCAACGCTAGGCCAAGCGCACGCGCTGGACCTGTAGCCACAAAAAAACCGGACGGCTGGTGCCGTCCGGTTTGAGATTGATGTAGCTTGGCTTACGACTTTTCGATGACGCCGTAGCGGGTCTGGCCCGGAATGGCGATGGCGTAGCGACCGTCCTGATCTGGAAGGGTCGGTGGAGCGGCTTCCCAACCGAGGATTTCCGGCATGGTGTTTTCGTCGGAGTTCAACGCCTCCTCGGCGGTAATCATCCGACCGGTGTAGGTTGCCATGCGGCCCATCACAGAGGTCAGCGAACTGGTTGCGCCATACTCGGCCTCGTTAAAGGGTTTGTTATTGCGAATGGCATCAAACAGATCGTCGTGCTCCTGCTGGTAAGGATTTTTGCCACCACCACCGAAGCGCCAGATCGCTTTCCCGTCATTGTCGGTTAGCATGTGCGGACCGCTCACCGTTCCCCGGCCTTTGGTACCTTGAACGTGCTCTGAAACACTATTCCAGCACTTGCGGATATGGCGGCATTGGCTGAACATGTAGCTGCCGTCCTCGTACTTGTACTCGACCGCGTGGTGATCATAGATCTCGCCATGGTCGATTCCCTTACGAACCTCGCGTCCACCCATGCCCTGGCAACTGGTCGGGTAGGTGCCCTTGACCCAGTTGATGACATCAAGGTTGTGGATGTGCTGCTCGGTGATGTGATCGCCACACAACCAGACGAAGTAGTACCAGTTACGCATCTGGTATTCCATCTCGGTGAGCTTTCTTCCGGCGCGTTGCTCCATACCTTTACGGTCACGCACCCAGACGCCTCCGCCGTTCCAATAGGCACGGGCGGAAACAATGTCACCGATCGCCCCGTCTTGAATCTGCTGCACGACCTGCTGGTAACCGAGTTGGTGATGACGCTGAAGACCAACGCCCACTTTCAAATTCTTCTTCTTCGCTTCCTGCGCAGCAGCGAGCACCTGACGCACACCCTGTCCGTCCACGGCCACCGGTTTTTCCATGAAGACGTGCTTGCCCTGCTTGATCGCCTCGGCAAAGTGCACAGGACGAAAGCCCGGAGGGGTCGCGAGGATGACCATGTCCGCCAGCGCGATGGCTTCTTTGTAGGCGTCGAAACCGATGAACTTGTTCTCATCCTTGACGTCAACCTTGAGACCATGTGAACGTTGAAGTCCCTTTTGGCTGGCGTCCATGCGGTCCTTGAAGGCATCGGCCATGGCAACGAGTTTCACATCGCCGTTGGTGCTGAGAGCCTGATTAGCTGCGCCGGTACCACGACCACCACATCCAATCAAGGCCACCTTGACGGTGTCACTGGCCTGCGCGAACGCGCCGCGCTCGATCGACAAACTGCCCAACGCCGCTGCAGCGGCACCGGTCTTGATGAAATCTCGACGATCAAGCGCCGCGTTTTTCTTTGGAGAACGTTTTGTTTTCTTCATGACGTAAAATTCAAAAAATCGTTAAGAAGGAACGGAAAGGCAGCTTAATCCGGTTCGCCCTCGGTTGTCCAATACTTATGCATCTCCTCCGATGACGGGATGATCAACGGGCGCACGACGCGGAAACCAAGAAATTGCGCGTCCGTGTGGTACCAAATGCTTTGCGGCAGTTGAGGATCCTGTTCCTTCCAGTCTTCTGAAGAAGGATATCTCGCTGCACTACGAAGATCAGCTGGGCTATCCATCCATGATCCGCCTCTAGTAACGCGAGGATAAAGCTCCTTACCATAGATAAAAGGGTCTGAAACAATTTCATTATATTTATTATAACCATCCTCAAAAAATTGATCTAGAACCCATTCAGAGACATTTCCATGCATATCATGCAAACCCCAAGGGTTAGGTTTTTTTGTTCCAACTTTTTGATACTTTTCGTCACTATTATCACCGTACCAAGCATATTCATCAATTAATTTTTCATCATCTCCAAAACTAAATGCAGTTTTCGTTCCAGCTCGACAAGCATACTCCCATTCAGCTTCAGTAGGGAGGCGGTAATAATGACCAGTTTTCGCTGACAGCCACTTACAATACATATTTGCCGCATGTTGGGTCATGCTTATTGCAGGAAAACCATCTGTGCCCATACCAAAACTCATTTCTACATAAGGAGTTGTTGGACGTGCAACAGCATCAGAAACTTTATTTAAGCCTGGCTTATATCCACGGATCTTCATTACCATTTTTTCCTCTTCTGCATACATGAAAAGAGTGTAGCAATTCCAAGTAGTTTCAGTTTTCGCCATCCAAAAAGGAGAAATTTTAACTTCATTGACAGGCCCTTCAGACTCAGATCTATCATTTTCATTTTCAGGACTTCCCATGAAAAATTGACCGCCAGGTATGGGAATCATTTCAAACTTCTCACCTGTTCCAAATATCGACTCAGTGTAAGGCTTCATTGAAGCCTCCAGATTTTTAATATGACTAGTTATTAATTTTAATCTAATATCTACAGTGTTTCTTTCACTTAACGCATCAGATACATCTTCTTTCTGTTGTTTGTCATTTTTATTATTGGATTTTGATTCCAGTGACTTTTTCGCAACAGAAGTCTCTTCATTTCCAATTAATGAAAAAGCGGAAAAAACAGATAATAATATTATTAATGATCTTAACATAAAAAGAAATATTCTTATTGACGCAGATGGATGACAAGCAAATTATATATTTATATAAGTTCTTTTATTGGCAGATGGCCGTCAGTAATAAACTGAGGTCGACCGGACAAGTCAGGAAGCGTCGCGGATGCAACGTCAATCCCAACGTGACGATACAATGTGGCTAAAACCTCCATAAAATGCACCGGCCGCTCGGTGGCCTCTCCACCAAGCCGATCGGTCGCACCAATCACCTGTCCGTGTTTCATCCCTCCCCCGGCAAGGAGAGCGCATGAGACGCGGGGCCAATGGTCACGGCCGCCGTTCTTGTTGATCTTCGGCGTTCGGCCGAACTCTCCCCAGACGCAGACCGCCACGTCCTTATTCAGGCCGCGGTCGTGCAGGTCCTGAATCAAGGCCGATACACCCTGATCAAACATCGGCATATCCTTACGGGCATTACCGTAGTTGTTGCCGTGCCAATCCCAAAAACTGAACGCCACCGTCACCACCCGCACTCCGGCCTCCACCAACCGACGCGCCACAAGGAACTGTTCAAGAATTCTCGGCGCCGCGTCACCGCGAATCGCCTTGTCGCCCTTGCCGTACATCTCGATCGTGCGAGGGTCCTCCTTCGTGTAGTCCAGCGCCTCAGCCAACCGGCTCGAGGTCAGGATGCCAAACGCCTGCTGGTTGAAGGCATCCATCCCATCCATCAATCCCTCTGCATCCACGTCCCGTCGAAACTGATCAAAACTTTTCAGCAAGCCCATCCGGTCTTTCAAACGCTCCAGGTCGATTCCCTTCAGGGTCATGTCGGCTTTGCCATCACCCTCGGGCCGGAATGACTTGTGCGCCACGCCACAAAAGCCAGGAGTAGCAGCGTTATAAGGGCGATGCTTCATTTTGTTTTCCAGGCCGACGAACGGTGGCATCGCCGGGTTTTGTGCACCCTGCATCTTGGAGATAACCGCACCAAAGGTTGGCCAACCGCCGGGTGGCTTCTGAGCCCCAAGCGGATGACCGGTGAAGCAGATATGATTGGAATGCTCGTCACGCGCACCCACCACGGAGCGAATCGCTGTGGACCTGTGCATCTGTCGGGCGATTTTCGGCAGCATCTCGGAAATCTGGACACCCGGAACGCTGGTCGAGATCGGCTTAAATTCACCGCGAATTTCCCTCGGCGCGTCCATCTTCAGGTCATACATGTCCTGATGCGGTGGACCGCCTGGAAGGTAGATCATTATGATGGATTTTTCGCGTTTACCTCCACCAGGAGCCGCCGAGGCTTGAAGCAATTCCGGCAAAGCCAATCCACCCATCCCTAAACCACCAATTTTCAGAAAATTACGCCGACTCAGACCGTCGCAAAATCGGCCGGATGAATTTCCGTAAATACTCAGCATGACTCCTTATCGTCTTTCCTCGCGGAAGAGTGATTAAGACAGGCAGATAGTGCCCACGGCTACGGCTATTGCAACCCTGTTTTTCTCAGGATTGAGCGTGCATCGCTTGGCCAAGTGCCGTAGCGTCCGCGACCGCCGAGGAGGCACGACTAAATGACTAGACCCAAACCTGCGACAAACATTCTGGCCATCCTGTTGGTCGCACTGTTTTTCATCCCGCTTGGCCAAGCGCACGTTGGCCCGCATCCGTCCGTGCACGACACGGTGGCCGGCATCCT
>DKGH01000162.1:0-11483 GCA_002453165.1 Verrucomicrobia bacterium UBA6775
ACCTGATCGCCGCGCTGCCGGTACTCGGCCACGCGGTTGGCGACGTTGCGGATGCGGTCGATGTCGGCCACCGACGATCCGCCGTATTTTTGAACAATCAATGCCATCGGCACATGCCCGGAAACGGGCGGAAGCTGCAAACTTGGCCAAGCGCGTAAAAACGCGGCCGGGTGAATTACAGCAAAGCCAAGCCGGTTGCAAGACCCGCCTCCCCCTTGGCCAAGCGCTAAATATGGATTCGTAAAAGAATTTTGCCAGTGTTCAACCGGCTCCGTATCGTCGCGGCGTGAAACGTCTACTTTGCCTTATCACGACCACGCTTGGTTTGAGCGGCGCCTTGGCTATAGAGAAGCCCAATATTGTGCTCATCATGTGTGACGACCTCGGCTGGGGCGACGTGGGTTTCAATGGCAACAAAGTCATCCGCACGCCACACCTCGATGCGATGGCCAAGGGGGGGATGAAGTTCAACCGGTTTTACGCGGCAGCACCGGTTTGCAGTCCGACGCGTGGCAGCTGCATCACCGGCCGGCACCCGTTCCGCTACGGCATCCCTTTCGCGAACAGCGGCCACATGAAGCCGGAGGAGTTGACGCTGGCCGAGCTGTTGAAAAAACAGGGCTACACCACCGGCCACTTCGGCAAATGGCACCTTGGCACGCTCACGAAAACGGTGAAGGACGCCAACCGCGGCGGCCCTCGCGGCGCGAAGAATTATTCGCCGCCGCAGGTGAACGGCTTCGACATCTGCTTCAGCACCGAGTCGAAGGTGCCGACGTGGGATCCGCTTTTCAGGCCCAAGGGCAACAACTCCAGGCAGTGGTGGGATCCGGTGGCGGCCGCGACCGAGGCCAACCCATACGGCACCGCCTACTGGAACGAGCGCGGCGAGAGCGTCACCGAAAACACCCGCGGCGCGAACTCGCGCGTGATCATGGATCGCGCCATTCCGTTCATCCAAAAGGCCACCGAGGCCAGGCAGCCGTTTTTTAGCATCATCTGGTTTCACACACCGCACCTGCCGGTCGTCGCCGGGCCGAGGCACGCGGCGATGTACAGGAATTACCCGAAGTACGCGCAGCATTACTACGGCTGCATCACCGCGATGGACGAACAGGTCGGGCGACTCCGCGGCGAACTGCGCAAACTGGGCGCGGCGGAAAATTCGCTGCTGTTTTTCTGCAGCGACAACGGCCCCGAGGGCCAGACCGGCAAGGCCCCCGGAAGCGCCGGGCACCTGAGCGGCCGCAAGCGTTCGCTGCTCGAGGGCGGCATCCGCGTGCCGGGACTGGTCGAGTGGCCGGCACGGATCAAGCCCGGCCGCACCACCAACGTGCCGTGCGTCACCAGCGACTATCTGCCGACGATCCTCGCGCTGCTCGGCGTCGAGCCGGTCACCGCCAGACCGATCGACGGCATCAGTCTCGTGCCGTTGTTCGACGGCAAATTAGCCGAGCGCGGCCGACCGATTGGCTTTGAGTCGAAGGGCCAAACCGCGTGGATCGGCGACCGGTACAAGCTTTACTCCGGCGGCAAGGACAAGGGCGCGCCGCAG
Source organism: Verrucomicrobia bacterium UBA6775 (assembly GCA_002453165.1). Taxonomy (GTDB): domain Bacteria; phylum Verrucomicrobiota; class Verrucomicrobiia; order Limisphaerales; family UBA1096; genus UBA1096. Next base: position 1,556 of record DKGH01000162.1, read on the forward strand.
CTGTTCGACCTCATCACCGACCCGTCGGAGAAACAGGACTTGGCCAAGCGCGAGCCTGGCTTGGCCAAGCGATTGGCCAAGGAGCTGGCCGATTGGCGGGAATCGTGCCGCGCCAGTGCCTCTGGCAGAGACTACTGACCGTGCGCCGTCGACGCCCCAAACGCCGGTGGCTGCGCTGGCTGCTGTTGCTGATCGTCATCGATGCCGCGGCGTATTACTGGTGGTGGAACAATCAGGCGGAGCGGCGTTACAACGGCATCATCCGCGATGCGGCGACGGAGTTCGGCGTGGAGTACGCGCTGATCAAGGCGGTCATCTGGCAGGAGAGTCGCTTCGACGAAAAGGCGGTGGGCCAGGCCGGCGAGATCGGGCTGATGCAGTTGATGGAACTGGCCGCGTTCGAGTGGGCCGACGAACACGGCGTGCGCGACTTCGAGCACACGCACGTTTACGATCCGCGCACCAACATCCTCGCCGGGACGTACTATTTGAAAACGCGGCTGGCGAGGTATCCGCGTGCTGACGATCCCCTGCCCTATGCGCTGGCCGATTACAACGCTGGGCGCGCCCACGTTCTGCGCTGGGCCAAGGATGCCGCACGCACCAACAGCGCGTTGTTTATGCAAAACATGGACTACCCCGGCACGCGCCGCTACATCAATCAGGTCACACAACGCCGCGATCACTACCGGTAGCCGGGCGATTTAATCCTCCCCGTAGTCGGCGTCGTAGTTGTAAATGTCCCACTTCATCTGCCACGAGCCGTCCGGCTGTTTTTCGCTCAGGATCATGTACTTGTAAGTTTTGGTCTTTCGCACTCCAGCCGGAGTTTCCTCGATGTTTTTACCGGTGCCCCGAAAGGCGGCCATGTTGCCAAACGTGATAACCTCCGCGATCGGCTCGGCCATCTCGATAATTTTGTTGGTGCGACTTTTGAAATACTCTTGATAACCGGCCAGCACCACGTCGCGCCCCACCTCCATCGGCAACTCCGCCTGCATGTAAATCGTGTCCTCAGTATAGAGCTTCTCGCAGCCCTCGGCATCGCCATCGGTGTACGCCTTCACGAAGGAATCGATCAGTTTCTTTTGCCCGTCATAAACCGGCCCTTCGTCGACGACCACGCCGTATGGCTCCGAGCCGGTCGCAACAAAACTAAACCCAGCACGAACGCAGCCACGGTAAACAGATGATTTTTCATTTTTGTAAAAAGGTGAAAGGCGACTTTCGGCAAGCACAGCAAAACCGTCAAAGTAAAACCTCTGCGGCCCTCCGCGTCCTCTGCGTTTAAACAACCTCCGACATCCTGGGTTTGCGTCCGTTTCTGAGTCAGGTAAACTGGCGGCGTGCTGGTTGAGTTTACAAAGATGAACGGGGCCGGGAACGATTTCGTGATGATCGATAATCGCGAGCTTGGCCTCCAATTGACGACGGAGCAGATCCAAAAAATCTGCCACCGCCAGCGCGGCGTCGGCGCCGACGGCATTCTGTTGCTGCGCGAGGCAAAGGGCGACGCCGACCTCGGCTGGGATTTTTTCAATCAGGACGGCACCGAGGCAGAAATGTGCGGCAACGGTGCTCGCTGCTTCGCCCGTTTCGCCCAGCGACAACTCGACGGCCGCAGTTCGATTTCGTTCGAAACACTTGCCGGAGTCATCCAATCCAACCTCGAAAGCGAACGTGTCACAATCGGACTCACGCCACCGGAGAACTTGCGCCTTGGCGACCGCATCAGCACCTCGACCGGTGAAACCGAAATCCACTCGGTGAACACCGGCGTGCCTCACGCGGTGTTGTTTGTCGACGACGCCGACAAGGTGATGGTCTCCGAGCTGGGTCACGAAATTCGCCATCACGACCACTACGCCCCGGCCGGCACGAACGTGAACTTCGTGCAGTTGACCGGCGACAACTCAATCCGCGTGCGCACCTACGAACGCGGCGTTGGCGAGACACTCGCCTGCGGCACCGGCGTCACCGCGTCCGGGTTGATCTCGGCCAAGCTGCATGGCTACAGCTCTCCCATCTCGGTACGCGTGCTGGGAGGCGACGATCTCGGTGTGGCGTTCGAGACCGAGGGCGAAGGCTTCAAAAACGTCCAGCTTTCCGGCCCTGCCGATTTTGTCTACAGCGGTCAAATCGAAATTTAATCCGCCGCTTGGCCAAACGCTTGGCCAAAGAAAAAGGCTCCCGTTTCGCGGGAGCCTTTTCGTTTTATTGCGGTTGAAATTATTTCTTGGACTTGACCCGATTCATCTCGAAGCTGAACTCAGAAAAGTCAGCGACCGTGCCATCGGCATCCACAGGGAAAATCTGCAACTCAATGTTGTTCTGGTCGATGCGACGAAACGCAACGCCCATGGTGCTGTCATTGCCGTTGTCATCCTTTCTAGTGAGAGTCAGCATCGGCATATCGTCCTTAGGCCCCCATGAGCCCTTGCTCTTCTTGCCCTTGTTGTCATAGCCGGTTTGCTCGACTTCATCGGTTTCGGCGTTCAGCGCGATCAGGCTGTAGGACTCACTGTTGTTGCCCTTAAAGTGGAATGCGAGCACGTGATCCTTAATGGCCCAATTGAAGGAGAGGGAAACCTTGTTGCCATCGAGATCGGCTTCCCAGATGCCGACGATCCACCCGGCTTCGGCCTCGGCGATTTTGTCGCCCAGTGTGACCTGTGCCTGCGGCGCAACGGCCAGCCCCATCAGGGCGAGGAGGGTAAGTAGTTTTTTCATATCGTTTGAATGCAGTCCCGCAGGTTAATCCGGCGGGTCGGACAGCTTGTCGGTTTCACTCCGCCCGAACAAGTCAAAAAAGTGGAACGCCCTGAATTCATCGAGGCTCGGGCGCTTGACTTTTTCCGGGCGAAACGGAAGGTGGCCGAACTGTCATGGGCCTGATTTCCAGATTTATGAAACGCCCGGGAGACCGCACGGACGAGCGTCGGCAGCCGGCGGCCGTGGGCGATACCATTTCGAGCATCGCGGCAGTTTCCGCGGAACTGGGTGGCGACTCGCTCGACCGGGACGCCCTCATCCAGGCCCAGAAAGACAAGGAAAACGCGGCACAGGCCAAGCGCGCTCCCGGTATCTTCGATCCGGTCGCCTACCAACGGGCCAAGCAGGCCAAGCGCTTGGCCAAGCGGCCATTGCCGGGCGAAAGCGCCGCTTGGTTCGACCGACAGCTCCCGACCAGTTGATCAGCGACTGCGACCCTTAGACCGGACCGCCTCGAGCTTGGCCGTCAACTCCTCGACCAACTCCGGCTTGGCCTTGGCCAGGTCGTTTTTCTCCACGAGATCAGCCTGCAAGTCGAACAACATGAACGGTTTTTGGAACGGCCTGCCCTTGGGCGCCTGCCGTCCGCCGGAACCGTTGCCGGCGATCAACTTCCACTTGCCGCTGCGCAACGCGAACATGCCGGAAGCACTGTGATTGATTACCGGCGCGCGCGGCCGACTCCAGTCGCCGCCCTTGAACAACGGTAGCCAACTGAAACTGTCCTCCGCCGAGTTTTCCAAAAGCGTGCCCCCGGCAATCTCAGCACAGGTGGCGAACAGGTCGACGTGCGCAGTGGTCTTTTCGCAAACTGACCCGGCCTCGATCACGCCCGGCCAACGCGCAAAAAACGGCACGCGATGGCCGGCCTCCCACACGTCCGCCTTGGTACCTCGCAGGTCGCCATTGGCGGTGTGATGCTTCTCGTTGTACGCCTGAACCGTCGGGTCGCTGACGTGATCTTCCGTCTCGTCAGCGCCTCGGCGATACATGAACGAGCCGTTGTCGCTGGTGTAAATCAGCAGCGTGTTTTTCTCCACACCAGCCGACTCGAGCGCCTGCATCACCTGGCCGACCGTCCAGTCGACCTGCATCACAAAGTCGCCGTACAGGCCCAGTTTGGATTTGCCGATGAAACGCGGATGAGGCTGCACCGGCTTGTGCGGGGCCGTAAGAGGAAAGTAGAGGAAGAATGGCTGCTTGCGCTTGGCACGATCGCGGATCACCCGGCCAGCCTCCTTCGTGAGGTCGTCAAGACAGTCGTCCATCGTCAACCCGGGCTGACGCGGGCCGCTGCGCAGGTACCCGGGAAAACGAACCGCTGGCTGTTTCACGGTGGGTAGTTCGGTGATGGTTCCGTCCTTGATATAAATGTACGGTGGAAAGTCGAGCGATGCCGGGATGATGAACGAGTAGTCGAACCCGTGCTGATTCGGGCCGTCTGTAATCGGCTTGGCGTAGTCAATCTCTCCACCTGCATTCTTTTGATATCCCAACCCAAGGTGCCACTTGCCGACAACGCTCGTGTGATAGCCATTCTTGCGCAACATACCAGCGACCGTTTCCCGGTTTGGCTCCAGCAATGGTGCCCCGTAGCCGTTGAGAACCCCGCGCTTGAGTTTCGACCTCCAGCAGTACCGGCCCGTCAGCGCGGCGTATCGCGTGGGCGTGCAAACCGCGGAGGGCGAGTGCGCATCGGTGAACGTCATTCCCTCCTTGGCCAAGCGGTTCAAGTGCGGCGTGGGAATCTTGGATCGCGGGTTCAACGCCTGCACATCGCCGTAGCCCATGTCGTCGGCCAGGATGAACACGATGTTTGGCTTGGCCGCCCAAGCCGCTTGGCCAAGCGCAATTGCAAGTGAAGCAGCCATCGCCCGCTTGGCCAAGCAGGCAACCGAATTGTATAAAATCCGTGAAATCATGGTGAGCGGCACTTTACGGAGAAAACCAGCCTTGGCCAAGCGCGACTGATTATGGGGAATAATTCCCACCTCAATGGCAGATTGCATGGGAAATAATTCCCAATACTTCAGAAAAACGAGGCGAATTGGATTAAATTAAAAATCTCAAACATTTGATTTATAACAACTTACGACTTTCTGTTGTGGTGGCACGGAGATTGCAATGGAATCCTTGGAAACGGCGAGGGGGACTCGCCAATTTTAAACCGAAACTGAAAACAAAAGAACTGAGATGAAACTCAAGTCACTACTCATCGCCGGCGCCGTTGCTGCTGCATTCATGGCCCCGGAATACGCAACAGCTCGTCCGAAACCGCATAAACCGAAACCAGATTTAACGGATAAGAAGGATGACGCCAAAGACGATGCCAAGGAAGGCGGCAAAGAGCGCCCGAAAGTTGATCGCGAAAAGATCAAAGAGCGCCTCAAGGCTGCATTCGAGAAGCGCAAAAAGCATCACAAGGATGCCAAGCGCAAGGGGCACAAGATCAAGCATCAAGGCCGCGCCTTCGGCAAATTGGTTCGCGATGACGACAAGATCAAGGAACTGCGCGAAGCCTTCGAGACAGCTGCCAAGGAACATCATGAAAAGGTGAAGGGTTTGCACAAGCAGTTGAAGGACGCATCCGACGATGACAAGGAAGGCCTACGCGAGCAGTTGAAAAACCTCCGTGAGGATTGGTTCGAAGGCATGAAGGGCAACCGCGAGGAAGTTCGCGAGCGCATCAAGGAAATCCGCGAGGAGTTCAAGAACAAACGCGACGAGGTCATCGACGCGAACGAGGAAGACGGCGACAAGCCGGGCGAATAATTTACGCTAGGTTAACACCTCTTGACGGGCAGCGGAATCGCTGCCCGTTTTTTTGTGGCTTGCAACAGAGCGAGACCTGAAGGAGTTATTTGTCGCAGCGGTATGGCCGACGATTTTTCAGACAGCGCACTAGTCTTATTGGGGCACGGCTCCACGCTCAACGTGGACTCAGCCAGCACCACCTACCAACACGCCGACGCACTCCGCGATCGAAATATTTTCGCGCAAGTTGAGGAGGCATTTTGGAAATTGGAACCGGGCGTTAGCGCCGTGTTGCGTGGCGTGTTTGCCAGGCGTGTTTTCGTGGTCCCGCTTTTCATCAGCGAAGGTTACTTTACCGAGGAAGTGTTGCCCCGTGAACTGGGCTTTGCGCAGCGCAAAGACGGCTCGTTTGAAACGACCCGCAACGAAAACGGCCAGACGATCCACTACTGTGGACCCATCGGCACGCATGAGAGCATGACCGGGGCACTCATCGCCCGGGCGGAAGGCATCGTCGAGGCACACCCATTCCCCTCCCTCCCCCGCGCGGAAAACACCACGTTATTCATCGCCGGACACGGCGCGAGCAACAACGAGAATTCGCGAAAGGCAATCGAAGATCAGGCGGATCGCATTCGGGCCAACGGCGAATATGCCGGTGTGCTCGCAGTTTTCATGGAGGAGGAACCGCACGTCGAGGCGTGTTATGAGTTGGCCGAAACGAAAAACATCGTGATGGTACCCTTTTTCATCAGCGACGGACTCCACTCATTCGAGGACATCCCGGTCATGCTTGGGGAAACGGAAAAAAGGGTTCGCGAGCGGATGGCGAATGGTCAACCCACCTGGGTTAATCCCACCGAGCGCCGTGGAAAAAGGCTCTGGTACTCCGCCAGCATCGGCACGGAGCCATTCATCGCGGAGGTGATTCTAGAGCGCGTCCGCGAAGCCGCCGGACGGTGATCAGACGATTTGGTGACTGAACATGCCGTCGCGCAGCTTGGGCTCAAACCAGGTGCTTTTCGGCGGCATGATCCCTCCCCCATCGGCGATGGTCATCAAGTCCTCAATGCTCGTCGGATACATCGAAAAGGCACATGCAAACTCACCGCCGTCGACTAGTTTTTCCAGTTCACCAGTCCCCCGAATCCCGCCCACGAATGCGACGCGTTTGCTCCGGCGAGGATCGTCGATCCCGAGTACCGGCGCCAAAGCGTGATCCTGCAGGATGCTGACATCGAGTTGCTTGATCGCGTCGTCGGGGTCGATGGTGTCCGGCTTGGGACGCAGTGTGCTCCAAGCACCGTCAAGGTAGAGTCCAATCTCGTGCTTACCGGTTGGTTGCGCCTGACCGCTTGGCTCAATCTCGAACGCTTGGCCAAGCGCTGTTCGAAATTCGTCAATTGACAATCCGTTCAAGTCCTTCACCGCACGGTTGTAGGCGAGAATCTGCATTTGGTCGTGCGGGAAGATTACGGTTAAAAACAGGTCACTCGTTCCGGCACCGGATCGGCTTTGGTTCACCCGCGAAGCCGCCGCGCTGCGATGATGCCCGTCCGCGATGTACAGATTTGGAATGCCATCAAAACGCGATTCAACGAATGCCGTGTCTTCGCCGGCAGCGATGGTCCACGACGTGTGGCGAACACCATCCGGTGCTGTGAAGTCCACATCCGACTCACCGGAGGCAACCCGCTCGAACAACGCATCAAGCTCAGCATCGGCCGGGTAGGTCAAAAACACCGGCCCGGTCTGTGCGTCCAACACCTCTAGGTGGGCCACTCGGTCGTCCTCCTTGTCCGGTCGGGTGAACTCGTGCTTTCGAATCGTGTTTGCATCATACTCGGCACAACTCGCCACCGCCACGAGGCCAAGCTGCGTATGCTCGCCCATGATCTGGCGATACAGGTAAAAGTGCGCTTGCCCGTCCCTGCGCAACGCCCCATCGGCGATGAGGCGGTCGAAATTTTCGCGCGCCTTGGCGTAGACACTTGGGTCATTCGTCGCGGTACCCTCGGGCAAATCAATCTCCGGTCGACTGACATGCAGAAAGCTGCACGGCCGCCCCTCGGCCATTTGTTTGGCCTCGGCGGTAGACATCACGTCGTAGGGAAGTTCGCAGATTTCAGAAGCCCGGCTGGCATCGGGCAGAAGAGCGGGGAAAGGCTTTACTGTTGCCACGCGGAGGAATTTACGGAAGCGCTTGGCCAAGCGCGAGAAAAACCCGAAAAGACGCAAGTTATTCATACTGAATCGGATGAGTCGCTTGGCCAAGTGGGGGTGAATATCTCTGGCTTGCATTCAGCCTACTGCAGGAGCCTAATCAATTGCCTAACCCCTTTGTGTTATGAAAAACTACACCCACTCCAACTTGAGGAACGTCGCACTGGTTGGTCATGCCTCCTCTGGCAAGACCATGCTGAGCGAATGCATGCTAGCCTGTTGCGGAAACATCAACCGACTCGGGTCCGTGACGGAAGGCACCACGGTCTCGGACTATCACAAGGCCGAGCAGGAGAGACAGTTTTCCATCCACACCTCGTTGCTGCATGCCGAGTGGCTGGAAAACCGTTTCAACATCATCGACACCCCCGGTTATCTCGACTTTATCACCGAGAGCCGCGCAGCACTGAAAGTTTCCGACATGGCCGTCATCGTGGCCCACGCCACGCACGGCATCGAGATCGGCACTTCCAAGGTCTGGGATTACGCCGAGGAATTCGGGCTGTCCAAGGTCGTGGTCATCAATGGCATGGACGCGGAAAACGCCCAGCACGAGCCGATCCTCGAGGAGTTGGCGAATACGTTTGGGAAACGTTTTTTCCCGATCAACATCCCGGTCAACGCCGGCCCCGAGTTCAACGAGGCACTCGATGTCATCCGCAAATCCAAGCTCACCTACAAGACCTATGGAAGTGGCGAATATGATGAATCCCCCGCCACCGGCGACGAAGCAAACCGCCTCGATGAACTGCACACGCAACTGATCGAGTTCGTCGCCGAGTCCGACGACTCGTTGCTCGAGAAATTTTTTGACGAGGGCATCACCGAAGAGGAACTCCGGGGCGGTCTGCATAAGGCGTTCGAATCACAAAACTTTATCCCGGTCTTCTTCACCAGCGCCGAGACGAATGTCGGCGTGTCAAGGTTGATGGATTTTATCTCCAAGTACAGCAGCTCCCCTGATGATCATCCGGAATCGACTGCCACCGACTCGGAGGACAACGAAATCACCGTGTCACTCGACGACGAGGATCCGGTGGCATTTGTCTTCAAGACCATCAACGAACAACATCTCGGCGAACTCTCCTTCGTCAAGGTGCTCGCGGGCACTCTCAAGTCCGGCGAGGAAATCCTCAACGCCAGCACCGGGGAACCCCAGCGCCTTGGGCAAATGTTCATTCTCAACGGAAAAAATCGCGACAAAGTGGAACAGCTAAACGCCGGCGAAATCGGGGCACTGGTTAAGCTAAAAAACACCCACACCGGCAACACGCTCACCTCAACCAAGCGCAAGGTCAAAGTTGCCCCAATGGAGTACCCGAACCCCAACATCCACGAGGCATTACGCCCACACAACAAAGGCGACGAGGAAAAAGTCGCCGTCGGTCTGGCTGCGCTGCACGAGGAGGACCCCTCATTCCAATACCACGTCGATCCCGAACTCCACCAGACCGTTGTCTCCGGGCAGGGCGAACTGCATTTGCAGGTCGCCATGGAGCGATTGAAGGAGCGGTTCAAAGTCGAGATCGACCTCTCCGCACCAAAGATTCCCTTCCGCGAGACCATCCGTGGCAACGGCGAAGCCAAGTATCGACACAAAAAGCAGAGCGGCGGCGCCGGGCAATTCGCTGAGGTGTGGATGCGTATCCAGCCCAGCCAGCGTGATAGCGGCATCGACTTTCATGAATCACTCGTCGGCCAAAATGTCGACCGCGTGTTCGTGCCCTCCGTGGAAAAAGGCGTCAACAGCGCCTGCACCGATGGTATCCTTGCTGGCTATCGCGTGGTCGACGTGGACATCGATTTCTACGACGGCAAAATGCACCCGGTCGACTCCAAGGACGTCGCGTTCCAGATCGCCGGCAAGCAGGCATTCCGCGAGGCATTTCAGTCAGCCAAGCCCTGCATCCTCGAGCCGATCACCCAGATCGAGGTCAGTGTGCCCGAGGAGTTCATGGGAGCCGTGATGGGCGACCTCTCCAGTCGACGTGGCAAAATCCTAGGCATGGATGCCGAGGGTGCGTTCCAAGTCGTCCGAGCTGAGGTGCCGCAGATGGAGTTGTACCACTACTCCACCAATCTCCGTTCCCTCACCGGCGGCCGCGGGCTGCACTCCGAGGAATTCAGCCACTACGAATATATGCCCCGCGAGCTGGAACAAAAGGTCATCGCCCAAACC
>DKGH01000162.1:11893-12108 GCA_002453165.1 Verrucomicrobia bacterium UBA6775
TCGATGGTGATCTGGTTGCCCTTGCGGAAGCCGGCGTGGCCGTCGAGGTAGGCCAGATTCGCCCCGTCGTTGTGGCGCTTGGCCGCAATACGCCGATCCATGCTCAACCGCTTGCCATTGGCACCATAAGGCAGATGGCTTGTCCGCCAGACGTCGTTTAGCCAGGTGTTGTTGTGCGGATCGTTTAGCCCGGTGATAATCGGCCGCCACGGCCC